>SYCI01000151.1 GCA_005787035.1 Actinomycetota bacterium | reverse complement strand
CGATTGATCTCCCTTTCGGGATCGTGGCGCCAGTCGTCGAAAGGGTCCACGGTCAGACGGGTGAAGACGAAACTGGTCTTGCCACCGGCACCGGTGGGTGTTGTTGGAACACGCACGATCTCGGTTCGGCGAAGTTCGACCGGCAGAACCTCGGCGAAGCCGACTGGGCCTCGGTCCTCCGGATCGGAAACAGCGGCGATTCGTAGATCGACCCGACCCGCCGGTGCGGGCAGCGGGATGGACTGTCCGGGGGCGATCTTGGCCTCGGGGCCGACGACCGTCGACGTCCACTTCCCGCGATCGACGCGGATGTCGACTCGGGTGATCTCGTTCCCGTCGGAATCGTCGGGGAGAAGCAATCGGAGTTCGTCGAAGGGGGTCGCGTTACTGGTGACGGTCAGGACCTCGCCGATGGGCGAACCGCGGCCGGTCGTCTTCCACGCGGTCGACGAGTCTCCGTCGAGGGCCATGGTCGGTCGGAATTCCGGCCAGTACCGGAGCTCGGTGCCGTACGAGGTGGCCACTGCCTCGATCGACTCCGGACGCACGATGGTCTGATCGTCGATCGTCGCTGACGGGAAAACCGGTAGGCGCTGATCGAAGAGATCGGAGCGACTCACCACACCGCTGAGCGGTTCGGTCGCTCCCCAGACTTCCTGTGAACCGCGCCAGTGATGAGCGCGTCGCCGATTGGAGTCGGTGACGATCACCTGTGGCGCCGCTTCGACAACGGAAGCCCGATCGACATCGGGCACCCCAGCCAAGGGAATCAACACGTGTGAGCCGTCGATCACTCCGGCCGCGGCGAGATCGACCGTTCCGGTTCCGTCGCCGAGAACGACCGAGGGCGACTCGGCGAGACGAACGGTGGAGGCTGCATCGCGCACTTCGTAAACGACGATCTCGGGAAGAACCTCCGGTGGGAATGCGCCTCGATCGTCGTCGGCGTCGGGGCGGGGATCGAGGTTGATCGAAGGATCCCCGAAGTCGGCCACGCGCACGAGATCGGGCGGGTCGTCACCGATCATCGACGCCGTTCGTTCGGGTCGAACGGTGCCGAAGCGTTCGTACTGCCACGAGTTGACGACCATCACGGTGTCGGCGCCGAGGAGGCGGGCGACGGGTGCGATCATCTCGGGTCGCGCACGACCTTCCTGAAACGCGTCGTCGATGGCGTAGAGCAGGTCGTCAAAGGGCGCGCTACCGAGCGGAAGCCAGTCCCTCGTGATCAAGGGCTTACGCGTGAGACCGGGCAATATCGGATCGACGGTGTAGCCCCATCGGTAGGCCGCCGACTCGGCGCCGGGAAGAAGGAGAACCGAGCCGGTGAGACCTTCGTCGAATCGACGATCGAGGTAATCGGCCGCTTCACGCCACGCCGACGGAATCGATTCGGGTCGATTCACATCGGGGTCGATCAGGCGTCCACCGACCAGCGCAGGAAGGTTGACGATCGCAAGCAACACCGTGAGCGCCGTCGCCGCCAACGCCTGAGACTTGCCGGTGCGGACGAGCGAGCGGTGGCCGACGAGTGACTCGATGGAACGCGCGGCGCCGAAGGCGAGGCTCAGGACCACGAGGGGCACGGCGCGAGTCGAAGAGCGCAAGGCGAGGCTGAGAGCGCTCGTCGGATGATCGACGGCGAGACGCCACAGCGGTGAGGGATCGTCGAAGGGGTGGGCGCCCACGGCGAGGATGAGGCCCGCAGCCAGGGTGACGAGAAGTGGTCGGCGGATCCGGACCGGAGCGCGGACGAGACCGATGAGACCGAGCGCGAGCACTGCGACTCCGGCGCCCATGACCAGAAGATGTCCTTGGTAGGGCTCGGCGGCCGACGTGAGTTCGACGACACCGTTACGGTCGTAGAAGAGCCAGTAGCCCAGGCCGCGAAGAACCTCGGTACTCGTCGAGGTGGCGGCCGTGGAAGGCAGAGCCTCGCTGTACGAGAGCACGGCAGCGCCGTACTTGCCTTGAACCGCGAGGCCGGAGATCCACCACGCGCTGATGGCCAGCGCCAAGCCGCCGAGGGCGGCCAGGCCACGGGTGAGGGTCCGACGGCCACGCGTCCGGACCTCGTGGACGAAAAAGACGATCGGTGCCGGCGCGATCATCAAGAGCGCGGTGGCGTTGAGTCCGCCGGTCGAGAGGATGAGAAGTCCGAAGACTCCCAGCAGGCGTCGATCGCCCGATCGCGCGTAACCGAAGACGGTGTGAATGATCCACGGCAGGAGGCTCCAGGGCAGGAGGAGTGCCGATGTGCGAGAGATGTAGGGCAGTACGTATGGCGTGAGTTGGTACAGAATCCCGACGAGTCCAGCCACGAGCATCGGCTGATCGAGGGTTCGGGCGAGTCGACGCGCTCCGAGGCCGGCGAGCAGCAGAAGGCTTCCGAGCCAGAGACGTTGGGCGATCCAGTCGGGACAACCGATCCAGTCGAAGAACGCGTAGAAGGGGCCGGTGGGCCACAGGTAGCCGACGTTCTGATGGGGGACCCAGCCACCGAGTTGACGCGCATCCCAAGACCAGATCGAATCGCTGATGAGCCGGCCCGGATCGAGATACAGATAGAGCTTGGTGTCGGCGGCGAGTCGGCCCGGGGCCGACAACAGAAGTGGCACGTACGCGAGGAGTGCGAGGAGCAGAACGTGGGCCCGACCGACGGGCGAGGGGTTCGGCGCGTCGCTCTCGTTCATCAGGGAATCGCTCCGTACACGCCGTACAGACCGGTGAGGGCCACGAGCCCGGCCCCGCACGTGGCGAGAACGTAGGGCCACCACTCGCGGCGACGGGGCTCGTCGAGCCACACGGCGGCGGTGATGAAGAGAGGAAACGCGGTGAACAGGAACCGCGGTCGCGCGGTGACGGTGGCCGGAAGGAGCATGAGGGCCACGATCACTGCCGAATAGGCGACGGCGATCAGGGGAAGTCGTCGTCGCCAGGCGATCCAGACGAGGAGAATCGTGCACAGGAACGACACCGCGGTGATGAGATCGGTGGGGGACTGCAGTGGCTTGGTGAAGGCTTCGAGAGTGTTGCGCAGTGCGGTGAGGCCGAAACTCGCACCTTCTTTCCATGCTTCACCCTGAACGCGGAACCACACGCGCGATTCGCCGGTGTGATGGTCGATCCAGTACTGGAACGCGCCGAATCCGATCGGAGCGAGCAGTGGAGCCACGAAGGGCGAGAGCCGACGTTCACGTCGGAAGGCGATCAGGGCTGCCACCAGACACGCGATCACGAGTGCGACTCCGTTGGGTCTGGTGGCGGTGCCGAGTCCGGCGAGGAGGCCGGCGATGATCCATTTCTCACGGACGAGGGCGAGTAGACACCCGGCCGCCAGAGCGAGGAGCAGTGCTTCGCTGTAGGCGAACGACAGCACGAAACTGCCGGGGAAGAGTGCCACGAGGACCATGGCGTTGCGGGCCACGCGCTCACCGAACCAATGCCGGGCGAGCAGGCCGACGAGGAGCACGAAGATCGCGCCGAGTAGGAGGTTCACCACGAGCGCGGCGAAGGTGTCGCCGCCCGGGAGGATCCGATCGACGAAGCGCACCAGACTCGGGTAGGCAGGAAAGAACGCGACCCGCGCCTCGGGATCGTCGTAGGTGATCGCCTGGGGCACGAAATCGGGGTAACCACGACGGATGATGCGCATGTACCAGATGCCGTCCCACGAGGTCAGGACATCGAGGATCATCGACGAGGCCGAGCGGGGCAGAATCGCGCTTCGAGCGTGGGGATCGGGTCGGGAGAGGTAGCCCCAGATCAACTGTTCACGAAGTTTGTTGTCGTCAGCCCGGAGTTCGGCTCCCACGAATGCAGCACCGGCGATCACGCAGAGTCGCGACACGAGGTAGGCGACACCGGCATGACGCAGTGCGAGACGCCACGCGAGCGACGTCTCGGTGGACGATTCGAGGGTGGTATGGGAATCGGTCATACGGCGGCCACGGCGCACTGCGACGCTAACACGGTGCGTCCATCGCTACGGGTGAAGGGCAGACTGGGACGATGTCCGATGAATCGATCGTCCTCGAATGGCCGCGTTCTGGCGTGGCGCTCCTGCGTCTGAATCGTCCCGACCGCCTGAATGCCATGACCTCCGAACTCGTGAGCTCTCTCCATCGTCATCTCGACGAGTTGTCGATCGACGAACGGTGTCGGGTCGTGGTGCTCACGGGGGCCGGACGCGGATTCTGTGCGGGCCTGGATCTGGGTGGCTATGGGCTCGCTCCACACTCGGAGAACATCGGAGCGACTCAGCGGGGATTCGCGACCCAGAAACACATCGCGAGTCTCATCGGCCACATGCGCTCGATCCCGCAACCGATCATCGCCGCCGTCAACGGAGCCGCAGCCGGCGGTGGACTCGCGCTCGTCCTCGCGAGTGATGTGCGATTGGGAGCGGTTTCATCGAAGTTCAACGTCGCCTTCGTCCGAATCGGATTCTCGGCTTGCGACATCGGCACGTCGTGGTTGCTACCGCGCATCGTCGGCGTGGCCCGCGCCCAGGAACTCATGCTCACCGGTCGGGTGTTCGATTCGGCCGAGGCCTACCGCATCGGGCTCCTCGTCGACGTGGTGGAAGATGACGATCTACTGGCAACGGCCTACGCCAAGGCCGATGAGATCATGCGCAACACTCCGTTCGGTATCGCCCTCACCAAGGAGGCGATGTGGTCGGCGCTCGAGATTCCGGGCATGCAAGCGGCCATCGACCTCGAGAATCGCCAGCAGATCATGTCGAGTCACACCGAGGACGCGCGTGAATCGATGCGCGCGTTCATGGAGAAGCGTTCGCCGGTTTATCGCAATCAGTGATCAGACCCGCACGCTGACGGGGGCATCGCCGCCGTGCAACGGGTGATGGCACGCCACGAAGTGCCCGGGTTCGACCTCGCGCATCGTGGGTTCCTCGGAACGGCAGCGGTCGCTGGCACTCGGACACCGGGGATTGAAGCGACAACCCGACGGCGGATTCACCGGTGACGGGGGCTCGCCCTCGACTTCGATCTTGGCGACTTCCACATGGGGATCCGGCACCGGGATGGAGTCGAGGAGAACTTTGGTGTACGGATGGGCCGGTCGGGAGTACAGGTCGTCGCTCGGTCCGATCTCGCAGAACTTGCCCAGGTACATCACGGCCACTCGGTCGCTGATGTTCTTGACCACCGCGAGGTCGTGGGCGATGAAGATGAGCGTCAAACCGCGTGATCTCTTCAGGTCCTCCAAGAGATTGATGACCTGCGCTTGAACGCTCACGTCGAGAGCCGAAACCGGTTCGTCACAGATGATCATTCGGGGATCGAGAACGAGTGACCGGGCGATGCTGATGCGTTGGCACTGACCGCCCGAGAACTGATGG
>SYCI01000150.1 GCA_005787035.1 Actinomycetota bacterium | reverse complement strand
CATGGTCACGAGATCGCCGAACCACATGTGGGCGAGTTCGTGACTCACCACCGCGGCGACGAGCTCTCTCTCGTTCTGGGTGCTGGTGGTCGGGTCGACCAGGAGCAGGCTTTCGCGATACGTGATGCAACCCACGTTCTCCATGGCGCCGGCCGCGAAGTCGGGGAGGGCGACCATGTCGATCTTGGCGTCGGGATAAGGAATCCCGTAGTACTGCGTGAACCACCGCAGGCTGGACGCGCCGACGTCGAGTCCGAAGTCCGTGAGGTGCTCCTTGCCCGGAACATGGACAAGTCGCAATGGGACGCCGTCGACGTCGACGGGCGCGGTGGCCACGAGTGGTCCGACCACGAACGCAACGAGGTAGGTGCTCATGGGCATGGTGTCGGCGAAGCGAACCGCGACCTTGCCCGGTGTGTCGGCGGCCGCGCGGGTGATCTCGGGTCCGTTGCTGATGGCGAGCAGACCGTCGTCGACCACGAGAACCGTGCCGAAGATCGCCTTGAAGTCGGGTTCGTCGAAGCACGGGAACGCGCGACGGCAGTCGGTCGACTGCATCTGCGAGCACGCGATGACCCGCTCCACTCCGTCGTCATCGCGATACGTGCTCCGATAGAAACCACGGAGTTTGTCGTTCAGCACACCCGTGAAGGCGATGTCGATCATCGTCGTTCCGACCGCGAGTTCGTCGATCAGACCGATCACGATTCGCTCGGTCTCCGATGAGAGGGAATACGTGGCCGGTTGGCCGTCGACGTGAACCGACTCGATGTCGAGTTCGATCGCGTTGAGGGCGATGAGACGGGTCGGGGCGAAGACATCGGCGGTGATCACGACACGACCACCGAACGTCGCCGCGTCGAGATCGGGTTCGAGGACGAGGTCGTAACGGCGGGGCAGGACGTGACGGGGGAGTCGGAACGGATCGAGTTCGGACGCGGACGAGGGGGAAACGACGGTCGGGGTCACGGGGGCGAGCGTACCTGCGAACTAGCGTCGGTCTCCGTGCCCGATACATCCGCCCGCGAGCGCCGGCCGGCGTCCTACGACGTCGTCGGAATCGGGAATGCGCTCGTGGACGTGATCGCGCAGGCCGACGATCATTTCATCCGACGTGAGGCACTGGTCAAAGGATCGATGACCCTCGTCGACACCGATCGTGCACTGCACCTGTATCGGGCGCTCGGTTCGGCGGTCGAGATGAGCGGTGGTTCGGCGGCCAACACCGTGTGCGGTGTGGCGAGTTTCGGTGGTCGCGCGGCGTACATCGGCAAGGTGAGTGATGACGATCTGGGTCGCGTCTTCGGTCACGATCTGCTCGCCGTGGGTGTGCACTTCGCCCCCGGTCGGCACCTCGACGAGATTCCGACCGGCCGTTGCATCATCGTGGTAACCCCCGATGCCCAGCGGACGATGAACACTTATCTCGGTGTGTCGTCGTACATGTGCGCACCCGACGTGGACGAAGCGGTGGTGGCCGATGGCCACGTCCTCTACATGGAGGGTTACCTCTTCGACCGCGACGACGCCAAGGACGCCTTCCGTCACGCGGCCCGGGTGGCCCACGGAGCCGGACGTGAAGTGTCGCTCACGTTGTCGGACAGTTTCTGCGTCGATCGACACCGTGAAGACTTCCGGGCCCTCGTGGAAGACGAAGTCGACATCCTCTTCGGGAACGAACTCGAACTCTGCTCGTTGTACGAACTCGACACGTTCGAGGCCGCGGTGGCCGCCGTGCGCCGCGATAGTTCCCTCGCGGTGATCACCCGGGGGCCGCGAGGTGCATCGATCATCACGCGTGATTCGGTGATCGACGTGGGGGCCGAGGATGTGCCGCACGTGATCGACACGACCGGGGCCGGCGATCTCTTCGCGTCCGGATTCCTCTTTGGGTACACCAACGGCTTCTCGCTCGCCGATTGTGGTCGACTCGGCTCGATCGCCGCGGCCGAAGTGATCTCGCACGTCGGACCTCGTCCGCTCGTGGAGTTGAAGAGCCTGATCCCCAGGGCCTGATCGATGTCGTCGATGAGCGAAGCCCAGCGTTGGCTGGCGGCCGAGCCCGATGACGACATCCGCGCCGAACTCGCCGCCATCATCGCCGCCGGTGACACCGACGAATGTTTCGGTGGTCGGCTGACTTTCGGCACCGCGGGTCTGCGGGCCCGGATCGGCGCCGGGCCGTTGCGCATGAACCGCCTCGTGGTGCGGCAGGCCGCCGCCGGCCTCGTCGATCATCTGTTGGCGGTCGATGGGCACAATGCCGAGCGCGGTCTCATCATCGGGTGGGACGCCCGTCGCAAGAGTGAGGATTTCGCCGTCGACACCGCGCGCGTGGCCGCGGCGCGGGGGATGCGCGCCGTGCTCATGCCGCACGTAGTGCCGACTCCGGTGCTCGCGTGGAACATCCAGCCGCAGCGAGTGGCGGCGGGTGTGATGGTGACGGCGAGCCACAACCCGCCGGCCGACAACGGATACCAGGTGTATCTCGATTCGGGGGCCCAGATCGTTCCCCCCGACGATGTCGCGATCGCGGCCGCCATCGCCGTCGTCGATCCGACCACCGTCGCCCTCGCGCCCGCCGATCATCCACTGATCGTGCGGCTCGATTCGTCTCCACTCGACGATTACCTCGCGTGGGTCGGTTCGACGCGGCTCACGAGCGGATCGATCTCGGTTCCCTTCGCCTACACCCCGTTGCACGGAGTGGGTGGTGAGGTCGCGTTGCGCGCCTTCAGCCGGGCGAAGATCGCGACTCCCGCGGTCGTGGAATCGCAGTTCGTGCCCGACGCCGACTTTCCCACCGTCGACTTCCCGAATCCGGAGGAGACCGGCGCCATGGACGACGTGATTGCTCGCGCGGCCGAGGTCGGAGCGACGTTGGCCATCGCCCACGACCCGGATGCGGATCGACTCGGTGTCGCAGTGGCCGACCGCCAGGGTGACTGGCGACTCCTGCGGGGCGACGAGATCGGATGGCTTCTCGCCGATCACATCGTGCGACACACATCGGGCGACGATCGACTGATGGTGAGCACGGTCGTGTCGTCGACACTGGTCGGCGAAATGGCCCGCGCCGCCGGTATCGAATACGCCGAGACCTTCACCGGTTTCAAGTGGATCGCCGCGGCCGTTCGCGCTCGCTCCGAGAAGCGACTCGTGTTCGCCTACGAACAAGCACTCGGTTATCTGGTGGCCGACCGTCCGCTCGACAAAGACGGCATCACCGCGGCCATCGTGCTCATGGAAGTCGCCCACGAAGCCGCGCGTGAAGGCACCGATCTCCTCGGTCGTCTCGACGACATCGCCCGTCGATTCGGCCGCCATGTGACGGCCGAGCGAAGCGTGGCCATGGCTCCGGCGGTCGGCGTGGCGGCGGTCGATCGGTTACGTCGGGAACCACCCGACGCGATCGCCGATCACGACGTGGTGTCGGTCGAGCACATACCCGAGGCCACGCTCGTCCGGATCATGCTCCGTGGAGCCGATGGAACACCCTCGATCCGTCTGCAGGTCCGGCCGAGCGGGACCGAACCCAAGGTCAAGATCTACGGCGAAGCGATCGATGAAGATCCGTCGCCACTGTTGGAAGCGCTCGCCTCGCTGCTGACTTGAATCCGCTTACTCGGCTTTACCGACCGGCTGACCATCGATGATCTGGTCGAGGTACTCCGAGAGTCCGTAGCCGACTTTGCCGGCGTGCTCGGACGAAGTCATCTCCCAGCGGGTCATGCCTTCACTGATTCGCGTCGTGAGCCACTCGCCATCGGGTGACTGTCGACGATTGCGCAAGGGGATGAGGCTCATCACTTCGCCGGTGAAGGTCCATTCGCGACCACTACGCGACGATCGCAGCACGGCTTCGATGCGCTGGTGGTAACTCTCCTCGTCGCGGAATTCAGTGCTGATCTCGGCGTGATCGCACAGGTGCATCTGCCCGTCCTCCCACACGAAACCGCCGCGTGAACCGGCGCCTTCTTTCTTGGCCACGCGAGAGAGCATGAAACCGAGATTGCGGTCGAAGTTGGCGGTGAGCCAGCGGTAGTACCAAGGGGCCTGCCAATAGCGGGGTCCCCAAGAGTGATCGCGCAGTCCGAATCCGTCGATCTCCCACTCCTGGTCGCCCACGCGGATGGTCCCGCGGGCTTGTACGAGTTGTTCGTAGTGGCCCTTGGCGAATTCTTCGCCGGGCGCCTCGTGCGGGGTGTCGGGCTCGCCACCGAACATGCTCGGCTTTCCCTGGCCGCTGAAGGTGATGTGGACCTCACACTCGCTGTACGGGTTGTTGGTGAACGCCGACTTCGGATCCACCATCTGCTCGGGTTCGGCGAGCACGACGACCTTGCCGGTGTAGTCGATGCGGAGTTCCTCGAAGGGCTTCACCATCGTCCAGGTGAGTCCGGCGGCGTCGAGCCGGTCGTTGTTGTCGATCTGCGGACGCTTGAACATGAATCCCACCGAGCCGTCGGGCAGGTAGATGCACACGGTCATCTCGGCGTAACCCTCGTTCGCGCGGTTTCCCATGCGGAACCAACCACCCACCTTGTGGGTCGGGTCGAAGCAGTTGATGTACATGCTCTCGTTGAAGTTGGACTCGGGTCCGAGTTCGTGCATGTATTCGTCGGCAGGTTCGAGGCGTACTCCCATGTCGACGACCGTAGCCGGTCAAAAGAGCGTGAGTTGCTCCCAGGTGACCGCGACCTCGGTGACCGGGCACCACCGATCACGTCCGCGCTTGCCGGGTCGCTTCACTTCGAGTCGTTCGGGCCGAAGCGACCGCGCCCCACCGTGCGAGTCGTGCACCGTGATGCTTCCGTCGCGCTCGACCCACGAGATCCGACCTTCTTGCCAGCGTCCGCGATCGGCCCGTCGGAAACGCACGGCTTCACCGGGGCGCAGACCGATACGGCGCAACACCTCGCTCTGTTCGGCCGTGGGTTTGGGGGGCATGCGATCAGAGTTCGCCGAGAACTCGCGCCTGGAGTTTGCGCATGCCGGCCAGCCATCGTCCGCGATCGGCCGCCTTGCGCTGTTCGAAGTCGGCGACCTGGGGGTGGGGCAGGATCAAGAAGGTTTCGGACGCAATCGCCTCGGCCACGAACCCGGCGACGTACTCGGGTTCGAGGACTTCACCCGCCGCGCGCACCACGTTGGTCGCCCCGTTCTCGCCGAGATCACCGCCGTTCAACATGTTGGTGTTGACCCCTTGCGGGCACAGACAACTCACCCGTACGCCGCGATCGCCGTACGAGATCGACATCCACTCGGCGAAGGCCACGGCGGCGTGTTTGGTCACCGAATAAGGGGCCGATCCGATCTGGCTCAGGAGTCCGGCGGCCGACGCGGTGGAACAGAAGTATCCCGAACCTCGTTCGAGCCACTCGGGAAGCAGATACTTGGCCGCCCACCGGTGCGCATGGATGTTCACGTCGAAAGCCAGATCCCATTCGGGTTCGCTCGTGGCCTCCACGAAACCTCCGGTACCCACTCCGGCGTTGGCGAAGAAGAGATCGATACCACCGAGGAGCCGTCGAGAAGTTTCGACGAGGGCGCGGTTGCCGTCCTCGGTACCGATGTCGGCCGCGCAGGCGAACGCGGAATCGGGTCGATGCGCTTCGAGTTCGGCGGCGATACGGGTGATGGCACCTTCGTGGAGATCAGACAGAACCACCCGGGCCCCGAGGGCATGGAACCGACGGGCGAGCGCGGCACCGATTCCACCGGCCGCACCCGTGACCACGATGCGCGAAGCCGGGAACTCCATGGCCCGAGCGTATTCGGTGGCGATCGCGCCGGACCCCTACCACCGGGGGCGGCGGTTTCGGTGTGGCGCGCGGCTCGTCACCCGCCGAATCTCCGAAGATCCACCCCATTACGATGCACATGCGCGACGATTGCCTGCGTTACCTTCGGGGGAGGTAATCCGGTCGTCCGGTACCGAGTGAGCATTCAGGAGACAGCGATGACGAGCACCCAGGTCGTAGAACCGTTGATGGTCGAAGAAGTGGCCCACGATGTCGTTGCCGAGGCTCTCGTGCTCATCGATCGGGCTCTCTCGCAGATGGTGAAGCGTGAACTGGTGTCGTCGAGCGAGGTCAGCGACCTGCTGCTCGACGTCCGGAACCTCTTGACTTCTTCGCGGGCGTAGCCGAAGCGAGTTCACCGAACACCGACTCCAGACAGTCGCGCAACAATTCGGGCCGGGCGATCGATGCCGGGTCGAGATTGAGTCCCATGTCCAGGCTCCCGACGTGGGAGAGAAGCGTCAAATTGAACGCCACGCCACCGAGCGGACCGATCGGGAAGTTGTGCACGATCTCCGAACCGGCCACGTAGACCGGCAACGGAGTGCCCTTCACGTTCGAGGTCGCGAAGTCGACGGTTTGTGATTGCATCCGGGCCACGCGGGTCAGGATCGCTGTCGGAAGGTTGCTCGCGAGGCTGGCCACGGCCCCGAGGGCGCCGGCTGAGGTCCCGGCGGCTTGATCGGTGATCGTCCGAATCCGTTCGAAACGCTCCACGAGAGCCATGTCGTTCGTGGGTACGAGCATGCGGGCCAACGAGAAAGCATTCGCTGACGATCCATCGGCGGGGTTGGTCTTACGGGTCGAGATCGCCATGGAGGCGCGCAATTCGTCGACTGGTTGTCCGAGCTCGCGGTGGTACCGACCGGCGGCCTCACTGGCCGCGGTCAGCAGGGCGGTGTTCAGCGTGCCTCCGAGGCGCCGGGCGGCGTCGCGAACGTCCACGAACGGAGCGCGCAAGACTTCGAGCCGGCGACGCACCGAGCGTTCGCGCCAGAGTGGTGAGCGAGCCGGGTCGACATCGGTGAGTTGTCCGAAGCCGGTGCGCAACATGTCGATCGTAGAGGCGCCATGGCTCGGTATCTGGCCCGGGTCGGCGATGAGATCGCGGATTTGGCGCACCATGGTGAGCGGAAACTTGAGTGAGCCCGAGAGCAGATCGCGCCAGAGGTCGTTGTGGAGCATCGACATCTCGAGTTCCGCTTGCGAACCGTCGTACGTGAGCGCCGGAGGCTCAGGAGCATCGCGCTCGAAATCGAAGAACTGCAACGACAACTGAACGCTGCCCTCACCGTCGGCGATGGTGTGGTGCAACTTCTCGACGAGGACGGCCCGTCCGTCCTCGAGGCCTTCGATCACCACGAATTGCCACAGCGGGCGGGTGCGGTCGAAGGGATCGTTCATGACGAGGGTCGCCAGATCGAGCATCTGGCGCATGGTCCCCGGTGCTGGCAGCGCGACGCGGCGGACGTGGTAGTCGATGTCGAAGTCGGGGTCGTCCACCCAGATCGGCGGGGTGATGTTGGCCGGGGACGATTGAACGCGTTGACGCAAACGGGGAATGGCGATGACGGCCCGCTCCATGCGGCGACGCAGCCGGTCGAAGTCGGGTGAGCGATCGAGCACCGAGAGGTTGGCGAAAGTCGACGAGAGATAGGGGTCTTTCTCGAGTCGCCACATGAGACCCTCGGCGTCGGACATCTTGCGATCGAAGAGAATCTCCTGCGCCACGGCGCAAGGCTACGGTCTCGAGTGGTGAGGAAAGAAGTGATCGCCGTTCTGGCCGGCGCGTTCATGGTGGTCGCGGGCTGCGGGTCACCCGAGAAACCGTTCGGCGGGTCGGCCGAGATCGTCACGTCACTCCGACCGTCCGGTGATTGGGGAAGCCTCGGTCGTGGTTCCGATGTGTGGGCGGTCGTCCGGTGTCGGATTCCCCTCGACACCAATGTCGACGAATTCGCCCCCGACACCACGCGCCTGACGGCGACGTCATCGGATCTCGTCGGCTGGCTCGAACCGGTCAGTGATTATTTCGACCGTTGGTCCCAGGGTGATTACCGACCCGAGTTCGTGATCGCGGGCGACGTCGAGGTGGACACCGCTGGTGACTCGACGACGTGTGTCGAGCGCGCGCTCGCAACGCTGACCGACGATCCAACAGGAGTACTCGTGGTGGCCACCGCTCCGCTGCGCCCGGACGGGCCCGGCGGTTGGGGTCGGGTCGGCGAACGATGTGCGCAGCCGTGCGCGGCGCGTGAGTCGGGTCGGGCGGTGTTCGTCGGTGCGGCGGACTTCCTGCCCGGATGGGAAGGTTCACCGGCTCTCGATCTCGTCGAGCACGAGCTCGGTCATGCACTCGGTTGGTCGCACAGCTCCACCGTCGAGGGCGCAGCGGCCGGCGGTCATCTCTACGACAGTCCGTACGACGTGATGAGTGCCAGCGACGCGCCGCGACGGATCGACCCCGAGCGACGCCACGCCCCGGGCGTGTTGGCCCTCGACGCGCTGATGTCGGGTTGGTTCGAAGACGATGAAGTTCTGGTTCTCGACTGGGCGGCTCGACCGGCCGGCGAATGGACCGACGCCGTGCCGATCGCATCCACCGATTCGATGGCCCAGCGCGGTCGCCCTCGCATCCTGGTGATCGCACTCGGTTCGGGACGATTCGCGACGGTCGAATTGGTGGCCGATCGCGCCGACAACGATCATCTCGTTCGTTCGGGCGTGGTGGTCCATGTGGTTGACACGGCCGATCGACCCTGGAACGAACGACCATCGGTGTTGATGCGGTCGACCATCGGCGAACTCATCGCCACGCAGTCGACGACGGCCGTCTTCACCAATGAAGCGTTCAGTGTGAAGGTCGGACTCGTCGTGGAGAATCCCGATGGATCGGTCGTGGCCGACTTGCGGGTGCGTCGCGACGAACCAAGTGCCGTTCCGCGCGATTGATCAGCGGGGAACCGACGTGTGCTTGAACTCGTTCAGGATCGGCCAGTCGATGTTGTCGAGGATGCGCTCGATGGTGTGAATGGCGAGGGCTTCGTCTCCGTCGGCGCGATCGAGCAGACGTACGAAGACCGCCT
This sequence comes from Actinomycetota bacterium, assembly GCA_005787035.1. Taxonomy (GTDB): domain Bacteria; phylum Actinomycetota; class Acidimicrobiia; order Acidimicrobiales; family Ilumatobacteraceae; genus Casp-actino8. The sequence goes on along the minus strand of SYCI01000150.1, from coordinate 29,860 downwards.
TGTCGTCGACCACGAAGACCGGCACACCCCAGACGTGATGCGATGTCGCGTAGCGAGTGTGTTCTTCGGCGATGGTGGCGAGCGGACGACCCGAATCGACCTCGGCGAACACGGCCTCCGGGTCGAGGCCGCTGCCCTCCAGCACTTTGGCCAGTGACGCGCGGTCGCGGATGTTGCCGCCGAGCGCATGCTTGAACTCGTACAGCGCGTGGTGCAGCGGGACGAACGCGTGCGGTTGGTTGTCGCGCACTGCGACTCCCACCTGAAGCGCGAGAAGGCCCGAGTCGGATTCGGGGGCGTCCCACACGTCGGGCATGCCGGGCTCCACATGCGACTGACCCAGACAGAAGGGGAGGAAAGTCACGTCCCAGTCGGCGCCGGCGAGAAGTCCGGTGGCCACGTGATCGTGGGCGATCCGGCCGTAGGGGCAGCGGTAGTCCCACGTGATGGCGAATCGACGGGTCATGGGAACCTCCCTAACGAAGTTTCTTGACGAGTGGGCGGGCGAGGAGTCCGAGACCGACACCCACGGCGGCACCGCCGATCACATCGGATGCATGGTGGATGCGAACGAAGGCACGGCTCGTTCCGACGACGGTGGCCAGGCCGAACCAGAGCGGTGCCGACTTCTTGCCGTCGAGAGTCGTGAGCACCGTGGCCGCGAAGGCCGCCGCACTCGCGTGTCCGCTCGGGAAACTCGACGTGGAAGGAGTACGAACGTCGAAACGGTCGTCACCGCTCTCGGTCGGGCGTTCACGTTTGAAGAGACGCTTCACGCCTTGGTTGACGATCAACGATTCGGCACCCAGAAGAGCCGACAGGGCCAGGGCTTGGGCGGCCCGCTTCTCACTCGTGATCCCACGTGCGGCTCCGACCAAGTGCCAGATCAGGCTCCAGTCACCCAGATGACTCGCGGCCGTGAACACGCGACTCGCCAACTCGGAGTCGCGCCAGGGTTCGAGTCGACGATCGAGGGCGGCGTCGAGGCGGGCGACATTCGGACCGAACGAATCGGTTCCGGGTGTCTCGACCGTTGCCGCCATCAGGGCTCGAGAGTATCGGCGAAGGTGTCGATGATCCGGGCGATACGGGCCGGATCGACGAACGGTCCGAAGTGGTCGAGGTCGCTGTACTCGATGTGCTTTCCGTTGGGCAGATGATCGGCCACGGCCTCGGCCCAACCCGACGGCTGGAAGGGCTCGGGATGGCCCGACAAAACCCAGACCGGGATCGTGAGATCGGCGAGCTTCTTCCAGAGGTTGGGCACCACCGGATTGCGGAAGTTCTCGGCTTCGAGAGCCGGGTCGCACTTCAGATGCACCTGACCGTCGTCACCCTTCTTGAATCCGCCGCGCACGTAGGCCTCGAGGGCTTCCGGGGCGAACGACGACATCGGCATCTTGGCCGAGTAGTTCGCGATCGCGTCCTCGAAACTCTTGAACGATGCTTTGCGGCGCGCGGCGCCGTCGGCGAGGTTGTTCGGGCGGTTGGCCGGCAAGCGGAGGTCGGCCGGCGGAACGATGGGTTCGTACACGAGAAGTCCACGGAAGAGCGATGGGTCCTTCACGGCCGCCATCAGGAGAGTGGCACCACCCATCGAGTGTCCGACGCCGATGATGCCGCCGTCTTCGCGGACGGCGTTGGCCGCGGCCGAGGCATCGGCGCCGTAGCCGGCCCAGGCGACCTTCCAGTTCTTGGGCAGTGCGGTGTCGCCGTGTCCGCGGTGATCGTGGGCGTAACAGTGGAAGCGGCGCGTCAGGTGCGCGGCGACGGGCGACCAGCACAGGCCGTGGAAGCCATTCGCATGCGACATGAGCATGGTCGGACCATGGCCGCCGAGATCGTGCAACTCGACTTTCACGCCGTTGGCTGATGCGACTTTCAAGGGGTTCTCTCCGAGGGGCCGAACCGGACATCGGCCGTAGATGACGAAGAGTGACGATTCTACGGGCGTTTTTCGGGGATCAGCCGCCCGCCCGCGAGGATTCAGTGCTTCTCGGGGCGAGGTTCGCGAGGTAATCCGAGGAGTCGTTCGCCGATGATGTTGCGCTGGACCTGGCTGGTCCCACCGGCGATACGTCCGCCGGGTGCGGCGAGCAGTCCGAAGGCATCGGGCCCTTCGAGCGTTGCGTCGGCACCAGAAATGTCGGCTCGCAACATGCTGGTGTCGAACATCATCTCGGTGATTCCGAGTTTCATGAGCGAGGCCGCAGTGGAAGCGACCGGCCCCTGGCGCTGGGCCATCGCCTTGTACGCCATTCCCTTGGCGAGAAGTGTGGTGAGTTCCTGGCGCTCGACCGACGTGAGGTCGCGCCCTTCGGCCAGACGCGAAATCGATTCGAGTCGGCGTTCGAGTGAAATGACGCTCGTGCCGATGTGACCGCGCTCGGAGGTGAGCACTGCCATGCCGACACCCCAACCACCGTGCAGAGGTCCGATGAGTGCTTCGGCGGGCACCTCGACGTCGGTGAAGAAGACCTCGTCGAACTCGGCCTCGCCGGTCATCTGCTTGAGCGGCCGGATCTCGATACCGGGCAGGCTCATGTCGAGCAGGAAGAAAGAGATGCCTTCGTGCTTGGGTGCCTCCGGATCGGTACGAGCCATGAGGATTCCCCAGTTGCTGTAGCGGCCGCCCGAGCACCAGACCTTCTGCCCGTTCACGATGTAACGGTCGCCGTCGCGCTCGGCGCGCGTGCTGAGCGATCCGAGGTCGCTACCCGCACCGGGTTCGCTGAACAACTGGCACCACACGTGATCGGCGCGCAGCGTGGCCTGCAGGTGGCGGGTCCGGTGCTCCTCGGTGCCGAACTTCATGATCGCTCCACCGGCGAGGACGAGTCCGACCATGTTGAAGACTCCCGGAACACCGGCTAGTGCGCACTCGTACAACCACTGCGCTTGATGGGCGGGTGTCAATCCCTGTCCACCGACCTCGACCGGCCAATGAATACCGGCGCGACCGGATGCGTAGAGGTGCTTCTGCCAGCGAAGACCCTCGTCGACGAGATCGGGTGGGCAGATCGCGCCGTAATCACGCGGCGCGAGATGTTTGTTCGCGACCAGCCACTCCTTGGCCTCGGCGGCGAAGTCGTCGACGCTGATCATGGTCACTTGAAGAACGGCAGGAAGAGGGCGGTTTCCTCGCCGAGGTTGTTGGGCACTGCGTAGCCGTTGCGATCGGTGATGGTTCCCCAGTTCGCCTGCACGTCCTCGGGGGTGAGGGTGGGTGAGTAGAAGCCGTTCGTTTCGCCGAGGAACACCTGGGCCACTCGTCCACCACCCACCGAAAAGAGTTGTCCCGAAGCCGGACAATCCTCGTGCGCGAGGAAGGCAACGAGCGGAGACACGAGACCCGGATCGAGTTTGTCCTTCAAGCCGCCGAGGATGTCCTCGGTCATACGCGTCATGGCGAGCGGCGCGATGGCGTTGGCCTTGATGTTGTTCCGGGCACCCTCGACGGCGAGGACGCGGGTGAAGCCGACGAGTCCCATCTTGGCCGCGCCGTAGTTGGTCTGACCGAAGTTGCCGAACACACCGGCGGCCGACGACGTGGAGATGATGCGGCCGTAACCCTGCTCGCGCATCTTGATGAACGCCGGACGCGTGACGTAGAACGCGCCCTTCAGGTGGACGTCGAGAACCGGATTCAAAAGATCGGGTTCCATGTTGTGGAACGCCTTGTCGCGAAGGATGCCGGCGTTGTTCACGACGATGTCGACGCGACCGAAGGCATCGATCGCGGTCTGCACGATCGCCGCGCCGCCCTCGGGTGTGGCCACCGAGTTGGTGTCGGCGACGGCCTCGCCACCGAGGGCCTTGATCTCGTCGACCACCTTCTGAGCCGCCGCGGCGCTCGAGCCCGTGCCGTCCACCGAACCACCGAGGTCGTTCACGACGATCAGCGCGCCGCGACTCGCCATGAGCAATGCGTGTTGCCGACCGAGACCGCCGCCGGCACCGGTGATGATCGCAACTCTTCCGTCGAAGCCGAGAGACGACATGTGACACTCCTGGGGGATGGGGCCGGGCGGCCCGCGGGATGCCGACGCTAGTCAGCCCTCCGAGGACCCGACTAGCCGAGGACGCCGAGAGCGTGGGCCGTGAGCCGCTTGTAATCGAGTTTCCCATTGCCGGCGCGGCCGACCGTCTCGATCCCGATCACGCGTTTGGGCGCCTTGTAGGCCGCGAGGTGAATCTTCACGTGCGCAATGAGCGCAGCCTCGTCGACCTCGGCGCCGGGCCATGGCTCCACGAGTGCGGTGATGGCCTGTCCGAATCGTTCGTCGGGCACGCCGACCACGGCGGCGTCGGCAACCGACGGGTGAAGTTTGAGGGCTTCCTCCACTTCCTCGGGGTAGACCTTCTCGCCGCCGGTGTTGATGCACTGGCTGCCACGACCGAGAAGGTGCACGGTGCCATCGGCATCGACGCGCGCCCAATCGCCCGGAATCGACCAGCGAACGCCGTCGATCACCTGGAAGGTCGCGGCCGACTTCTGTTCGTCCTTGTAGTAACCGATCGGTGTGTGACCGCGTAATGCGACGCGCCCGAGTTCTTCGCTACCCGGCGCGACTTCGCGACCGTCCTCGGTCAGAACGCGTGTGTTCGGACCCAACTGGAATCGCGCGGTCTCGGCCGGACCATCGGCCGACGTGGTGCTCTGCGCCATGCCGATCGCTTCCGATGAACCGAGGGCGTCCACCATGATGAGTCGCGGATTGTGGCGGAGGAGTCCGGACTTGGTCTCGGCCGAGAACATCACGCCACTCGAGATGATCACGCGGAGTGACGAAAGATTCCAGCGATCGGGCTCGGCCTCGAGGGCGCGCAGGATCGGTTTGGCGAATGCGTCACCCACGATCGACATCGAATTGACGTTCTTGGCTTCGATCGTGTCGAGGAGATCGATCGGATCGAACTTTCGGTTCGACATGGTGATCACCGATCCGGCCACGTTGAGATTGCTCATCGCGTTGAACAATCCGGTCCCGTGCATGAGTGGCGCGGCCGGCAGGTTCCGTGGGCCGGCTTTGGTGGCTCGCGCCGCAACCGCTGTGCGATCGGGGACTTCCGGAAGTCGCTTCTTGTTCGCGCTGTCGAGCGCGAGGAGCAGATCCTCCTGTCGCCACATCACGCCCTTGGGCATGCCGGGCGTGCCTCCGGTGTACAGGAGCAACAAGTCGTCACCGCGCCGTCCCCACGGAGCGTGGTTCACACCCGGACTCGCGGCCGCGGTTTCGTAATCGATCGCCCACGATGGGCACGGCCCCGAACCGTCGTCGACCCACATCCAGGTGACGACTCGTGGCAGACGCGAGCGGATGGGTTCGATGGTGGTCGCGAAACTTCCATGGAAGATCACCGCGACGGCGTCGGAGTTGTCCCAGATGTAGACGAGTTCGTCGGGTGTGTAGCGATAGTTGGTGTTGACCGGCACGAGTCCGGCCTTGAAGAGCGCATAGATGCTCTCCAGATAGTGAGGACAGTTGTACAGGTACTGCGCGACCTTGTCCTGCTGACGCGCTCCGTGGGCGAGCAGAGTGCCCGCGACGCCTTGCGCCCGCCGATCGAATTCGCGCCATGTGTGGACGACGTCTTCGTATTCCTGGGCCGGCGCGTCCGGAATGCTCTCGGCCACGATGTCCCAGACGTCGGCGATGTTCCAGGTCTCGGGAGCGTTCGGCACGGGGAGGATCGTACGCGTAGGGTTCTGCCTTCATGGAGTTCCAGATTCCCGGCGCCGACGATTCCCGTCGTCTGACGGTTCGTGGTTGGCTTTCATCCCATCCCGATCCGACGCCGCGCCAATTGGCCGAGGCCGGATACGTGGCTCCGCACTGGCCCGCGCCCTACGGACTCGCGGCCGACCCGATCCATCAGATCGTGATCGACGACGAACTCACCAAGGCCGGTGTCCGTCGACCTTCCAACCCGATCGGAATCGGCTGGGCCGGGCCCACCATCTTGTTCGCCGGTACCGAGGAGCAGAAGAAGCGGTATCTGCTCCCGCTTCTGTCGGGTGAAGAGTTCTGGTGTCAGTTGTTCAGCGAGCCCGGAAGCGGCAGTGATCTTGCCAACCTCGGGACGCGTGCCGTGCGCTACGGCGACGAGTACGTCGTGAACGGCCAGAAGATCTGGACGAGCGGCGCGCAGTACGCGAAGTTCGGGATCCTGATCGCCCGTACGAACGCCGACGCCCCCAAACATCGCGGCGTGTCGTACTTCATCTGTCCGATGGATCTGCCCGGTATCGAGATCCGGCCCATCAAGGAGATGACCGGCGCTTCCACTTTCAACGAGGTCTTCTTCACCGACGTTCGCCTACCGGCGGCCAATCTCGTCGGCGAGGAGGGTGACGGCTGGCGACTCGCCAAGGTGACCCTCGGCAACGAGCGCGTGTCCTTGTCGAGTGGCGGGGTGTTGTGGGGAAGTGGTCCGACCGCACTCGAAATGCTCGATTCGGTGCGGGCGAACGGACCGGTCGTCGATCCGGTGATGCGTCAACGATTGGCATCGGTGTACGTCGAGCACGTCTTGCTCGATCTCATCCGACTGCGCACCCTCTCGGCCCGCCTGCGGGGTGAACAGCCCGGTCCGGAAGCGAGCATCCGCAAGATCCTCGCCGACGAGCACGGCCAACACGTGATGGAGATCGCGCGCGACATGCTCGGTGCCAACGGCATGTTGCAACAGGTCGAAGGTCGGGCCGAGCGCGGCAGCAACACCGGTCTCGGTGGTGGCGGGGGTGTCGGGTTCCGCGCGTTGGAACACCCGGGTTGGTTCGACGGTTACATGTTCGCCCGGGCCCTCACCATCGGTGGTGGCACAGGGGAGGTTCAGCGCAACATCGTCGCCGAACGTGTGCTCGGACTCCCGCACGACGTGGACGTACTGCAAGGCCTCACATGGGCCGAGACACAACGTCGTGCCGCGAGCTGAATCGCGTCGTCGATTTCCTGTCTCTTCCCGCAGTCGTCGTCACGAATCACCCAGACCGAGAACGCCCGGGATTTCGGTGAGTGAACCGACCCGAAGCACTTCGTTCGGTCGACCCGACCAGTCGTCGTTCCAACGATCGACCCATACCGGCACCAATCCGGCCTCGCGCGCTCCGAGGGCGTCGGCGGCTACCGAGTCGCCCACGTAAGCGACCTCGTGCGGTTGCAGGTCGAGCCGGATGCAGGCCTGCGTGAACGCCTCGGGTGAGGGTTTGAAGCAACCGTCGGGGCACATCGCGAACTCGAACCAGTCGTGGAGACGGAGTCGCTTGGCTTCCCGTTCGATCAGGTGGTTGTTGGAGAGGACGGCGAGGCGAGTGTGATCGACCATTGCGTCGAGGGCGGGCACGACTTCGGGGAAGAAGCCGACCCAGAGTTCCTCCTCGAAACGTCGCAGCAGGATCTGCAGATCGTCGGGATGCAGGTGGGGGAGCGCCTGGCCCCACGCGGTGTGGCGGTCCTCCCACAACTTCCACGTATTGCGGTGCCACACGAAGCCCTGTTCGGGGTGTCGATCCCAGAAGTGCTCGCGGGTGTGCTCGAGCAGGGCCGTGGCCTCGCGGTCGTCGGTGACCCGGGCCAGAGCGGCTCCGAGGGATCCCCACCAGTCGATCAGGGTGTCATCGAGGTCGAACAGCACCGCTTTGACCACCGTCGGGGACATTTCTTCAGGCTAGGCGACCTTCCGTCCAACCGATCTAGCAGGGGGTTTTAGCGCGGGGTAGGGTTCGAGACGTGTTCCCCCGCGCCAAGGCCCTGACTTCCCCCTTGGCGCTCGCCGTTTTAGTGCTATTTCCGGCCTGCGGTGGTGACGACTCGGTCGAATCGTCGGCAGATCCCGGGCCAAGTTCGACACAACCTTGTCCGCTGCCGGCACCGATCGAGGGTCGTCCGGTCGTGGTGGCCACGACCGTGGCACCCATCACGAGCATCGTGGCCAACATCGCCGCCGGTACCGACACCATGATCGAGGGCATCGTTCCCGAAGGCACCAACAGCCACACCTACGAGCCGCCCCCGAGTGTCGCAGCGATCGTCTCGGACGCCGACGTCGTCTTCATCAATGGTCTCGTTCTGGAAGAGCCCACCAAGGAGTTGGCACTCGCCAACAAGAAGGACACCGGGGTGATCTGCGAACTCGGCACCACGATCCTGCCCGAGAGTGACTATGTGTACGACTTCTCGTTCCCGCGCGAGGGCGGCAAACCCAATCCGCACCTCTGGACCAATCCTCCGATGGCCAAGGCGTACGCCGAATTGGTGCGCGACGTCCTCGTGGCCGGCGATCCGGATGACGCGTCCACGTACGCGGCCAACTACGAAGCTTTCGCCGCACGGATCGACGCTCTCGACAGTGCACTTCGTGAATCGACCGCGACACTCGAGGCCGAGGCCCGGCAATTGCTGACCTACCACGACGCATACGCCTACTTCGCCAAGGAATACGGCTGGACGGTGATCGGTGCGATCCAACCGTCGTCGTTCGACGAGCCGACACCCAAAGAGATCGCTGATCTGATCGACCAAGTGGAACAAACTGGGGTGCGGGCGATCTTCGGTAGCGAAGTTTTCCCTTCGACCATCCTCGAACAAATCGGCAAGGAGACCGGAGTGAACTACGTCGATGTCTTGCGCGACGACGACCTCATCGGTGAGCCGGGCGATCCCGAGCATTCGTGGATGGGTCTGATGCGTTTCGATTACGTCACCATGATCGAGGCTCTCGGTGGTGACGCCTCGGCGCTCCGAGCGCTCGACGTGAGCGATGTCGGCCCCGACACGGCGGTGTACCCACAATGAGTTCCGCGCGTCTGGCCACCGAACCGCTCGTGGTCTTCGACCATGTCACGTGCTCGTATGGCGCGGCGCCGGCCGTGCAGGCGGTCGATCTCGTGGTCGAGCCGGGGGAGTTCATCGGTGTGGTCGGCCCGTCGGGTTCGGGGAAGACCACGCTGCTTCGTGCCCTGCTCGGTTCGCTCAAGCCGGTGCACGGGGACGTGCGTCGTCGGCCCGGACTCCGTCTGGCCTACGTTCCCCAACTCGAGACGGTCGACTGGAACTTCCCGGTGACGGTGCGCGAAGTGGTGGCGATGAGTCGCCCCACCAGGTCGTGGTGGCCGCGCACGACGAGCGACGAATTGCGCGAGATCGATTCGACCCTCGAGCGACTCGGCTTGGAGGGACTCGGTTCCCGGCACATCCGTGAACTCTCGGGCGGTCAGCAGCAGCGTGTGTTCCTCGCGCGCGCCCTCCTGCAGAAGCCCGATCTTCTGGTGCTCGACGAACCCACGGCCGGCGTCGACGTCCAGACCCGACACGAGGTCCTGCACGTGTTGGCCGATCTGAACGAGACGCCGCCCCGTGGCGAAGGCATCGCGATCGTCCTCACGACCCACGATCTCAACGGCCTGGCCGCGCACTTGCCGCGCCTCGTGTGCTTCAACCGCACCGTGGTGGCCGACGGTGCACCGATCGACGTGTTGAAGCCGTACTTCCTCGAACGGACCTATGGCGCGCCCATGGAGGTTCTGCAGCACGGTGGTATGCCGGTGGTCGTGGAACACGGTGGCGACGACATCCGTGAGCGGCTGAGTCGTCGCGGCGCCTGATCATGGTGTTCTCGTTCGACGCGCTCGAACCGTTCCAGTACGAGTTCTTCCGCAACGGACTCGTGATCGCCACCTTGGCCGGCGCTCTCTGCGGACTCATCGGCGTATTCGTGGTGTTGCGCAACATGAGCTACATCGGACACGGACTCAGTCACGCGGTGTTCGGTGGTGCGGCTCTCGCCGCGGTTCTCGATCTCAATTACTTCATCGGAGCCGGATTCTGGGGCCTGATGTCGGGGCTCATGATCGGGCGGGTCGCGCGCAAACGAGTGATCGGCGCCGACGCGGCGATCGGTGTCATCACGACGGCAAGTTTCGCCATGGGGCTCGCGCTGCAGGCGCGCTACGGACAAGCACAACGCAGCATCGATGCGGTTCTCTTCGGCAATGTGCTCGGAGTGTTCACGAGTGACATCCTCGCTGTGGCCGGTGTCGGGCTGGTGAGCGCCGTCACCGTCGTGATCCTGTACCGACGACTTCTGTTCACGACCTTCGATCCCGAGGTGGCCGGGGTGACCGGAGTGAACGTGCCGATGATGGAAGCGGTTCTCATGGTTCTGTTGTCGGCCACGATCCTCGTGACGGTCCGGGTGATCGGCGTGTTGTTGATCTCGGCGCTCTTGGTGCTGCCGGCAGTGACCGCCCGGCTCATGACGAACTCGTTCGGGCGCATGCTCTGGTTGTCGCCGGTGCTCGGTGCGGGCTTCGGGGTCTTCGGGATGTATGCGAGTTGGTACGCAGATGTACCGAGTGGTGCGGTGATCATCCTCGTGGGTACGGCGGCATTCATCGTGGTGTACACGTTGGCCGGCGTGCGCCGGCGGGCTCGGGTGGCCGGACTCGATCATCACTCGGGCCCCGCCCTCTCGATCAACTAACCCGCTGCACCACCACTGTTGTTCTGGTGATGAAAATTCACCGTCTGGGTCAATTTCCCGCGCCAGAAAACCACTGGGGGCCGTCGGGAGTGTCGCGAACTTCGACGCCGATCTCGGCGAGGCGGTCGCGGATGAGGTCCGAGAGGTCGTAACGCTTGTCCGATCGGACGGCCGTTCGCAATTCGATGAGAACCGCCATCACCGGAGCGATCGCCTCGCGAGGATCGGCGAGACCCTTCACGGCGGCTTCGCCGAGGCGCACGATCATCGAACGCAGCGCAGCATGGGCGCGGTCCATCGCGTCGCTCTGCAGAGTGTCGGCCGACCACGAGGTGATCGCCGTTTCGAGATCGAGTGCGGCCCGCACGGCGGCCGCCGAATCACCGGCGGCGATCGACGCGTCGAAGAGTGCTTCGGTGCGTGACACCTCGTCGGCGAGGGAGGACGACGCGCCGCTCGTCTCGGCGCTGACGTCGGCGCGTGTGCTCGGCATCGACACGGCCACGTTGGTCGAACCGGATGGATCGCGTAGGGCGTCGATCGGGAGGACGGTTCCCGTGCTGTGCACGATCGACACACCGCGCTTGCGCACGGTCACGGTTCCGTTGCCGATCACGGTGGCGGTTCCGGCGTCGATGTCGATCACGAGTCCGGTGTGCTCGTCGATTCCGAGCACGTGGGCCGAATCGGGAAGTTCGGCTTCGAGGGCCACCAACCGGCGTTCACCGAGATAGCAGAAGCGGGTGTCGTGGTGACCACCTTCGGAATTGTCGTAGTGGGGGATGACCGCCACCTCGAGACCGATCTCAGCCATCACGTCGAGTCCGTCGAGCCAGTACGGATCCTGACCAACCTTGTAGACCTCGTACACCGGGACCGTGTAGCGACCGAGAGTCAGGGCCGCCGCCGAAGCGAACGTGACTGCGCCTCCGTTGCAGATCTTGGACCGAACCACGTCGGGTACGGGAGTCGACTCCCACTGACGGAGCGCATAGGTCGGACTACCCGGTCCGGCGAACAAGTAATCGGCCTGGCGGATGGTGCTGAGGCCACGTTCCACCTCGACGGTGTCGGCGTTCTTCAGTCGGGTGAGTCCGGCGATGGCGATCGGATGACCGACGCTCTGGCGGAAGTACTCCACGGCTCGCGCCGCGAGCTCGGGTGCGTTCTCCTGAAAACCGTACGGCGTGTCGAGCACGACGGCCTTGGCTCCCTGTGGGAGGCGAGCGATGAGTTCGCGGTGGTGCTTCATCATCGTGGGTGCGGTTTCGCCCGAACCCATGATCGTGAGAAGGCGGGGCAAGTTGGTCATGCGAGAAAACCGTTCTTCATGTTGGACACCAACACCTCGGCGAATCGCTCGGGGTGCTGGGCGTGGAGGTCGTGGTGGGCCGGGCGGAACCAGTGCGCACGAGCGTTGGGAAGTGTGCGCAGGGCGTGATCGACGGCCATTTCTTTGTTGCGCGTCCAGGCGACGTCACCCGAATCGGCGGGCACGAAGAGAATCGGGCGTTCGATGTCGGCGAACATCTCGCTCGGCTGGTGCGACCAGAGTTCGCGAAGAATCTGCATGTGGCGGTCGAGAGTGAGCCAGGGTCGAATGGTTCCGTCGCCGACGACTTCGAAATTGGAGAGCGCGCCGACGATGCCGGACTCGGGCCAGTCGGCGTTCATCGAACGCATGGCGGCCTCCATCCGACCGTGTCGAGTCCCGACGAGGTTGGGCGGACGCAACGCGGCCGCGCAGTCGTCCCACGAGTTGAAGGTTCGTCCGAGTTCGATCATGCCGCCGTCCACGGCCACTGCGCCGACCACTCGCTGCGGTCGGCGGTGCGCAGCGTGCACGACCACGTTGCCGCCCCACGACTGTCCCACGAACACCGCTCGTTCGATGTCGAGGCGGTCGAGTAGTCCGACGAGATCCGACACGACCGAATCGAAGTCGTATCCGTCGTCGGGTTTGTCGGATCGACCATGACCACGCAGGTCGACGGCGATCGAGCGCACGTTCTGTCGGACCAGGCACGTCCCGACGCCGTCCCACATCCGCGCATTCGAGGCCAGTCCATGGATCAGGAGAACTGCGGGCAGAGATCCATCGGTGCGTTCGGGGCGACGGTCGATGATCCGCAGTCGCAACCCCTCGGCGACCTCGATCCGTTCGGCCCGGGCGCCGACGAGTGGATAGTGCTCGTCGAGAAGCGCATCGTCGCCGGTCATCGCCTGTGAGTCTGCCCCGTGTCGGGCCACATGGCACGATGGGGCCATGGCGAATCCGGTCACCGACCCAATGGCCGACCGACTCGACGACAAGATCCGCCTTCTTCACGAGATCTTGCGCGATCTCGATCGAGTGGTCGTGGCTTTCAGTGGGGGAGCCGACTCGGCCTTCCTCGCGGCGACTGCTCGCGACGTATTGGGTTCCGAGCGCGCTCATTGCGTCACGGCGATCTCGCCGAGCCTGGCCGGTTCGGAGGAGGTCGATTGTCGGGCGTTGGCCGACGAGTGGGGACTTCGCTGGACGCCGGTCGATACGGAAGAGATGGCGCGGGCCGCGTATCGCGCCAACGATGTCGACCGCTGTTACCACTGCAAAGCCGAACTCATGGATGTCGTCGCGCCGATCGCCGATACCGAGCGGTCGACCGTGATCCTCGGTGTGAATCTCGACGACCTCGCCGACCATCGTCCGGGTCAGCGCGCCGCTCTCGAACGCGGCGCGGTGTTCCCGCTCGTGCAGGCGGGTCTGACCAAGGCCGACATCCGTGAGGCCTCGCGCCGGATGGGACTGCGCACATGGGACAAGCCGGCTGCTGCGTGTCTGGCCAGCCGCGTGCCTTATGGAACCCCCGTGAGCGTGGAGATCCTGAGTCGCGTCGATCGGGCGGAAGCGGCATTGCACGGCCTGGGGTTCCGCCAGGTTCGGGTTCGCCACTACGGGGAGACCGCGCGTATCGAGGTCGACGAAGCCGAACTGGCTCGGGCGGTCTCGGCCCGGCGTTCGGTGGTCGATGCCGTCAAAGCCGCCGGTTACCGCTACGTGACCCTCGATCTCGAAGGTTTCCGAAGTGGCAACCTGAACGAGGGTGTGGTGGGCGAGGCGACGGTTCGCTCGGCCGAGTCCGACCCCCGTAGGGTTCCCGATCAGCGATAGGCCTCGAAAGGACGTCTCATGAAGTTGTCGATGATGTTGAACTACGCCGGTGGTTTCCACGCCGCGGTCGACCGAGTGGTCGATCTCGAGAAGGCCGGACTCGACGTGGTCTGGATCGCCGAGGCCTACAGCGCCGACGCCATCAGCCAAGTCGGTTACCTCGCGGCCAAGACCGAGCGCGTGGAGATCGGCACGGGAATCGTGAACGTGTACAGCCGTACGGCTGCGCTCATGGCGATGACCGCGGCCGGCTGCGACTACGTGAGCAACGGCCGCTTCATCCTCGGCCTCGGTGCGAGTGGACCGCAGGTGATCGAAGGCTTCCACGGTGTGCCGTACGAGAAGCCGATGCAGCGGATCAAGGAATACATCGAGGCATGTCGGATGATCTGGAAGCGCGAGCAGCCGTTCCAGATGAACGGACAAACGGTCAAGGTTCCGTTGCCGGCCGGTGAGGGAACCGGGCTCGGCAAGCCGTTGAAGATCATCAAGCCGGGTCAGGAGATCCGCACCGACATCCCGATCTGGTGGGCGAGCCTCATGGGTCTCAGCGTTCAGGCCACGGCCGAAGTCGCCAACGGTTGGCTGCCGATCTTCTTCGATCCGGAGAAGTTCCACAACGTGTGGGGTGACGATCTGAAGAAGGGACTCGCCAAGCGCGATCCGAGCCTCGGCAAGCTTCAGATCTCGGCCGGCGGCATGCTCGCCATCGACGAGAAGCTCACCGGTGAGGCCCAGACCAAGATTCTCGACTTCGCCCGCCCGAATGCCGCTCTGTACATCGGAGGCATGGGCGCGCGCGACAAGAACTTCTACAACACGATCTGCAAGAAGTACGGCTACGAGAAGGAGGCCATCGAGATCCAGGATCTCTATCTCGACGGCAAGAAGGAAGAAGCCGCGGCCGCGGTGCCCGGTGAGATGCTCGCCAACAGCAACCTCGTCGGACCGAAGAGTTACATCAAGGAGCGTCTCGCGGCTTTCAAGGAAGCCGGTGTGACGATCTTGTCGGTGAACCCCATCGGACCCGATGCGGTCAAGCAGATCGAGACGCTCAAGGAACTGGTCGGCTGATGTCCACGAACATCGGTGGTTCGGTCGCAGCCGGTTGGGAATCCGTCCGCGAGGCCTTCGCTGCCAATCTCGCCAGCGGTGAGGAAGTCGGTTGTGGAGTGGCGGTCTACCACCGCGGTCGACCCGTGGTCGACCTGTGGGGTGGTCATTTCGATCAGGCGCGGACCCAGCCCTACGAAGAGGACACGTTGCAACTCGTGTTCTCCACCACCAAGGGAATCACCGCGATCGCCGTCGCGATGTGCGTCGAGCGTGGACTCCTGTCGTACGACGAGAAGGTCTCCACCTATTGGCCCGAGTTCGCGGCTGAGGGCAAAGGTGACGCGACCGTCGCCCAACTCTTGTCGCATCAGTGCGGTCTGTACACCGTCGATGGCGACATCTCACTGAGCGAGGCTCTCGACTGGTCGACGATCACCGCAAGGCTCGCCGCCACGGCGCCGCGTTGGGAGATCGGCACCAAGCACGGCTACCACGCGCTCACCTACGGGTGGCTGGCTGGTGAACTCGTGCGTCGGGTCGACCCCGCTCATCGCAGTCTGGGTCGTTTCGTGGCCGACGAGATCGTGGGTCCGTTGTCGGCCGAGATGTGGATCGGACTTCCCGAAACACACGAGACGCGCGTGTCGCCGATGATCGGCGGTCTCAATCAGACCCCCGACGACATCGATCCGGCGGTCAAGGCGATGCTCGAGCAGTTCATGGGACCCAATTCGCCCGGTGGTCAGGCGCTGTCGTTGAACGGAGCCTTCGGGGGTGACGGCACTTTCAATCGTCGTGACGTTCACGCGGCCGAGATTCCGGCGGCCAACGGAATCGCCAACGCGCGCAGTCTGGCGCGGATCTATGCCGCAACCATCGGTGAAGTGGACGGAGTGCGTCTGCTCGCACCGAGCACGGTCGACAAGGTGCGCCGGACGGTCACGCCCGACGGTGAACCCGATGCGTGTCTCATCATGCCCACGACGTTCGGCATGGGCTTCATGACGCACGGCCAGTTCAGTCCGTACTCGGGTCCGGGTTCCTTCGGTCATCCGGGCGCGGGTGGTTCGGTGGCCTTCGCCCAACCCGAACGCGAGATCGGTTTCGCCTACGTGATGAACCAGATGGCGACCAATCTCGCCAACGACCGACGAGCTCAGGTGCTCACTGATGCGGCAGTTGCGTGTGCAGATGCCGCGTCGCGTTGACGTAGATCACCGAAGCCACGGCCGCCGCGACGGCGAATGAAGTGATGGCCGCCCGGACGCCGATGGCGTCCGACAACACGCCGGCCGAGGCACTCGTGACCGACATCATGAGCGTCACCAGCGCGAAATCCCCGGCGATGATCCGACCGCGCATCTCGTCGGGCGATCGCATCTGCAGACCGAAGGTGCTGAGCGTCCACTGGGCTCCGCCGCCGAGATGGGCCATGGTGATGAAGACCGCGGCGAGCGCGAACACCGGCATCCAGGCGCCGATCACGTAGCAACAACTGAAGACGAGACTCGAGTATCCGCAGACTCGGATCACCCGACCGAGGTCGTTGCCGGTGTACTTGGACGCCAGGAGTGGTCCGATGCCGGCACCGAGACCGCGAGCGCCGATCAACACCCCGCGTGAGGCGTCGCCACCCTTGAACACGTCGGAGGCCAGAACGGCGAGTTGCGACACCACGCCGCTGCCCACGGCGAAGGTCGTCTTCGACAGGATGAGGGCGAGCAGAACGGGATCCTTGCGTGCGTGGGCGAGGGCTTCACGCATGTCGGCCATCGGCCGGAGGCGGTGTCGACGAAGAGATGGGTCGCGGGGCGCCTGCATCGGTGTGCGAATCGAGGCGAACAGCAGACCGGCAACCACGAACGACACGGCGTTGGCGATGAAGCACGCCTCGCGGCCGAAGACCGATGCGAACACTCCGCCGATGGCGGCACCGATGGCGAGCATCACACCCCAGGTCGAGCCGAGGATCGAATTGGCGAGTCGCAACTCCTCCTGATCGCGTGCGATGTTGGGGATCGCCGCCGACGTCGCCGGTCCGACCAGAGCGGCGAGCGCCGACACGGAGCTCTGGAATACGAAGGCGAGCCACACGGTTCCGTCGCCGACGAGGAGCATGCCGAGGGCGGCGAGTGCCTGCACGATCGATACTGCGATCAGGATGCGTCGCCGGTCGAAGCGGTCGACCATGGGTCCGGCCACCGGCGACGCGATGAACGACGGCAGAGAGAAGGCGACCATGACGAGTGACACGAGGAAGTTGGAACCCGTGAGGTCGTCGACGAGCCCCACCACGGCCACGAAACTGAACCAGTCACCGAGATACGAGATGACTTGGGCTCCGAACATCCGGCGGAAGTCCGCGTTCGATCGAAGGAGCCTCCACATGCTGAGTGCTGCCGATCAGACGCGAACGCGCTGCATGGCGGCGATCACTCTTTCGGCCTCGGCCACCACCTGGCGAACGATGTCGCCGGCCGGGGTGAGCTCGGTGATCGCACCCACACCCTGTCCGCACGGCATGAACTCGCGCTTCGGATCCACTTCCACATCGGGTGAAGCGCCCATGTGATTGGCCCCGGCCTTGGCCGACTCGAAAGCCTGCTCGGGGAACTTCTTCAGCTCCTCGGGATGTTCCTCGAAGTGGTTGGTCCAGTCGGTGCGCACGACCCGACACGTCTTGCCGGTGTACGCACGCGAGATCACGGTGCCGTCTTCGGGTAGCGCCACGAGTGTTTCTTTGTACGCGCGCGGCGCATGAGCTTCGGGAGTGGCGATGAAGCGCGTGCCCATCCAGACGCCATCGGCTCCGAGGGCGAGCGACGCCGCCAGGCCACGTCCGTCGAAGAGACCACCGGCGGCCACGACCGGAACCTTGTCGCCGACCGCGTCGACGACTTGCGGGACGAGCGCCATCGTCGCGACGGTTCCGGTATGGCCACCACCTTCGGTCCCCTGGGCCACGACGAAATCACAGCCACTGGCCACGGCGGCGATGGCATGACGAACTTTGCCGCACATCGAGCCGACGAGGATGTTGTTCTGGTGGAGCACGTCGACGATCTCGCGCGGTACGCCGAGGCCGGCCACGAAGATGCGTGCGCCGCCGCGGATGATGCTCTCCACATCGCGTTCGAGTTGACCGGGAACCGCGGTCAGGAGATCGACCCCGAAGGGTTTGGTCGTGAGTTTCTTGACCATCTCGATCTCCTCGTCGAGTTGACCCGGTCGCATGGGAGCGGCACCGAAGGTTCCGATGCCTCCGGCCTCGCTCACGGCGGCCACGAGTTGGGAGTACGACACGCCACCCATGCCGGCGAGCATGACCGGGTGCTCGATGTCGAGGAGTTCAGTCAGACGAGTCTTCATCTCCGACACCGTATCCGCCCGGGGTGTCGGCACTCGGAGGCGTCAGCGCCGGTACGCGCCATCCTGGCGAAGAAGTCGCCGGTGCCAACGTCGGGGCGTGAGGATCACCGCGCGCGGTTCGTCCTCGAACATCCAGCGGGCGAACTTCTCACGTCCCCAGCTGCCGGCATGATCGAGAACGGATATCGCACCACGCGCGCCACGACGGCGAGCGAGGATCTTGGAGAGTCGTCGTGACATCCGATGATCGGCGAGCAGGTGATGATCGACGGCCCGTCGATAATGGCGTCGGACGTCCACAGGGTCGCCACCCGTGATGACGGCGCGCGCCGCTTCCACTCCCGTGAGCAGAGCCTGACCGATGCCTTCGCCGGTGAGCGTGTCGGTGGCCATGGCGGCATCGCCGACGAACAGCACCCGCCCCGACCCGGTGACGGCCGTGTCGATACGCGCCGGGATCGGCCACGCGGTGGGACGACCTTCCATCACGACGTCTGGACCGAGGGCCTCGCGGATGTGTGGGCGGGCGAGCAGATCGCTCCAGAGTTGTTTCATGTCGCGACCCTTGCGTTCGCCATCGCGCAGGACACCGAAACCGAAGTTCGCGCGTCCGCCGGGAAGCGGAAAGCTCCACGCGTAACCGGGCAGTAGATCCTCGTCGAACCAGACGATCAATCGCTCGGCCGCCGCTCCGGTCACGTTGCTCGCGTATTGACGGAACGCATGCCACTCACCGAGATAGTCGGGAGGAGTCAGACCGAGCGAACGACGAACCGGACTCCACATGCCGTCGGCGGCGATCAGCCAAGGGGTATCGATTCGGCTAGTGCCGTCCTCGGACGTCGTGTCGACGATCAACCCGTGATCGAGCACCGTGAGTCCGGCGAACGTGTGGCCTTCGCGCACCTCGGCACCACTCGCGCGGGCCAGGTCGACGAGGGCCTGATCGAGTTCTTGTCGGGGGGTGACGGCGGCGAACCGGCCCGATGGCGGAAGGGGTAACCGAACCTCGCGTCCACTGGGTGAGCGCAACCACGCCTCGGAAACGTCCTGCCATGACGGCACCCGAGCCGGATCGAAACCCAGGGCTTCGAGTTGCCGAAGGGCGAGTGTGGTCAGACCGTCTCCGCAGCACTTGTCGCGGGGGAATCGGGCCTTGTCAACCACGATCACCGAGAGTCCGGCGCGGCGGGCGGTGATGGCCGCGGCCGTGCCGGCCGGACCGGCTCCGATCACCACGAGGTCGACGGAATCGTTGGCGGGCACGGTCAAAGGTTAGGAGTGCCGGTCGGCTGGTGCCCGACCAGATGGGCGTTCCTATGATCGTCAGCGCAGAAGTCACAGGCCCACGGGCCGCGTCTCGGAGGAGCCCCATGGCCAAGTTGTGCGAAGGAAGAATCGTGATCGTGACCGGGGCCGGTCGCGGTATCGGGCGCGAGCACGCCCTGAGCCTCGCCGCGCAGGGAGCCAAGGTCGTTGTCAACGATCTCGGTGGCAACGTGGACGGAAGTGGTGGCGATCTCTCACCGGCGCACCAGGTCGTGGCCGAGATCGAGGCCATGGGTGGCCAAGCCGTGGCCAATGGCGACAGCGTGAGCGATTGGAACGGCGCCCAACGACTGATCCAGACCGCGATCGACGCCTTCGGTGATCTCCACGCAGTGGTCAACAACGCCGGCATTCTTCGCGATCGCATGCTCTTTTCGATGGCCGAGGAGGAATGGGACGCCGTCATCAACGTTCACCTGAAGGGAACGTTCGCGCCCAGTCGCTTCGCCTGCTCGTACTGGCGTGAACGATCGAAGGAGGGCAAGCCCGTCGACGGCCGCATCATCAACACCACGTCGGTGTCGGGTATCTACGGCAATGCCGGCCAGACCAAGTACGGAGCGGCCCAGGCGGGCATCGCGGCCTTCACCAACATCGCAGCCATCGAGATGGCGCGCTATGGCGTCACGGTGAACGCCGTGGCCCCGGTTGCGCTCACGCGAATGACCGAAGGTCTCGGACCGGCCCCCGAGACCGACGAGGATCGTGAACGTCGCTCGCCGCGCTGGATCGCGCCGATCGTGACCTGGCTCGCGTCGGAAGA
Source organism: Actinomycetota bacterium (assembly GCA_005787035.1). GTDB lineage: Bacteria > Actinomycetota > Acidimicrobiia > Acidimicrobiales > Ilumatobacteraceae > Casp-actino8. The sequence goes on along the minus strand of SYCI01000150.1, from coordinate 9,704 downwards.
ATCGAAGGCGGTCACCGGGCGGGTGTTCGAAGCCAGCGGTGACGTGTTGGCCGTGGCCGAAGGATGGGTGCGCGGTCCGCGCGTCGCGCCGGTCGACGACCCGACCAAACTCGGGCCGATCGTGGCCGATCTCGTGGCCAAGGCCCGCAAGAACTCGGGAATGAACGGCGAACCCGGAGGTTGGCCGCAGCCCAAGTGATGCCCGTTCGCGGTCGACGAGGACCGCGAACTTCCGAGTTTCAGTACGAACCACCGAACAAAGGAGACAACATGCCCCTCAACCCAGCAGCAGTCGGAGCCGTCGGCGACGTGCGCACGATGTCGTGGAACTCGAAAGACGCGTTGTTGTACGCGGTCGGCATCGGAGCCGGATCCGACGACCTCGCGTTCTCCACCGAGAACACCAAGGGCGTCGATCAGGTCGTGTTCCCGACCTTTGCGGTGGTGGCCGGCTCGGGTACCGCTTCGGCCGGTAAGAGCGCGATGGGCGAGATCGGCAGTTTCAACTGGGCGATGCTCGTGCACGGTTCGCAGGCCATCACCTTGCACCGTCCGATTCCGGTGGAGGCCCAAGCCACGACCCAGGACAAGGTCGTCGCGATGTACGACAAGGGTAAGGCGGCGGTGGTCGTGACCGAGGCCGAAGTGAAGCTGGCGAGTGGAGAACCGCTCTGGACCACGCGTTCGTCGGTGTTCATCCGGGGCGAAGGCGGATGGGGTGGCGACCGCGGTCCGTCGGGTCCGCAGAACGAGCCACCGGCCAAGTCCCCCGACCACGAGGTGACTCTCCAGACTCTGCCCGATCAGGCTTTCGTGTACCGCTTGTCGGGAGACCGCAATCCGTTGCACACCGATCCCTCGTTCGCCGCTCTCGGTGGTTTCGATCGGCCGATCCTGCATGGTCTGTGCACCTACGGATTCACGGGACGCGCGCTGTTGAAGTCGCTGTGCGACAACGACGTCAACCGTTTCCGGCACATCGAAGGACGCTTCTCTTCACCGGTGCTGCCCGGCGACGCACTCACCGTTCGGATCTGGAAGACGACGGCCGGCGAAGCCGTGTTCACCACATCGGTGGGTGACCGAGTCGTGATCGACCAGGGTCTGGTCCGCTACTCCTGATTTCGTGTCGGACACTCGTCCGACACTCAGAACAGCCGAAGCTCTTCGGGGCGACGACCACGCAGGTCGTCGTAGTCGACTTCGACACAGGAGATCCCGCGCGCCTCGGCGATCGTCTTGGCCTGCGGTTTGATGGTCTGGGCCACGAACGTGCCGCGTAGGTTCTTCAACGTCGTGTCGGGTCGGAGGACTTCCAAGTAGCGCGCCAGTTGCTCGACGCCATCGATCTCGCCGCGACGTTTGATCTCCACGGCCACGAAGTCCCCGTTGGCATCACGACACATGAGATCGACCGGCCCGATGGACGTCGGCCATTCGCGTCGCACGAGCGTGAGTCCATGTTCGATCGCGTCCGGGATGGCCGCGAGAAGTTCTTGCAGGTGAGCCTCGACGCCGTCCTTCACGAGCCCGGGATCCTCACCCAGTTCATGCGCCGAATCCGACAGCACTTCGTGGAAGGTGATCGTGAGGGTCTCACCCTTGGGATTGGTGACGGTCCATACCCCTTCGGCCTCCAGGATCGAGTTCGGCGCGTTCATCCAGTTGAGCGGTTTGTAAGCACCGCCGTCACTGTGAATCGCCACACAGCCGTCGGCTTTCACCATCACGAGGCGGGTGGCCTCGGGCAATTGGGCATCGAGGCGACCGGTGTACTCGACACTGCAGCGGGCGACGACGAGGCGCATGACGCCCGCGAAATTAGCCCATAGGTGGGGGAGGCGACCTCAACGACCGACGTGTTCGCGCATGCGACGCTGAATGAGATCGCGCCGGGCTTGCAGTTCCTTGTATGTGAGACCGTCGACGTCGGCGTCGAGTCCGAGCGACGCCTTCACTCCGGTGAGGTCGAACTCGACCGTCGAGGCATCGACGCCGAGTTCACGGCCGAGGCGCTCACCGTGGCGGGTCGCGAAGAGCATCGAGATGCTCGCGACCTCGGCGAGGATGTCGAGTTCGGGGGCGAGACGCGCGATCGCTCCGTCGAGGAACACCATGTTCTTCACGTACAACATGAGTTCCTTGGGCAGGCGGGCTCCGTAGCCGAGCAGTGCTTTGACGACGCGCTGCACCTCGGCGACCATCTGTTCTCCGCTGAGCGACGTCGGGTCGATCGGCGTCTGGTCGAGACGAAGGTCTCGGATGACTGCATCGAGGTCGGTGTCGCGGGGCAGAGCGCCGAGGTCGCGGAGGGCCGCCATCTGTCCCTTGATGTCGTTGGTGGTCGCCGAGAGCATGAGGCGCAAGAACGCGAGGCGACGTTCGTGCGAGAGGCGCGCGACGATGCCGAAGTCGAGGAGCGCGGTCCGCCCATCGGCGAGGACGAAGAGATTTCCTCCGTGCAGGTCGCCGTGGAACACGCCGTGCACCATGGCGCCTTCCATGAAGGCGATCATTCCGGTACGGATGACGTTCTCGGTGTCGATGCCCGCGTCTTTCATACCCGCCACGTCGTCGAAGTTGAATCCCGAGATGCGTTCCATCACGAGGACTCGACGCGTCACGAGCGTCGGGTGTGGTCGGGGGACGACGTAACCGTCCTGGCCGAGATCGCGCAGCATGGTGGCGACGTCGATCATGTTGGCGGCCTCGAGACGGAAGTCGAGTTCCTCCACGATGGTTTCGGCGAAGAGTTCCACGAGAGCCGGGGGATTGGCCAGCGCGGCGATCGGAATGCGACCCACGAGATGCGGCGCGATGTAGCTCATGACGCGCAGGTCCTTGCGGACGAGTTCGGCCACACGTGGACGTTGGACCTTGACGACGACGTCCTCACCGGTACGGAGTCGTGCTGCGTGAACCTGGGCGATCGACGCCGCGGCCAGGGCCTTTTCGTCGAACCACTCGAAAACGTCTTCGAGTCGGGCGCCGAGGTCCTGTTCGACGGTGAGGCGAACGGTCGTGAACGGTTCGGCCGGAACTTGATCGCGACACATCTTGAACTGTTCGACGAGTTCGCTCGGGAACAGACCTTCACCCGACGAGATGATCTGGCCGAGCTTGATGTAGGTCGGACCAAGGGTCTCGACCGCCCGACGGAGTCGAAGCGACAGTTCGGCGCGACTCTCGGTCGGATCGGCGTAGCACCCCCGACGTTTGCGAATGAACCACGGAGCGAGTGCGCCACCGATGTGTCGAGCGACGGTCACCACTCGGGGACCCGGAGGAATCCGCGACGGTTTGGTGAGCCGGGGTACGTCGGCGCGGGCGTCGGCCCGCAGGGTCGGGGCGAGTGATGCCCATCGGATGTGGTCCCGGTCGAGAACCCACGGCCCATCGGCGGTGAATGCACCCCACTGCCGATCGTTTGCCACCTCGCTCACCCTCGAAGTCTGCCCAGCCGAGTCGGACATTTCCTGTCGGAGCCCTTTTGGACGGGGTGACTATTGTCCTCCGGAGAAAGGTCCGGTGGTGGACCTCGAGAATTGCGGGGGAGCGATGGCGAACGGCCAACTGGGTGATCGCTGGATCACCGACTGGGATCCGAGTCCGAAGTATCCGGTGTACACGCGCGCCAATGCCGGTGAGGTCCTGCCCGATCCGTGCAGTCCACTGTGCTGGACCGTCGTGTGGGAGCCCGGTGTGAACATGGGTTGGCGTGATTCGCAGATCGGTGCCGGAACCGTCGACGATCACGAGGTCGATGGCCAGCGCCCGGAAGTCGTCGGAATGTTCGGCGGTTATCTGTACATCAACGCGTCGATGGCCCGACTCTTCGGTGTGCGAGGTCCGGGGTTGGCGCCCGAGATGATCGACGCCACCTACTTCGGAACGCACCCCGACGTGCCCCCCTACATCGCCGAACCGTGGCACGAGAGTCCGGCCAACACCGCGAAATTGGGTGAGTGGATGGGTCGGGTCATGATGGCCGACGACCTTCCGCAACTTCGTGAGGATCAGCGTGACGCGAATGCCGCTCGCGATTCCCGGCCCGATCTTGCCGATCTCGACGAAGCTGCGCTCGTGAAGCGTCTCACGTCGTTCCGCGCCCATCTCCGTCGGATGTTCGAGCATCACCTCGACATGACCGCCGGTACGTCGATCGGGCCGGGGGCCCTCGGGGCCATCTCCGAAGCACTCGGCGATCCCGGACTCGTCCTGACTCTCATCACGAGTATCGGCGACGTCGATTCGGCCGCGCCCAGCAATGCGATGTGGAATCTCTCGCGCCTGTCGCGGGACTCCCAGGAGTACCGCGAAGGTTTCGCGGCGTTCATCCGCGAGTTCGGTAGTCGTGGCCCCAACGAATGGGACATTCGCTCCGACACGTGGGAGACCAAGCCGTCTCTCGTGACATCGCTCATCGATGCGATGCGCGCGGCTCCCGACTCCGAGAGCCCCATGATTCGCAATCGGAAGAACACCGAACTTCGTGAGGCCGCCCAGGCCCGGGTACGGGCCGCGCTGGCCTCCCAGCCCGAGGTCCTCGCGCAATTCGAAGTTGCGCTGCGGTCGGCCCACTTGTACCTGGCCGGTCGCGAACGAGCCAAGACCAACATCATCAAGGTGGTGCACGAAGTGCGAATGGCCGCGTTCGCACTCGCCGCCCGCACTGGTTACACCTCGTCGCAGATCTGCATGTTGTTGGCCGACGAACTCGATGCCTTCGTGGCCCAACCCGACGAGTTCCGTGCGCGTCTCGCCCAACGAGAGCGGCAGTACAACGAACTCTTCGAGCTCGATCCGCCGTTCATTCTCGGCGGATCGGTGCCGCCGCTGTCGCAGTGGCCCAAGAAGGGCGATTCGAAGGCGGCGCCGGTGACCGCGGGTGAGGTTCTCACGGGAATGCCCGGTGCGCCCGGCTCCTACACGGGTCGGGCCCGCGTGATCCTCGATCCGGCCGACCCGCTCGCGCTCGAACCCGGTGAAGTCCTCGTCGCGCCCCTCACCGATCCGGCGTGGACGCCGTTGTTCGTGCCGGCCGGCGCCGTGGTCGTGAACGTGGGCGCACTCGTGAGCCACGCGATCATCGTCAGCCGAGAACTCGGTATTCCCTGCGTCGTCAGTGTGAAGGACGCAACGAATCGAATTCCCGATGGCGCCACGATCACCGTCGACGGATCGACCGGATCCGTGACGGTGGTGAGTCTTCCCTGAACGAGCGCGACCGCCCGGTTCACCCGTATTTCGCGGTGACCCTCGTGATGGGGGTGACACTGTCTTTGCTCGGCCCGTCCGTCTCGTATCTCGAGGAACGGCTCGATCGGTCGACGAGCGTGATCGGCATCCTGTTCGCCGTGATCGCGGCGGCGAACTTCGTCGGCGCGATCGTGGGTGGGCGGGCGATCACATCGATCGGCGGACACGTCACCATTCACATGGGCCTCGGCGGCTTCGTACTCGGTACGACTCTGTTGGCCCTCGGACGCGATTTCGCGACCGTTGCGGTGGGAGCGGCGGCGATCGGTGCTTCGACGGGCGCCGTCGACGCCGCGGTGAACACCATGGTGGTCTGGGTGCGTCCGGGCCGATCGGGTCCGTCGCTCAACGCGCTCCACTTCATGTTCGGAGCCGGATCACTTCTCGCACCGCTCGCGACCGATCGGGCGATTGCGTTCTCCGAGCGACTGTGGCCGGTGATTCTCGTCGTATCGGCGCTGGCCGCGGTCGCGATGATCCTCGTGGGGCGTCGACCTTCGCCGGTCGGCGTTCCGCACGACGTCGATGAGCGTCCGGCGGCGTCGGATCGTCTCGTGCTCGTCGTTGCGTTCTTCTTCCTTCTCTACGTCGGAGCCGAGGTCGGATTCAGCGGATGGATCCACACGTACGCCGAGGAAGTCGGTTTCGAAGGTTCGCTCCCCGCGGTTGCAACAGCGGTCTTCTGGGCGGCGTTCGCGCTCGGTCGCCTCGTCGCCATTCCGGTGTCGTCCCGAGTGTCGCCGTTCCGAATCGTGGTCGTGTCGGCCGGGTTGTCGCTCGTCGGACTCGCGATCATGGTCGTGGGCCGCGATTGGTCGTGGACGGTCTGGATCGGGAGTTCGCTCTACGGTCTGGCGGCCGCTCCGCAGTATCCGACGATGATCGCGCTGGTCGATCGCCATCTCTCGTTGTCGGCGCGGGCGACCTCGTGGATCGTCGGGGCCGCCGCCATCGGTGGCCTCCTCGTTCCGTTGTCGATCGGCCCGCTGATCGATTCGGTCGGGGCGACATCGATGCCGGTCGTGGTGGGCTCGGTGAGTGCGGTCGCCTTCGTCTGGGTGCTGGTGATCGAACGCGCCGTCGAGCGCGAGCGTGTATCGCTCGGAGAATCGGAACCCGTTACCGCGTGAACGTGTCGATCAATGACCGGCGTGGTCGTGATCGCAGAGACGTTCCTGGCCGTCGAGAATCTGCCCGGCCCCGACTCCTTCGAGAGCTGCGAACGGCCCGCACGGGTGGGGAACGATCCACACGTGGATCATCGGGTTCTCGCGCAAGCGGATTCCGAAACCACACGTGCCATTCGGGCTCGTGACCCCGACGACGCGCGTGGATCCGAATTCGAAAGGATCACGGCTGAAGCACAGATTGTTGTGGATGTGCCACTGAGTCAGTGGGCCACCGACGTCGGGAACGTTCTCGAGTGTGTACTCGTCGCCCATCATGAACATCGCCGACACGAGTTTCTTCGTTCCGGTCGCCGGATCGACCTGGAACACCAGGCTCTCGGGGAAGTCGGGGTTCAATTCGTGTTCGTCGTTGATGTACTTCCAGTTGATGAAGTGTTCGTAGCCGGTGGTTCCGTCGCCGATGCTCGTGAATCCGGCGGCCTCGGCGGCTGCGGTGGTGCCGAACTTGGGCAGGGTCGTCCGGGTCGCGAACACCAAGTCCTCGGCGCGTGCTTCCTGCTCGGGTGACACACCGGCCATCCCACTCAGGTCGATGCGCGCCGCACCCGAGTCGCGGGAAGCCGCCACGAGGTCGGTCGAGACTTGGGCCGGCGGAGTGGTGGAGTCGGCGGTTGGTGACGTTGCGGCACCGGTGGTCGAAGAACTTGCTTGGTCGCCCGCGTGATCGTGATTGCACATGTCGACTCGTTCGGCGTCGGACACCGAGGCACGTCCGGCCCCCACACCTTCGAGGGCGGCGAAGGGGCCGCACGGGTGCGGCGCGATCCACACGTGGACCATGGCGTTCTTGCCACCGCCCTTGGTGGTGCCAGTCGGACACTCACCGGCGGCATTGGTGAGGGCCAGGATCACCGGACGACCCTCGGCATTGAGACCCCAGCAGAGATTGTCGTGTGCGTGCCACTGCATGAGAGGGCCGCCGAAGTCGGTGAGCGAAGGATCGTCGATGGGCACTCCGGTCTTGGCGATGAACATCGCCGACACCAACGTGCGTTGGTCGCCGTCCACGCGGTACACGAGTGATTCGGGTGCGGTGGGATCGAGGAACTTGCCGTCCTCGATGAGGGGGCGGTTGATGTAGTGCTCGAATCCGGTCGACTTGTCGCCGATCGAGAACCAGCCTTCGGCCACCGCAGTTTCCACATCGGACCAACGTGGCAGTTCGCGCAGGGAGTCTTCGATCAGGGTTCGGGCACGCGCCTCTTGTTCGGGTGTGACCCCGGGAACCCCCGAAATGTCGATACCAAGGGCCGGGTCGTAGGCGCGGGGCCAACCGGCCACGACCGTGTGCGCGTGTGCACCGTCGGTGTGGGCTGCGTCGGCCGCGCTCGCGCTGGCACCACTCGCGTCCGAGTGACCGTCGGTCGATGTTCCGTCACCGTGCGCGTGGGCTTCGCTCGTCGCGTGGGCGTCCGATCCGTGGCTGTGCACATGGCCGGCGCCGTTCCACATGGCGAGTGCCGTGACCGCCGCGATACCGACGGCTGGCAGTCGAAGCCTTCGGGTTTCGACGTCGGGTTCGGATGACTTTCCGAGCAGGACGATGCCCAGTGCCGTGGCGGCCGCGACGGCGCCGAGGATCGCGCACGCAGTGTCGGCCAGTTGTGGGTTCTCTCTGATCTCGAGACCGTCGATCCAGCCGATACCCGTGACCCGCGTGATGAGCCAACCGCCGACTGCGAGGCCGTTCACTGCGACGCCGAGCGGTGCGATCCAACGCGCGTCGTGAGCGAAGGCGACGAGCGCCCAACCGATCTGCAGGAGAGTGAGGACGACGAACACTCGCGCGAGTTGTGGATGTTCGGCGTGCAGGCCGATGGCTCCGCCGTGGATGGCGCCGGCTCCGAGTGACGCCATGGCGGCGACGATGACGGTCGGTCGACGAGTTGTTGCCCCGGACATGCGAAAAATGTACCCGTCGGCCGGCTTCAGCGGCGGGCGCCGATGGCGGCGAGCGCGCGCTCGGCCAATTCGGGGCGACACACGAGCAGGTCGGGCAACCAGAGGTCGGGTTGGTTGTAGATCACCGGCGAACCGTCGATGCGACTCACGTGGAGTCCGGCGGCCAGGGCTACGGCGGCCGGTGCAGCCGAGTCCCACTGATACATGCCGCCGTCGTGCACGTAGATGTCGGCTTGACCCATCACGACGGCCATCGTCTTGGCGCCCGCCGATCCGAGTCGACCGACGAGACAGTCGAGAGCATTGGCCACCAGCACGGCCGAGTAGGGGTTGCGCGTACGGGAGGTCACGAGCACCGGATGTTCGCGTTCGGGGGGTGGAACGGTTTCGGCCGGCGCGGCGTTGAAGGTGCGACCCAGCGTGGGCATGGCCACTGCACCCGCGGTCAGGCTTCCCTTTTCCCACAGCGCGACGTGGATCGCCCAGTCCCAACGTGGTGGCTCGGCGAACTCGCTCGTGCCATCGATGGGATCGATGATCCACACGCGTTCGGCCTGGAGTCGTCGGCGATTGTCGGCCGCTTCCTCCGACAGGATCACGTCATCGGGGCGGGCCGCCTGCAAAGCCGACACCAGGAACCGGTGACCGGCGACGTCGCCCTCGTCCTTCATGTCCCAATAGTGCGTGCCGACCTCGTACATCTCGGTGCGGAGTTGCTCGAGCATCACGCCGGCTTCGGTGGCCACGCGCGTGGCGAGTTCTTGGTCGGATTCGGTCGCGACCGGACTCACAGACCGCGACCCAACTTGACGCTCATGCGGGCGATCTCGCGCACCTCGGCTTCATCGGCTCCGGCGGCGACGAGACGTTGGATCCGGTCTTCGATGCCTTCGGCCAGAACGTCGGAGAAGTCGGGATGGCGCGTGGTGGAAGCCACGGCCGACGCGACGACGAGAATGATCGCGGTGATCGCCGACACCATGCCGATCGACAGGACCCAACCTTCGTTGTTGCCGTTGATCGACGAGACGATGAGTCCGGCGATCGAGGCGACGAAGATCACCGCGCTGGCCGTGCGGATGAGGCGGATGATCGGGCGACGGTCCATGGAGGCGAGGCTCAGCGGCTCAGTGGCTTGTACTTGATGCGGTGAGGCTGATCGGCGGCCGAGCCGAGTTCCTTCTTGCGCCATGCTTCGTATTCGCTGAAGTTTCCTTCGAACCAACGCACCTGACTGTCGCCTTCGAAAGCGAGGACATGGGTGGCGATGCGGTCGAGGAACCACCGAGCGTGGCTGATCACCACCGCACAGCCCGGGAAGGCTTCGAGAGCGTCTTCGAGCGCGCGAAGGGT
>SYCI01000149.1 GCA_005787035.1 Actinomycetota bacterium | reverse complement strand
GCCGAGGTGCTTCTTGATGATCGGGTTGTTGACGATCGAGTACTGGAAACGTCGCAGGTCGTGGTCGAGGGTGACGATGTCCTCCTCGAATCGCAGGCCGCCGGCGAGGTCGATCCAGCGTTTGTCGCCCTTCACCTCGCACCCGACGATGGGGAACCATTCATGGAGGCGGGCCGGATCACCGACCAGCGACCACACGGCGTCGGCGGACGCGTCGATGAAGGTGTGACGGCGAACGGTGCCCATTGGTGCGACTCTACCGAGATGAGGTAGTTGCAGTCCATACGCCACATTTTTCTCATTTCGGTCACCGTGAGTGTGGTAAGACAGTCGACGACCGGGGGGTCGGGGGAATGGCAGTCGGGGGACCGCGTTGAAGTCGAGTGCGTGGCGCAGCGTCGCTCCGCTGACGCCGGCGATCGCCTTGGTGGTCGTTCAATTGGTGTTCTTCGGACTTCCCGCGGGTGCCTGGGTGCGCGGGGTCGTGCTCGGACTACTCACCGCCTTGTTGGCCGTCGGCATGGCCCTCGTGTACCGCGCCAATCGGGTCATCAACTTCGCCCAGGCCGACCTGGGATACGTGCCGGCCGCTCTGTCGGTCGGACTGATCGTCTTCAATGGCCTGCCCTACCTCCTGGGGCTGACCGTCGGCCTCGTGTCGTCGATCGTCCTGGGCGCCATCGTCGAGCTGGCCATCGTGCGGCGCTTCGTGCGATCACCACGGTTGGTCCTCACGGTGGCCACCATCGGCATCACCCAGTTGCTGGCGGTGATCGCGCTCTCGATGCCCAAACTCTGGGACGAGCCCGCGGCCTCCGAGCGGGTGGCGGCGCCCTTGGATTGGAAGCTCACGATCGGCACGTTCATCCTGAACGCCAACGATCTGATCGCGTTGATCGTCGCGCCCGTCGCGATGATCGCCGTGGGCCTGTTCCTGTCGCGCACGCGCGTCGGAACCGCGGTGCGCGCCGCCGCCGAACGAAGCGACCGCGCCGCGTTGTTGGGAATTCCGGTGGGGTGGCTATCGACGATCGTGTGGACGATCGCCGCGGCATTGTCGTTCCTCGCGCTCTTCCTCCGTGCCGGCATCCTCGGCTTACCCATCGGTGCCGCCGGATCGGTGTCGGGGCTCATCCTGGCGTTGAGTGCCCTCGTCATCGGTCGACTCCGTCATCTGCCCACCATCGCGGTGGCCGCGGTCGCGTTGGGTGTTCTCGAATACGGGATCATGTGGAACGCCGACAGTCCGCTGCTGGTTGCACCGTTCGTGGGTGCCGCCGTGATGGCCGCGTTGCTGATGCAGCGCAAGGGCACCACCCGCTTGGACCAGGACACCACCGCCTCGTGGCGATTGGCCGACGAGGTGCGGGACCTGCCCGCCCGCCTGGCGCGACTGCCGCTGGTGCGACTGATGCGCTGGGGCACCTTCGCGCTGATCGGCGGTTTCCTGGTGGCGGTTCCGATCGTCCTGCGCACCGATCAGATCATCAAGATCACCGCCATCTTCGTGTACTCGATCATCGGACTGTCCTTGGTGGTGCTCACCGGATGGGCGGGTCAGATCTCGTTGGGTCAGGTGGGTTTCGTGGCCATCGGCGCGGCCGTGAGTGCGAAATGCACCACGACGTGGGGGTTCGACATGATCCTGGCACTGCTCGTCGCCGCGGTGGCCGGCGGGGTGGCGGCGTTCATCGTCGGTGTTCCGGCGTTGCGACTGCGCGGCCTGTATCTCGCGGTGGTCACCCTCATCTTCGCCGTGAGCGTCACCGAATGGTTGTTGAACGACCGATTCTTCGACTGGATCCCGAACGAACGCGTGAAGCGGTTGCCGTTGCTCGGCCGTATCGACATCGACACTCCGGTGCGATTCTACGCGTACACCTTGGCGGTACTTCTGGTGGTTCTGCTCGCGGTGCGCGGAATCCGACGCAGTCGAACCGGACGCGCGATCCTGGCGCTTCGCGACAACGAGAAGGGTGCCCAGTCCTACGCGGTGCCGGTGTTGCGCGTGAAGCTGGCAGCGTTCACCATCTCGGGCGCCGTGGCCGGAACGGCCGGTGCGTTGTACGCGCAGCTGAATTACAGCTTCGACGTCACCAGTTACAACGTCGGTCGTTCGGTGGAGGTCTTCACCGCCTCCATCGTGGGCGGCCTCGGCTCGTTGTTCGGCGCGGTACTGGGAGCGGCCTACCTGCGTGGCATGGAGTGGTTCGTCACCGCCGACGAATGGAGATTCCTGTCGACGGCCGCCGGAGTGTTGTTCGTTCTGCTGGCATTGCCCGGCGGTCTCGGCGCGTTGGTCGTTCGTGTTCGTGACGAGTTGGCGCGCCGCATCGAGACCCGCGCCGGCCGGGGAGGGGACCGCTCATGAGCACCGAACGATCGCTGTGGCAGAGCGTCCGTCACCCCGCGGCGACGTTGCGCGACATCTGCGGAGGGGAGGCGGTCTTCCCGCTCATGATCCTCTTCGCGCTCAACGCGGTGGACGAACTCGATCGCGCGGCGTTCGGGGTTCTGCTTCCGGAGATTCGGGATCATTTCGGCCTGGATCTCAGCACGACGCTCGGTTTGGTGGCTCTGGTGGCCGTGGCCGCGCTCGCGTTGCAGGTGCCCATCGCGCAGTGGGCCGATCGCTCGCGTCGTGTTCCGCTGGTGGTGGGTGGAGCGATCGTGTGGGGGGTGTTCTCCGGACTCACCGGAATGGCGACGGGCCTCATCATCTTCGGTATCGCGCGCAGTGGATCCGCGCTCGGTAAGGCGGTCATCGACCCCACGCACAACTCGTTGATCAGTGACTATTACCCGAT
>SYCI01000148.1 GCA_005787035.1 Actinomycetota bacterium | reverse complement strand
GACCGGATCGATCTTGCCGTCGCGCGCCCGCTTGGTGAGGTCTTGTCCGTACTTCTCGAGAGCCTGAAACTGATCCTCCGGGTTCTGGCTCGTGACCCGATGACTTCCACGCACGTCGCGCAACGCGCTCATCAGGTCTTCACTACCAACCTTGAGTCGCTGGTTCATGGCGAGCAGAAGATGCTCGACTGAGAGGAAATCGTCCTTGAAGTCCTTGCGGTAGCGATCGGCGTTCTCGAAGACGTTGTTGAGTTCGCGGCTCATGCGCGGTTCTTCGCCGCCGTACGCCTTGGGGAGTTTGGCGACCGCCTCGTCGGCTTGGTTGCGCAGGTTGAGTTGCGTGAGTCCCAACTTCACGAGAACCGCCGGAACGATGGTGTCCTCCTGACGGAGAATCGCCGCCATCACGTGATCGGGTGTGAGTTCGGGGTTCGACAGACCCTTGGCCTGATCGACCGCGGCCGAGACCGCCTCTTGGGTCTTGAGTGTCCATTGTTGTGGGTTGATGGCCATGGCGGATCCCTCCTACGTCGTCCGCTCGCTGATGGATGTGTCGGGCCCCCCGATGTTCCGACCACTCGCGACTTCATTCAGCCAGTGCTGGGCAGTCGACGAGAGCTCGGTGATCTTCTTGTAGTCCGCCACGTCGTCGGGAAGATTGGCGAGCGCATCGGCGAGGCGTGATGCATCTTCCGGGCGATCGGCCAGATGACTGAGTGGTCGGATGTACGTACGAATGGTGAAAAGGATGCAATTGGTGCGCGGAAACCGCCGCAACGTTTCGCGCTCGACCCTCAGGAACAACCGATCGGGAGTGGACGGATCGCCCACGTTCGGAATCGGCGGTGGAACCGAGGCCGTGCCATCGAGAGGCTGATACAAGTCATCGGTGTCGAGCACACCCCAGCCGAGGCGCCAGAACGGTCGCTCGTCGGAGAGGCGGGCGAAGAAGTCGTCGATCGGGCCTTCGAGTTGTTCGTTCAGACGTGAGACCGGCGCGTGCACCTCGGCCATGCTGAGACCCAACTTCGAGGTGAGATCCCACCGATTCGGGAAGCACACGCTCCCGCCACCGAACACCATGCGGCCGTCGCGTTCGACGAGTAGCGCGAGGTCCTCCTGTACGAGGCGGCCGGCGATCGACAACGGATGCTCGGCCCACGAACCATCGCCGTCGGGGAAAAGGGAGAACGATTCTCCACGATGGTGGTTGAACACGCGGCCGTCGCGGACTTCGAACCACTCGGGCCACAACGACACCAAGTGATCGACGATCGAATGCAGTACCTCGGCGGCCTCGGGCTCGACACCCGGGATCACGGCCACTGCGGTGTCGTGATGGTTGTCGAGTACCCACGACTTGCGATCCATCTCGTGGTCGTAGTCGTGACCGATCTGGATCCAGTCGTCGAGATCGAGCGGACGGAGCGCCAGACGCCACCGGAACGTGCCGGCGACGTAGGGCTGGTAATCGGGAGCCATGCGACGGACGTCAGTCACTGCGCCCCCCTCGGCGACGCAACACCGGCGATACCTGACCGAAAACGGTCACTGACTGCCGAAGCGGACCGAGTCCACCCGAACCACTGCTCGACGTGTTGGCGTCGATCGCCGAGATCGCCTGCGCGGCGAGAAGACGCAGACGATCGACCTCATCACGCAGACGGACGACTTCGGCCTCGAGTTCCATGATGCGTCGGATGCCCTCGACGTTCATACCGGCCGCGGTGAGATCGGCGATCCTACGAAGTCGCGCGATATCGGCCTCGCTGTAACGACGATCACCACCTCGGGTGCGCGCCGGCTGCAGGAGTCCGCGACGCTCGTAGATACGGAGAGTCTGCGGGTGCATACCCGCGAGCTCGGCCGCCACCGAGATCACGTACACGGCCTGATCGCGACTCGTCACGACCCACCTCCTGCCGGACGCTTCCACTTCTGGCGTGGTTCGGCGGATGAAAGTTCACCCAGCCGTTCGATCAGCGAACGCTCTTCGTCGGAGACCGACGTGGGAACGAGCACGTCGACCGTGACGATCAGATCGCCCTGTTGGCGCGGAGTCGCGATGCCACGCCCCTTCACGCGGTAGCGCGCGCCGCTCTGGGTGCCGGGCTTGATACGAAGCGTGACGCTCTCGCCCGAAATGGTCGGCACGTCGATGTCGGCTCCCAATGCGGCTTCGGTGAACGTCACCGGTACGCGCACGGTGAGATTGTCGTTGTCACGACCGAAGAACTCGTGCGCCGCGACGTGGCACACGATGAAGAGATCGCCAGCCGGACCGCCATTGCGTCCGGGTGTTCCCTTACCGGTGAGGCGGATCCGCTGGCCATTGGCCACACCGGCGGGGATGCGGACCTTCACTTCGCGATTGCGCTTCTCGATTCCGGTGCCGCGGCAAACACCGCAGGGGTCCTCGATGATGTTGCCGCGGGCCGCGCATCGCGGACACGGCGACGCGAACGAGAAGAACCCCTGGTTGTCGTCCACCTGGCCGCGACCGTTGCACTGCGGACAGACCTTGGTGCTCGAACCGGGGCGCGCGCCCGACCCGCTGCACGTCTGACAACGATCGTCGCTCGTGAGATGCACGGTGGTGGTGACACCGAGCGCAGCCTCTTCGAAGTCGATCATCAACTGGGTTTCGAGATCGGCGCCGCGGCGCGGGCTCACTCCGCTCCCACCACCACCCCGAGTCCGTCCACCCGAGAACATCCGGAAGAGATCCTCGAACGATCCGGCGTCACCACCGACGGTGAAACGCATGTTGCCCATCCCGCCGGCCATCGGACCCATGCGTCGGACCTCGTCGTACTCACGACGTTTGTCTTCATCGGAGAGAACTTCGTACGCCGCCGAGATCTCTTTGAATCGCTCTTCCGCGGCGGAGTCTCCGGGCTTGGCGTCGGGATGGTTCTCGCGGGCCAAACGGCGGTAGGCCTTCGTGATGTCCTTGGCGGTCGCATCGGAGGCGACGCCGAGCACCGCGTAGTAATCCTTCTCGAACCACTCTCGTTGTGCCGTCATGTCACCCCTCCCCGCACTTCACGTCGACGTTGCGTCAGCGACGTCGCGTCAACCTCGGACCTTCACCAGAGCTGCACGCAACACTCGGCCCTTCCACGTGTAGCCCGAACGCATCACGTCGACGACGACAGCATTGCCTTCACCGTCGCCTTCGCCGTCCTCCCGCATGACCGCCTCGGCGAGGTTGGGATCGAAAGCTCGACCGTCGAGGTTCATCGCCTCCAGGCCCTGCTTGCGCAATTCGCTGAGCAACAGATTGAAGAGCGGTTCGACTTCGGCCGGATGGGCGACGAAGGCCGCTTCACACGCATCGAGGACCGGCAACAACGCTTCGGCGAGCCGACCGGTCGCGCGATCGACGTCGTCCGCGGTCTGCGCGCTCACTCGCTTGCGGTAGTTCTCGAAGTCGGCCTGGAGGCGTTGGGCGATGTCGCGGAACGAATCACGTTCGGCCAGAAGGCTCTCGATGTCGTGTTCGACGACTTCGGCCGCTACTTCGGCCTCCTCGGCGGCGGCATCGACGGCGTCGCCGTCGACCATGTCAGCATCCATCGCCCGGGCTCACTTGTCGGCGTCGACGATTTCGGCGTCGACGATCTCGTCGTCGCCCGGAGCTCCGGTCTGACCAGATGCCGACGTGCCGGTGGCATTCGCGTCGCGCGCCGCCGCTTCGTACAGCTTCTGGCTGAACGCCTGACTCGCCGACATGAGTGCTTCGGTCGCGGCCTTGATGCTCGCGCTGTCGTTGCCCTCGAGTGCCTTCTTCAAGTCGGCCAGCGGAGTCTCGACCGCCGCCTTCTCGTCGGCCGACACCTTGTCGCCCTGATCGCGCAGAACCTTTTCGGTCTGGTACACGAGCGAGTCGGCGTTGTTGCGGATCTCCGCTTCCTCGCGGCGCTTGCGGTCTTCTTCGGCGTGAGCCTCGGCATCCTTCACCATCTTGTCGATGTCGTCCTTGGAAAGAGTCGACTGACCACTGATGGTCATCGACTGCTCCTTGGAGGTCGCGCGATCCTTCGCACTCACGTGCACGCTGCCGTTGGCGTCGATGCCGAAGGTGACTACGATCTGAGGAACACCACGCGGTGCGGGGGGCAGATCGACGAGCTGGAACTTGCCGAGCGTCTTGTTGTACATCGCCATCTCGCGCTCGCCCTGAAGAACATGGATCTCGACCGAGGGCTGCATGTCCTCGGCCGTGGTGAAGACCTCGGTGCGCTTGGTC
>SYCI01000147.1 GCA_005787035.1 Actinomycetota bacterium | reverse complement strand
CGCAGCTTGGTAGCGCGCTTGACTGGGGGTCAAGAGGTCGCAGGTTCAAGTCCTGTCAGCCCGACCACGAGGCCGTCGCGGAATCCGCGACGGCCTCTTTGTTGTCCGGCGTCGTCGCGGAATCCGCGACGGCCTCTTCGTGCGTATCGGATGTCGTTGCGAGGTCTCCGACTACCTTTGCGGTATGGCGTCCCCTCGCACCTTGTCCGAATCGGCTTCCAAATCACTCTTGGCCGAGTTCGGGGTGCCGATGGCCGAGGAGCGTCTCGTGTCGACGCCCGTCGATGCCGGGCGGGCCGCCCTCGATCTCGGCTTGCCCGTGGTCGCCAAACTCTGCGGCGACTCCATCGCCCACAAGACCGAGCGCGGTCTCGTTCGGCTTCGCCTCTCCGATGTCGCGGCCGTCGAGTCCGCCGCCACGGAACTCTTGGCGCTTGCTCGCCCCGAAGACGGTGAGGTTTCGGTACTGATCGCACCGATGGTGAGTGGCAACCGGGAGCTCATCGCCGGCGTCGTTCGCGATCAGCAGTTCGGAGCGAGCGTGATGCTGGGCGTGGGCGGAATCCTGGCCGAGGCGGTGGCCGATGTGGTGTTCCGGCCGGCTCCTCTGGACCGGGTGACCGCGCACGAGATGATCGGAGACCTCGCGACACAGCGACTTCTCGGCGACTTTCGTGGCGAGTCGGCGGTCGACCGCGAGGCCTTGGTCGACATCCTCGTCGGTCTCGGACGCGCGGCTGCCGAACGCCCCGACGTGCGCAGTATCGACGTGAACCCGCTCATCGTGCGCGCCGATGGCCGACCGGTCGCGGTCGACGCTCTCGTCGAACTCGGCGACCCCGATGGCGCACGACACGAACTCCGACCGCGTCCGAGCGATGCACAGTTTCGAGCCCTCTTCGAACCACGGGGGGTCGTGGTCACCGGTGCGTCGACCCATCCCGGAAAGTTCGGTTTCGTTTCGTTGCACAACATCCTGGCCGCCGGTTACCAAGGCTCCGTTCACGGAACCAATCGCCAGGGCGAGATCGTGCTGGGCGTGCAGACGGTCGCCGACATCGACGACCTCCCCGAAGGCGCGATCGATCTCGTCTTCGTCTGTACACCGGCTTCGGCCAATCCGGACTTGTTGCGTGCTTGCGCCCGCAAGGGTGTCAAGGCTGCTTTCCTCACGTCGGCGGGATACGGGGAAGCCGGCGAGGAAGGTCGACAGGCCGAACGCGAGCTGGTCGCTCTGGCCGATGAGCTCGGAATCCTCCTCGCCGGGCCCAACGGGCAGGGTGTGGTCAGTACGCCCGTGAATCTGTGCGCCCAGATCGTCGCGCCTTATCCGCCCGCCGGTCGGATAGGAGTGGCGAGTCAGAGTGGCAACTTCGTGTCGACGTTCATGAACTACGCGCGCTCGAGTGGTGTCGGGATCAGTCGAGCGGTCTCGGCCGGTAATGCCGCCGCAGTCTCGGTGGCCGACTATCTCGATTTCTACGCCGACGACCCGGCGACGTCGGTCGGACTCGCGTACGTGGAAGGCATCACCGATGGTCGTTCGCTCATGGAGCGGCTCGCCTCCGTTGCGGCTCGTAAACCACTGGTTCTCGTGAAGGGCGGAGCGACCGAAGGCGGCGCGAAAGCCGCCGCATCGCACACGGGTGCGCTCGCCGCCAACGACAAGGTATTCGACGGCTTCTGTCGGGCGGCCGGTATCACTCGGGCCGTCAATGTGGAAGAGGCCTTCGAGGCCGCGGCCACGTTCGCCACCCAACCTCTTCCTCAGGGTCCCAATGTCGTCGTTCTGACGACCGCCGGCGGGTGGGGAGTGGTGACATCCGATGCCATCACCCGTGACGGCCGTCTGAACCTCATGAGCCTGCCCGACGACTTGCGAGCGGCCATCGACGAAAAACTGCCGCCGCGTTGGAGCCGGAGCAATCCGGTCGATTGTGCGGGGGGAGAGACCCGTGACACCATCCCCGAGGTGTTGGCACTGATCGCCGAACATCCCGACGTTCACGCGGTGATCTACCTCGGGATCGGCATCCAAGCGAATCAGGCCCGGCTGATGCGCGAAGGCGGCTTCTATCCCGATCATGGAATCGAACGGATCGTCGCTTATCACGAACGTCAGGATCAACGATTCGCCGAAGCGGCCGATGAGTTGTCGAGGCGAACCGGCAAGCCCATCCTCGTGGCGACCGAACTTGCGGTCGCCGACCCCGACAATCCGGGTCCGGCGACGGTCCGAGCATCGGGTCGTCTGTGTTACCCGTCGGGTCACCGTGCGGTGACGGCATTGGGTCATCTGTATCGGGCATCGGAGTTCGCTCGTCGACGGGGTCGCGGGTGAGTCAAGAAGGTTCACGGCGACGGCCACGTCCGGCGGCCGTGAACCCCATCGCAACTCTTCTGTTCATCGCGGCGTTCCCGACGGTCATCATGTTCGGGGTCTGGCGCTACGCGCAGTCCCAAGAGGGCGGGGTGTCGCTCGGGCCGGACCGCGAAGCACAATTCGAACCCTTGGCTCCGGCCACCCCGATTCTGTCGGCTCGTCGAACCCCGTCGGTGTTGGCGCGCGAGACATCATCGGCCGCTTTCGAGGCGGCGTTGCGCCCACTCGGCGGTGCGGTTCTGCCCGGATCGTGTGCCGCGGTGGCGGTGGATGGCGTGCTGTCGCTCTCCGACGGAATCGACACCGCGGTGACTCCGGCCAGCACGTTGAAAGTCATCGTCGCGGCCGTGGCCCTCGACGTACTCGGGCCCGATTACGCATTCACGACTGAAGTGCGTGCCGAAGTCAATGGTGGCACCGTCGGATCGTTGTACCTGATCGGTGGGGGTGACCCGCTCTTGGCCTCCGATTGGTACCCGGACGACGCGAATTTCAATCGCTATCCGCAACGTCCGGCCACGTCTCTCGATGCACTCGCCGACGCCGTCGTGAAGGCCGGCGTGACCATGGTCGGAGGGAACGTGGTCGGCGATCCGAATCGATTCGATCTCGAGTACTACCCGCCGACATGGCCCGTATCCTTCCGAGCCTCGGAAGGTGGTCCGATCGCCGGACTCCTCGTGAACGACGGCCGCGTGCGCAATCAGGGAATCGTCGCGACCGATCCCGGACTCGGAGCGGCGCGTGAATTCGTCCGACTTCTGCAGGAGCGCGGGGTCTCCGTCGTCGGCCAACCGACATCGGGTCAAGCGCCCGGCAACGTCGCGACCATCGCCTCGACCACCTCGGCGTCGCTGTCGGCGATCGTGGCCGAAATGCTCCAGAACAGCGACAACAACACCGCCGAGATGCTGCTGAAAGAGATCGGCCTGATCGGCGCCCGTTCCGGAACACGAGCCGCGGGCCTCGGAGTGGTGATGAATCGACTCGCTGAATGGGGGATACCGCTGAACGGTGTGTCGCTCGTGGACGGCTCGGGTCTGTCGCGGGAGAATCAGGTCACCTGTGCCGCCATGCTCGCGGTCCTCGACCGCTTCGCCGAGAAGGACGTTCTCTATCAGTCCCTCTCGATCGCCGGTCAGACCGGGACCCTTGCCGGATACTTCGTGGGTGATCCGCTCGCTGGAGTCATGCGCGGCAAGACGGGTTCGCTCACCGATGTCAAAGGTCTGGTCGGTTACGTCCCCACCGACGGTGACGGACTCATCACCTTCGCGGTGTTGCTCCAGGCCCCGGGAGTCGCCGACGACGCGGCATTCCGACCGATCTGGGAGGGCTACCTTTCCGATGCCTTGAGCAGTTACCCGGCTGGACCCAAGGCCGATCAACTCCTTCCGAAGGCGGCCATCGGCGCGTCATGAACGATTCGTTCGTGTCGCCGATCTTTCCTCTCGGCACTCCACTCCTTCCGGGTGGCTGGTTGCCGCTCCAGATCTTCGAGCTTCGCTATCAGATGATGTTGGACGATTGTCTCGCCGATTCACCGGCTGCCTTCGGTGTCGTTCTGATCGAGCGCGGAAGCGAGGTCGGTGGTGGTGACACCCGATTCGACTTCGGAACGTTGGCTGAAATCGTGCGAGTGGACGAGTTGCCCGATGGTCGGCGGGCCGTCCTCACACGCGGAACCGAACGATTCCGAGTCCGCGAATGGCTCACTGACGACCCGTACCCACGCGCCGAGATCGAACCGTGGCCCGATGAGATCGATGTCGAGATCGACGGGGGAACGCGGTCGGCGTTGGGTGAGGTCGTGGACAGATTGGTTGCTCTGGCGTCCGAGCAGCCCGAACGAGCACGAGCCGAACTCGCGTTGCGCGCCGATGAGACCGACGACGACCATCTGTTCCGGTTGGCCAACGAACTACCGCTCGGGCCGGCCGATCGACAACGGGTACTGGGTGCCGCTGGTCGGGCCGAGCGGAGTCGACACCTGCTCGATGCCCTCCTCGACCTCGAAGCCATCGTGCGGTTCCGTCGTTCGTGATCCCTTCGGCGGGGGTCACGGTGCCGTTCGACCGGTTCGCTGCTAGAAACTCCCTGTGCCCGATCAGGATCAGCGTCCCGCGTCCCGTCGCCGTGATTCGGCCAGCGTCGGGGAGGTCATCGATCTCGTCAAGGACTACGCACGCCAAGAAACCCTCGGACCACTGGCCGGCGCCGGTCGCTGGTTGTCCCTCGGTGCGGTGGGCTCGATCTTCCTCGGCCTCGGTCTGGTCTTTGGTCTCGTCGGGGTTCTGCGTCTGTTGCAGACGGAGACCACGGCCTTTGCCGGCGCGTGGAGTTGGGTGCCGTACCTGGTCGTGTTGGTAGTGGCCGTCGCCACCGCAGGACTCGCACTCTCACGGGTGAAGAAGGCGACGCTCGGAAAGGAGCCCGGTCGTGGCGACAAGTGAACGAATCTCGCGCGAGGACATCGAGGCCAAGTTGAAAGGCCTCCAAGGGGACGTGCAGAACAAGGTCGACGATCGTCGAAGCACCGTGGTGACCATCGGTGTCGTGGCCGGCGTGGTCGTCGTCGCACTCTTCTATGTCCTCGGCCGGCGCAGTGGTCGTCGCCGTTCGGCCGTGGTCGAGATCCGGCGCGTCTGACGTCGTGTCGTTGTTGTCGTATCTCCGGACCCGCAGCCTGCGCGAGGGCCTCGTCAAGGGTCGTCGCGGCTGGTTCGCCGTCGGAGTGGTCGTGTGGGCGCTTCGAGGTCTGCGCCGACTCGGACAGCGGCGCCCACAGACGATCTCGACCGAGGTTCTGGCTCCGGGGGAGACGCTGCAGGTCTCGTCGCGGCGCGGGCGCTGACATGCGGGTGATCCTGCGCAACCCGCGCCGAGAGATCGAGTTGACCGGGCGGCGTCGTGTTCATGCGTTACTCGCCGAACTCGGCCTCGCGCGTGAGGGTCACCTCGTGATCCGCAACGGAACCCTCGTACCCGGCGACGGCGAACTGGATGCTGACGACGTGATCGAGATCCGGCCCGTGGTCTCCGGGGGTTGATCGCATGAAATGTCGTACGTGCCGGGGGCCGGCCATCATCGATCTGCCGCGCCACAACGCGAACTTCTGTGCCGAGCACTTCCTCGAACTGTGCCGTCGCCAGGTCCGCAAGGCGATCGACGACTTCGAAATGTTCGCGCCCGACGACCGCATTCTCGTGGCGGTCTCCGGCGGTAAGGACTCCTTGGCGGTCTGGGACATTCTCGTCGAGCTCGGCTATCGCGCCGACGGTCTCTACATCGGGCTCGGGATCGGTGACTACAGCCACGAATCGGAGGATTTCGCGCGACGTTTCGCTGATGAGCGCGGGCTCACGTTGAAGGTTGTCTCGCTTCGTGATGACCACGGTTTCGACGTGCCCACTGCAGCCAAGGCGACCGGGCGAGTTCCGTGTTCGGCGTGTGGCATGAGCAAACGTCACCTGTTCGACCACTGGGCACGGGAAGGTGGCTACGACGTGGTCGTCACCGGACACAACCTCGACGACGAGGCGGCCGTGCTGTTCGGCAACTCCCTTCGCTGGGACGTCGAGTATCTCGCGCGTCAACTTCCGGTTCTGGCGGCCCGCGATGGTTTTCCCAAGAAGGTCAAGCCACTCGTTCGGCTGAGCGAGCGCGAGATGGCGGCCTGGTGTGTTGTTCGGGGCATCGACTACATCGTCGACGAATGTCCGATGGCCGTCGGCAACAAGCACCTCGGCTACAAGGAGGCTCTGAATCTCATCGAGGAGAAGTCACCCGGGACGAAGGCGTCGTACTACCTGGGTTTCCTCGAGCGAATGTCGCCTCTTCTCGCCGGAGTGCACGAGCGTGGTACCGCCGGATTGTCGGCCTGCACGAAGTGCGGTGCGCCCACCGGCGCCGTCGGTGAATCGGTGTGTGCGTTCTGTCGTCTGGCCGAACGTGCATCGACCATGGCCCCGGTGCCCGTCGAGATGGTCGTGAAGAAGTCGGCCGCCCGCCGGCGAGCCGAGAAGGAGGTCGGACGATGAGCGAATTCCGTTACGGCGAGAAGGTGATGCTGATCGATGGCAAGCAACGTCGCTACTTGCTGACCCTGACCGAGGGTTCCGAATTCCACAGTCATGCGGGCTTCGTGTCGCACTCGGAGATCGTCGGACTGCCCGAAGGAATCCGGGTGCAGTCGACACGAGGTGCGCGATACATCGCACTCCGACCGACACTCGAGGATTTCGTGATCGAGATGCCCCGTGGCGCGCAGGTGATCTATCCGAAGGACCTCGCGCCGATCTGCATGCTCGCCGACATCGGCCCGGGTGTCCGGGTGTTCGAAAGCGGAGTCGGCTCGGGCGCACTGTCGATGACCATGCTGCGCTGGGGGGCCGAGATCGTCGGCTACGAACTGCGTGAAGACTTCGCGCAACGCGCCCGGACCAACGTCGGTTCGTTCCTCGGTGCCGATGTGCTCGACCGCTATCAGGTCGAGGTGCGCGACGCCTACGAAGGAATCGACGAGGCTCTGCACGGTCGGATCGATCGGGTCGTTCTCGATCTGCCCGAACCGTGGCAAGTGGTGCCGCACGCCGAAGTGGCGCTCCGCCCGGGCGGGATCCTGGTCGCCTACACCCCGTCGATCACGCAGGCCGCCGAAACCCGCCACCGCATGGCGAATCCTCGTTGGGCCGGGACACGAACGCTCGAGGTCCTGCACCGGGGTTGGTACATCGAAGGCAATGCAGTCCGACCCGACCACCGAATGGTGGCCCACACCGGATTCCTGACGGTCGGCCGATTGCTCGGCGAGGAACTCAGGG
>SYCI01000146.1 GCA_005787035.1 Actinomycetota bacterium | reverse complement strand
GTTCCAAGATGAGCACTCCCATGCGGTTAACGCAGTAAGGCCCGTGACGAGACCATCACGTTGATAGGCCGGAGGTGGAAGCGTGGTAACACGTGTAGCCGACCGGTACTAATCGGCCGAGGGCTTGGTTAAACAGCTCGTGCTTGCTCTGGAGTTGTCAGGGAGTTTTCCCGACGACGCAAGATTTCCGGTGGCCATAGCGGCGGTGATACACCCGTTCCCATTCCGAACACGGCAGTTAAGCCCGCCAGCGCCGATGGTACTTGGAGGTAGACCTCCTGGGAGAGTAGGTCGCTGCCGGAATTAGTCGATGAAGAACCCCGATCGCCTCGTGCGGTCGGGGTTCTTTGCTTTCCGGCCCGGGTACTTCGTCGTCGGCTAGACATCGTGCGATGTCGATGGAAGACGCAACACCCACGCGATCCGTCGTTGGATCACCGCACCTACCCGGCCTCGACGGTTTGCGCGCCCTCTCGGTGCTCGCCGTCGTCGCCTTCCACTCGGGTCTGATCGATGGTGGATGGGTCGGGGTCGACGTCTTCTTCGCGATCTCGGGCTTCTTGATCACCGGATTGATCGTGGCCGAGCGCGAGCGTACGGGCACCGTTGACTTGACGGCTTTCTGGCGGCGTCGCTTCCGGCGGTTGGTGCCGGCGTTGCTCGTTCTTCTCGGGTTGGTGGCCCTGCTTGCTCTGATCGACCAGGTCGACGTGGAAGCGCGCAACGTGTGGGGCGCGCTCACCTACACGACCAACTGGGTGCACATCGTGGGCGGTGCGAGTTACTGGGATGCCTTTGCCGCCCCCGACCCGCTGCGGCATCTGTGGTCATTGGCCATCGAAGAACAGTTCTATGTGGTGTGGCCGGTTGTGGCGTGGTTCGCCTTGCGCCATCGGTCGGCGCGAGTGCTGAGTCGGGTCGCATTGGTCCTGGCCGGGATGTCGGCTGCGGTGCAGATGATCGGAACGGCGAGTGGGTTGTCGATCGATCGGGTGTATCAGGGCACCGACACGCGAGCGGTGGCGTTCTTGTTGGGAGCCGCACTGGCGTGTCGTGGATGGCCACCGCCGGTGGTGCGCACGAGAACACTCGTCCGCCTCCTGCCGGTCGTCGGGTATTGCGGATTCGTCGCCGCGTCCTTGTGGTTACCCGGAGACAGACGGTGGGTCTTCGGCGGACCGCTGATCGGTATGAGCGTGGTCGGCGTCGCACTGGTGGTGCACTCGGCCACGAAGTCGGATCGGCTACTCGATTCGCGGATTCTGCGGGCCGTGGGCCGATGGAGCTACGGGATCTATCTCTTCCACTGGCCACTCGTGGTGTGCGACGTCGGTGAAGAGTGGTCGGCGATCGTTCGCTTCATCGTCGTGTCCGTGATCTCCGTGGCTCTGGCCGCGATCTCGTATCGCTTCGTGGAGATGCCGATCCGGCGCGGAGGAGTGTCGCGTCGCGCGCTCGTGCCAGCCGCAATCGTCTCCACTTCGATCGTGGTCGGCGCGCTCGCGACGACCGAGTCGGCGGCGCCGGCCATCGACACGTCGGTCACCCTCGCCCCGAGTTCGGAGCCGATCACTCGCCCGCGGGTGATGGTGTTCGGTGATTCGGTTCCGGCGGTGGCCGCCGATGAGATCGGTGTAGTGGCCGAATCGATGGGCATCGATGTCGACGTGTACGCCGATCCCGGCTGCGTTCCTTCGGAGGATCTTCGCGATCAGTACGGCAAATCCGAGTGCCTGACGTTCTTGCGGGAAGTCCGAGCACGAGCCGAGCGGCTGGACATCGACACGGTCGTGGTATGGTGGGGAGGAACCGGCTCGTGGTTCTCGTGGCAGGGGATCGAGCAGCGGTTCTGCGCACCTGAATCACAGTCGGCGGTTCGCGAACGGATCGAGAATTTGATCGGGTACTTCATCGGGGTCGCCGATGTGGTGCTCGTGGCTCCGGTTCCCAGAACCGATCTCGGCCCGGATGGCGCGGCCGGAACACGATGTGACGAAGAAGCCCACGACACCATTGGTCGCGAACGTGGCATCGCCGTCGTGAAGCTGAGCGAATGGGTGTGTCCGGAGTACCCCGATGATTGTGAGCGGATCGTCCGCTACGACGGTCTTCATTACGACGGTGAGAGTGCTCGAGAGGTCGCCCGCATCATCCTGCAAGCAGTGCCCGGTCACCCGTAGAATCGTCTTCTTATGGCTGGAGATCGTCCTCGTTCGTCGCGTCCCACTGGAGGGCGTCCGGGAGCGAATCGTTCCGGTGGCGCGCCACGTCGAGCGGGCTCGGGCGGAGGTTCCGCTTCGCGTGGATCGGGATCCTCGAGTCGGGGTTCGTCGGGTCGCAGTTCGACTGGTCGTGAATCGGCGGGTCGGGGTTCGTCGGGTCGGGAATCCACAGGTCGGGGTTCGACGGGTCGTGGCGCGCCTGACCGAGGTGCAGCGGGACGCGCATCGAGTGGTGGCCGGCGTGATGATCGAGCCGATGGACGACGTGGAAGTCGTGACGGTGACGCTCGTCGTGAACCGCGCTCGGGTGAAGGTCGCTGGCAGTCGCGTTCGAGTGATGGTCGTCGGGACGATCGTCGGACCGGCCGTCCGTCGGGAGCTCGCCGAGACGATCGCCGCGATGATCGCCGCGACGGTGAAGGTCGTTGGGAGTCGCGCACAGGTGAAGGCCGTCGTCCCACCAGTGGAGGCCGTCGCCGAACCGATGGACGCACCGATCGGACCGATCGTAGTGAACGTCGCCCGCCACGTCAGTTCCAACGCGAAGAACGCGAACCGCAGACCGAAGCCGAACGGCGCCGGGCCGCGGTACTGGCGCGTGGCGCTGGTGAGGTGCGCAAGGGCATCGAACCCACTCGTGTGGAGCGCGAGCCCGAACGCTGGATCGACGAAGGACCCATCCGCGAGGTCGCGGTCGCGGCCACCGAGCGCGCCAAGCCGGCTCGTCCGCGTCGTCACGAGAACATGTCGCTCGATCCCGAGGTCAAGGAGAAGGTCGAGGCATCGCTCGAACCGCGACGGGCGGCCCGACTCAGTGACCGACTTCTGCAGGCCCAGATCGCTCTCGAAGCCGAGCGCTTCACCGACGCGCGTCGTATGGCGAATTCGCTTCTCAAGGAAATGTCGCACGTGTCGGCCGTCCACGAGGTGATCGGACTTTCCAACTACCGCCTCGGTCGCTGGCGTGAGGCGGCGGCGGCACTCGAGATCGCACGCTCGCAGCGCGGGCGGGTGGAGGATCTGCCGGTTCTGGCTGATTGTTACCGCGCCCTGAAGCGCTGGTCGGCGGTCGATGAGATCTGGGAAGAGATCAAGGGGATCTCTCCGTCGCATGAGGTGATGGCCGAAGGACGCATCGTGGTGGCCGGTTCGCTGGCCGATCGTGGCGAACTGAAGGAAGCCATCGACCTCATGGTGCGGTCGGCGGCGATCCCCAAGAAAGTGCGTGATCACCACCTTCGACAGTGGTACGTGCTCGGAGATCTCTACGACCGGGCCGGCAATCTGCACAAAGCCCGCGAAATGTTCCGCCGTGTCGCGTTGCACGATCCGGACTTCGCCGATGTCGAAGGTCGCATCGCCTCTTTGCGCTGACACCTCCCACTTTGCCCCCACAGGGAGCAAGAAAGGGAGATTCATGAACGTCGTGGTGATCAGGGGACTCTTGAGCAGCCCGCCGGTCTGGCGAGATCTGCCGTCGGGCAGTGCGGCGGTGGCCCTCGAGGTCACGACCGAGGACGACGATGGCCTGAAGAGTTCGGTACCGGTCACCATGGTCGATCCCCGGCGCCGCAACGAGATCGAGTCGTTGTCGACCGGAGACGAAGTGACGGTGATCGGTCGCGTGCGACGACGGTTCTTTCGTACCGGGGCCGGGACGGCCAGTCGGACCGAGGTGGTGGCCGACGATCTCGTCCGTCCGACCCAACGAGCCCGACTGCACAAGTCACTCGCCCGGGTGGCCGAGGTCATCGGCTCGGCCGGAGACTGACAACTACGATCGCCAACGTCGCAGGACGTGAAAGGCATCGACATGAATCAGGACCAGCTCGACCGGATGCGTAACGGCAAGGGCTTCATCGCCGCCCTCGATCAGAGCGGTGGAAGCACCCCCAAGGCGCTGCGGCTCTACGGCATCGAGGAATCCTCGTACTCGGGTGACGAGCAGATGTTCGACCTGATCCACGCCATGCGGACCCGCATGATCAAGAGCCCCGCCTTCGACGGACGTCGGGTGTTGGGAGCGATCCTGTTCGAGGGAACCATGGATCGGGAGATCGACGGAGTCGGTTCGGCGCAGTACCTGTGGGAGCGCAAGCAGGTGATCCCCTTCCTGAAGGTCGACAAGGGACTCGCCGACGAAGCCGACGGGGTGCAGATCATGAAGCCCATGCCCGACCTCGACGCGCTGCTCACCCGCGGCCGCAACAAGGGAATCTTCGGAACCAAGATGCGTTCGGTCATCAAGTCGGCCGACGTTTCGGGCATCGAAGCCGTTGTCGCCCAGCAGTTCACCGTGGGGCGCCAGATCCTGTCGGCCGGACTGGTGCCGATCATCGAACCCGAAGTCGACATCAACAGTCCGACCAAGGGTGAAGCCGAAGTGATTCTGAAGAAAGCGATCCTGGCCGAACTCGATCGGCAGCCGGCTTCGCAGCCCGTCATGCTCAAGTTGACGCTGCCCGAGACCGACGACTTCTATCTCGACTTGGTGAAGCACCCGAGCGTTCTGCGAGTCGTGGCTCTGTCGGGTGGTTATTCACGCGACGAATCGAATGCCCGACTCTCGAGGAACCACGGCGTGATCGCGAGTTTCTCGCGTGCACTCACCGAAGGTCTGTCGGCTCAGCAATCCGAGGCCGAGTTCGACTCACTTCTCGATTCGACCATCGAACGCATCTACCGCGCGTCGATCACCTGAGCGGGTGGGGTGTCGGTCACGCCGAGCCGAGAGGGCGGATGACCGGACCGGTCCGGAGTTTCGGGGTGAAAAACGTCGACTTCGGAGGCATGAGGAGCCCTTCGTCGGCCGTTCGACGGATTTCGGCCACGGTCACGGGCCGGATGAGTACGCCGGCCGTGGCCGCACCCGAGGCGACGATGTCCAGAACGTGGTCGACTCCGTGCTGGTAGGTGACCTCGTGGCTCACATTGGCCAGTGCGTGCTCGAGTCGCGCGCCGTCGAGGTCGCGTACTCCCGCGAAGGAACCGTCCCGCGGCACGAGGAACAGGCCGGAGCGATCGGGTCGCACGAGAACGAGTGCACCTCGTTCGCGCATGTCGTTCGTGATGTCAGGGGTGATGGGTCCGGCCTTATGGGTGTCGAAGAAGTTCGCCAGCGCGGTAGCAAGATCGTCGGCCGAGATTCCGGTGTAGAGGCGATGGATGGCATCGACACTCAGTTGATCTTCGATGAGTTCACCGATGTAGGTCATGGTGGTCTCGGCCGATCCGGGTGCTGCGGTGGGGGCTGATCGCTGCTCGTCGCGGAACGTGCGACTGATGGCGTAGCGGTGGTGGCCGTCGGCGATCACGACCTCGTGGCCGCCCACGGCCCGGGAGATCGCGTCGACGCGAACCGGATCCGAGACCCGTTCGAAGGTGTGCACGACGCCGTCGACGTCGATCGAACCCACGGGTTCGCCGGACTCCTCGAGGAGTTCGGTCAATCCCGGTGTGAGAGAGAGCCCCCAAACGGGGGAGAGATTGGCCAACGTGGCTCGGGTGAGATCGAGTCGGTCGGTCTTGGCCTTGGGTGTGGTGCGTTCGTGGGGGAGAACGCCACCGGCACCCTCGTCGACGACTTCGAGTGCGCCGATGACTCCGGCGGTACGGCGACGTCGCCCGAGGGAATCGGTGAAATCCATCCGGTAAATGGTGAACGACGGCGCATCGTCGAGGACGAGCGCCCCCGACTGCACCCAATCGGCCAGAACCCGTGCCGCGCGGTCGTAGCGAGAGGGACCATCCGATTCGACTGGTACATCGATGTGGACGATGTTGTGGGGGTGGAGGTTCGCGAAATGAGTGCGATCGGCTTCCGAGAGCACGTCGTAGGGAGGGGCCGTCACCGCCTCCAGATGCGGACGTGACGAGTCGGCATAGCGGAGGGCGCGGAACGGTTCGAATCGGGGCACCCGAACAGGTTGTCACTTGACATGGCAGGATCGCTACCTGATGGATGCGTTTCCGGTGCTGTGCGACCTCGATGGTGTCGTGTGGTTGGCTCACGAACCGATCCCGGGCTCGGTGGAGGCAATCGGTGCGCTACGACGATCGGGCCATCGGGTGCTGTTCGTCACCAACAACTCCTCGGCGACCATCGCCGAACAGGAGGCGGCGCTCGAGGCGATCGGAATTCCGGCGCGGGGCGACGTGGTCACATCGGCCATGGCGGGCGCGAGTCTCGTGAGCCCCGACGAATCGGTTCTCGTGTGCGGGGGAGCCGGCATCATCGAGGCCGTGAGTGCGATGGGAGCACGGGTGATCGGCCACGACGAATACGAGTCCGGTTCGTCACCGGTGGACGTGGTGATGGTGGGGTTCCATCGCCACTTCGATTACGAGATCATGCGTCGGGCCGCCCACGCGATCCGAGCTGGCGCACGGCTGATCGGAACCAACGATGACGCCACGTATCCGACGCCGACCGGTCCGATACCCGGTGGTGGGAGCATCCTCGCGGCCATCGCGACGGCATCGGGCACCTCGCCGATCGTGGCCGGCAAACCCCACGCACCGATGGGTGAGGTCGTGCGGACGATGCTCGGTGGACCGGTCTCCGATGCACTCATGGTGGGTGATCGACCCTCGACCGATGGATTGTTCGCGCGAACGATCGGCTGCCGGTATGCGCTCGTCCGGTCGGGGGTCACGCCGCGAGATGTGCGGCCCGATACGGACGGCGGACTGCGAGTCGACATCGACGCCGAGGATCTGGCCGACGTCGCCCGTCGAATCGGAGTGTCGGTACCGTGACGATGTGATGGGTATCGATCTTCGCCTACACCGGTTCACATGACCCGTCGCGCGCGACTCGATGCCGAGTTGCTCCGACGGGGTCTGGTGGCGAGCCGCTCCGAGGCCGCAGCCTTGATCGAGGAGAAACGCGTTCTCGTGAACGGCGCGATCGCCGACAAATCGAGTCGTCAGGTCCACCCGGGAGATTCGGTGGTGGTGTCGGGACCACCGGCCCGTTTCGTGAGTCGTGGTGGTGAGAAGCTCGATGCCGCACTCGCGCTCTGGTCGATCGACGTGACCGGATGGCGGGTCCTCGATGCCGGGGCGTCGACGGGCGGATTCACCGATTGTCTCTTGCAACGCGGTGCCGGTGCAGTGATCGCGCTCGACGTCGGTCACGGGCAGTTGCATCCACTGATCCGGAACGACGAGCGGGTGAACGTGATCGAGCGCTTCAACGTGCGCGACATTGATGTCGACGACATCGGCGGACCCGTCGACGCCGTGGTCGCCGATCTGTCGTTCATCTCGCTCACTCTCGTGGCGGCGCGTCTCGTGAACGTCTGCCGAGAAGGAGGCGAGATCGTGGTGCTCGTGAAGCCGCAGTTCGAGGTCGGTCGGGCCGAAGTGTCCAAGGGCAAGGGTGTCGTGACCGATCCGGCGCTCTGGGACGAAGCATGCCGAGGGGTGACCGAGGCCTTCCGAGCGGCCGGAGCCGACCCAATGGATCTGATGGATTCTCCGCTGCTGGGGGGCGAGGGAAACAAAGAGTTCCTCCTCCGTGCGAGGGTTCGTGGGAGACTCGTTTCATGACCGCCGTCCTTCTCGTCGGGCACGCCGATCGGCCCGAGGCCGGGACGTTGGCGGCGGCAGCCGTCGATTGGTTGGCGGCGCACGGTCATCGAGCGGTGGCCGGAGCCGAAGATCACCAGAACCTCGGACTCGCTGCTTCGGTGTCGGTGGCCACGGATCTGTCCGATGTCGGACTCGTGCTCTCCATCGGTGGTGACGGCACGATGTTGAGAGCCGCCAAGATCGTGGGCGAACGTGGAATTCCGATCATGGGCGTGAACGTCGGATTGCTCGGCTACTTGACCGAGGTCGAGCCGCCGTCCTTGCTCGAAGCCCTGGACTCGTTCTTCGCCGGTCGGCACGAACTCGAACGCCGACTGATTCTGGACGTGTCGGTGACCCGTCGGTCGGGCGGATCGGTGACTCGCTATCGCGCGCTGAACGAAGCGTCCTTCGAGAAACTCACCGCCGGGCACACGGTTCGTTTGCGGGTCTCGATCGACGGAACGGTGTTCACCACGTTCCAAGCCGACGGTTTGATCGTGGCCACCCCCACGGGCTCCACCGCCTATTCGCTGTCGGCTCGTGGTCCGGTGGTATCGCCCACCATGCGTGCGGTCGTGGTGACACCACTGTCGCCGCACATGCTCTTCGATCGAACATTGGTGCTCGGCCCGGACGAACCCGTCGTTGCCGAAGTGACCGGAACCCGATCGGTCGGACTCGCGGTCGACGGCGAGTTCGTGGGCGAACTCGAGCCGGGAGATCGGGTCGAATGCCTCGAGTCACCCGACCCCGTCGTCTTCGTCCGGCTGTATCCCGATCGCTTCCATCAGGTTCTGAAGTCGAAATTCGGCCTGACCGATCGCTGAGTCCACGTGCTGACGGAGCTACGCATCGAGAACCTCGGCGTGATCGAGGAATTGCGATTGGTCATCGGATCCGGTCTCGTCGCCGTCACCGGTGAGACCGGGGCCGGCAAGACGATGATCGTCGAAGCCATCGACCTTCTGGTCGGAGGACGTGCCGATACGACGAGTGTGCGGGCCGGCGCGTCCGAAGCTCGCGTGGAAGGACGGTTCGTGCTCGGCGACGACGAGTGGATCCTCGGCCGGGTGATTCCGGTGGATGGCCGTAGCCGCGCCTACGTGAACGGTCGTCTGGCCACCGTGGGCCAGTTGGCCGAGATCGGAACCCGGCTCGTCGATCTGCACGGACAACATGCGCATCAGAGTCTGTTGTCGGCGGCGATACAACGTTCCGCCCTCGACGAATTCGGTGGAATCGACACCACTGAACTGCGCGTCGCACGCGCCCGACTGACCGAGATCGATGCGGCCATTGCATCGCTCGGTGGCGACCAGCGATCGCGACTGCGCGAAGTGGAACTACTGCGCTACCAGATCGCCGAGATCGACGCGGTTGGTCTCGGCGACGTCGACGAGGATGCTCGGCTCGACGCGGATGAGGATCGACTCGCCGATGCTTCGGCCCACCGTGAGGCCGCCGATGCTTTCGATCACGAGATCGCCGCCGACGGTGGAGTGATCGACCGACTGTCGAGCGCCGTTGCCCGGTTGAGCGGCCGCGGGCCGTACGAGGTGGCGGAGGTCCGACTGAGAGCGCTCATGGCCGAACTGTCGGAACTCAATCGCGAGGTACGCGGAATCGGCGAGGCCTGCGAGGACGATCCCGAGAAATTGGCCGAGATCCGGCTCCGCCGACAGGCCTTGCGCGACCTGCGCAAGAAGTACGGTGAAACCCTCGCCGAGGTGATGGATTTCGTGACGTCCGCCCGCGAGCGACTTCTGGAACTCGAGTCGGTCGATTCCCGGGTAGCCGGACTCGAAGTCGATCGGGAGCGCGTTCTCGTCGAGGAGCGCAAGGCGGCGGCCAAGGTGGCCCGGGCCCGAAAGAAGGCGGCACCGCGGCTCGCCGAGGCGGTCACCGGCCACCTTCAGAAGCTGGCCATGCCCAAAGCGGTGGTGACGGTCGCGGTCGGTGGCGACGACCCAGCCGACGAAGTGATCTTCGAGTTGGCCGCCAATCCGGGTCTTCCGGCGGCACCGCTCGTGAAGTCGGCCAGCGGTGGTGAACTCGCGCGCACCATGCTTTCACTGCGCCGGGTTCTGAGTTCGGGGCCACCGGTTCTGGTATTCGACGAAGTGGACGCGGGCATCGGTGGTGAAGCC
This sequence comes from Actinomycetota bacterium, assembly GCA_005787035.1. GTDB lineage: Bacteria > Actinomycetota > Acidimicrobiia > Acidimicrobiales > Ilumatobacteraceae > Casp-actino8. Next base: position 464 of record SYCI01000146.1, on the reverse strand, counting down.
GCGTTGGCGGTGGCCGACGCACTGCGCGAACTCGGTGAACGACATCAAGTCTTCGTCGTCACCCACCTCGGTCCGGTTGCCGCGGCCGCCGATGTTCATGTGGCGGTCGAGAAGCGAGTGGTCGACGAGGCCGGACGAGAGTCCACGTTCGCCGGCGCGCGGGTCCTTTCGGCGGGTGAACGGGTGGGGGAGATCGCCCGGATGCTGTCGGGGCGGGCCGACAGTTCGGCGGCCCAGCGTCACGCCCGGGAGCTTCTGGCTCAGAAGTCACGTTCGTCCTGATAGTGGCCTCGGGGAGTGTCGTCCCCGGGGGTCAGTGAGCGGTATGGTGATCTCCCGTTATCGGTGCTACCGAACGGGAGGTTCACATGCCGAAGCACATCTTCGTGACCGGAGGTGTTGCCAGTTCACTCGGCAAGGGTCTCACGGCCTCCTCGCTCGGGCGACTTCTCAAATTGCGTGGG
>SYCI01000145.1 GCA_005787035.1 Actinomycetota bacterium | reverse complement strand
TCGCCCATCAACTCCGACTGCGCGACATCGGCGGCATCATCGTGATCGACTTCATCGACATGGAGATCAAGGAGAACCGCAAGAAGGTCGTGGAAGCCTTCCGGTCGGCTTTGTCCCGCGACAAGACCCGTACGCAGGTGTTCGACATCTCCGAACTCGGTCTGGTCGAGATGACCCGCAAGCGGATCGGTGAGGGCCTGCTCACGAGCTTCGCCGACCAGTGCCAGGTCTGTCTCGGCCGGGGTGTCGTGGTCGATCACGAGCTCTTGAACTGACGGTCGGCGTTGTTCCCCCGCCTCGGGCTCGGGTAGGCTCGTCAATCGCTATGTACGCAGTAATCGCAACCGGTGGCAAGCAGGTCCGTGTGGCCCAGGGTCAGCAGGTGCATGTCGAACTCCTCGGTGCCGATCAGGGCGCTGCGGTGGACTTCACGCCCGTGCTGCTCGTCGACGGCGACACCGTTCTGTCCACGCCCGACCAACTCGCCAAGGCCAAGGTGTCGGGGCGCATCGTCGGCACCGCATCGGGCCCCAAGATCGATGGCTTCACGTACAAGCGCCGTACGAACCAGCGTCGCCGGTACGGACACCGCCAGCGCTATCAGGTCGTCGAAATCACCTCGATCGCGAAGGGCTGAGCCATGTCAAAGACAAAGGGTGGCGGATCAACTCGTAACGGGCGCGACTCCAACGCGCAGCGTCTCGGAGTCAAGGTCTTCTCGGGAACTCAGGTCACCGCCGGCACGATCGTCGTGCGTCAGCGCGGAACCCAGTTCCACCCCGGCAAGAACGTCGGCATCGGCGGCGACGACACGTTGTTCGCATTGGTCGACGGTGCCGTGAAGTTCGGCGAGCGGCGTGGACGCCGAGTCGTCGACATCGTTCCGGCGGTCTGATTCACCGAGCCGTCCGGGCTCAGATGTCGATGCCGCGCGGCAACCGGTGCAACGGATAGTCGAGTAACGCCACGCCCTGTCGGCAGGCGAATCGATCGGTCATGCCGGCGACGTAGGCGACTGCTTGGCGAACTGCTTCGGGCGAGCCCGTCGCGACGTCGGCCGGATTCGGCAATAACCCCGGATTCGCGGCGTAGTGGTCGACGAGGGATCGCAGAAGATCGATCACTTGGCCGGCTTGGGCGCGACTGGCCGGGCGTAAGTACACCTGCTCGTAGTTGAACCGACGAAAAGCGGCGAGGGCTTCGGCCACGGTGGGCTCCATGCCGATCCGCCCGGTGTGGGCGGCGACCCGCACCATCGACGTGATGAAAGCTCCGAGTTGTCCTTGTCGGGATGAACCACACACCGATCGCACGAGCGGCGGCAGATCGTCGGGGCCGACGATGCCGGCAGCTGCTGCATCTTCGAAGTCGTGGCACACGTAGGCGATGCGGTCGGCCCAACTCACGACTTCACCCTCCGGTGTGGAGGGAGCGGGCCGGCTCCATGAATGGTTGCGAATGCCGTCGGTCGTCTCCGCGCACAGGTTGAGTGGAACGAGTGTGACGTCGGCCCCCCACACCGCATGGTCGAACCCGCCGTCGATGTAGGGCGAGAGAGCATCCTCACTCGCGTGGCCGCCCGGACCATGACCGCAATCGTGGCCGAGTGCGATGGCTTCGGTGAGGGCGACGTTGAGTCCGAGTGGTCGGGCCACCGAGACGGCGACTTGGGCGACCTCGAGGGCGTGAGTGAGTCGGGTGCGTTGATGGTCGTCGGGAAAGACGAAGACCTGGGTCTTGCCGGCGAGACGTCGGAACGATGTGGCGTGAAGGATGCGATCACGATCTCGTTCGAAACACGTCCGGAAGGGATCGGGCTCTTCGTCCACCGGACGGCGACCGGCGCCCACCGATCGGGTGGCGAGTCGGGCGAGGTGTACTTCGGCGAGTTCTTCGCGCTGCTGACGTTCGGCGATCGTGGTGTCGCCGGTTCCGGCCCACGAGTCGGCGTGAGCGAGGGTGATCGCCTCGTCGGCCGCCGTGCCCGACATGGTGCTCGCCCAGCGTTCGGCGCGCTCGGCCATGTCGGGATCGACATGATGCGACGAGTGCGGCTCGGACTTCTCGTTCACGAGTCCAAGGCTACGACGGGGGTGTGGCAGTAGGTTGGAAGCGTCATGAGCCAGTTCGTCGACGAGTGCCAATTGAACGTGCGCGCCGGCGACGGTGGCGCCGGTTGCGTCGCGTTCCGACGCGAGGGTCCGGTCGCAATGGGCGGGCCCAATGGCGGCGACGGTGGCAAGGGTGGCGATGTCTGGCTGGTCGCCGATCGAAACGTCGCGTCGTTGCTCGCTTTCCGGGATCATCCGCACCGCATCGCCGGCAATGGGGTACACGGAAAGGGTAAGGACCTCCATGGTCGACGGGGCGAAGGCCTCGAGGTCAAAGTCCCCGAAGGCACCGTGGTGCGCGACATGTATTCAGGTGAGATCCTCGCCGATCTCCAGCAGCACGGCGACCGTTGGCTGGCCGCCCACGGTGGTCGAGGTGGGCGCGGGAACGCGCGATTTCTGACCAATCGTCGTCGGGCTCCGAGTTTCGCCGAACAGGGCGAACACGGTGAGGAACGATGGCTGAAACTCGAACTCAAACTTCTGGCCGATGTCGCGCTCGTGGGATTCCCGAACGCTGGTAAGAGCACGCTCATCAGTGTGATCTCGGCGGCCCGTCCCAAGATCGCCGATTACCCCTTCACGACCCTCGAACCCAATCTCGGGGTGGTTCGTATCGACGACGCGACCGAATTCGTGGTGGCCGACATCCCCGGACTCATCGAAGGCGCGTCGGAGGGTCGCGGACTCGGTCATCGGTTCCTGCGCCACGTCGAGCGGGCACGCGTGCTGTGTGTACTCGTCGATCTCGCGCCCCTCGACGAGACATCACCCTCGGATCAATTGGAGGTCCTGCTCGCCGAACTCGGAAAGTACGACGCCCAACTCCTCGAGCGCCCCCGGGTGATCGTGGGCACCAAGACGGATTCGGCCGATCCGGCGGTGGTGGCCGACTGGGACGGCATGGTCATCTCGTCGGTGACGAACCAGGGAGTGCGCGAACTCGTCGGGCGATTGGCGAGTCTGGTTCACGAAGCGCGTCAGGAAGAGCCCGTGTCGGAAGGCCGTGTGATCCTGCGTCCCGACTCCGATGGCGCGTGGGTCGAGCGAGTGGACGAACACAACTTCCGGGTGCTCGGGCGCAAGGTGTTGCGCGCCGTGCATCTCAACGACGTGACCACGCCCGAAGCTCTGGCCTACATCGACGAACGATTGAAGAAGCTGGGCGTCCCCCGACTGCTCGCGCGCGCCGGGGCCAACGAGGGTGACGTCGTCTGGATCGGTGAATTCTCGTTCGACTACCACCCCGAGCATTGAGCAGACTCGGAACGCCATGACCGCCCAGCGAATCATCGTCAAGATCGGGACGTCGTCGTTGACCGACGTTCGTGGAGTGATCGACCGAGTCGTGATCGCCGACTTGTGCCGGCAGATCGCCGCCCTGCGCGCCGACGGCCACGAAGTCGTTCTGGTCACATCGGGCGCGGTTGCGGCCGGTATTCCCGCGGTCGGACTCGCGGGTCGTCCGGCCGAGGTTCTGACCCTTCAAGCGTTGTCGGCCGTCGGACAGAGTCGACTGATGGAGGTCTACAACGCCGAGTTCGCGTCCGTCGGGCTGGTGGCCGCCCAGGTGTTGCTCGTACCGCACGACTTCGTCGATCGCCAGCAGTATCTGCACGCGCGCGCGACGCTCGAGGAGCTGCTCCGGCTCGGTTGCGTTCCGGTCGTCAACGAGAACGACGCGATCGCCAACGACGAGATCCGATTCGGTGACAACGACCGGATCTCGGCGCTTCTTTCGCACCTGCTCAAAGCCGACACACTCGTTCTGTTGACCGACATCGACGGGCTCTACACCGCCGATCCGCGCACCGATCCGTCGGCCACCCTCGTGACCGACGTGTGGCCGGGCGATCCGCTCCTCAGCGTGAGCGCGGGGGCGACCGGTTCGAATCGAGGTAGCGGTGGCATGGCCTCCAAACTCGCGGCCAGCCGGATCGCCTCGTGGTCGGGTGTGCGGTCGGTGATCGCTCGGGCCACGATTCCCGATGTGGTCCGACTCGCCGTGAGTGGCGGCGCCGACGATTCACCTCGCGTCGGGACGACCTTCCATGGTTCGGACCGACAACTGTCCTCGCGTCAACTCTGGCTCGCGTTCGCCAGCGAGACGTGCGGTCGGGTCGAGGTCGACTCCGGCGCGGCGTCGGCCCTCGAGCGCGGCACGAACTCGTTGCTCCCGGCGGGAGTCACGGCAGTCCATGGCGACTTCGACGCCGGCGACACGATCGACGTCGTCGACACGTCGGGTCGCGTCCTGGCCAAGGGAACGGCCGTGATGACATCGGCACAGATCTCGTCGTCGAAGGGCCGTCAGACCTCCGAGCTCGCCGAGGGACTCCCGGGCGTGGTCGTCCATCGCGACGGTTTGGTGTTGCTCAACCCTCCGACGAAGTGACCTTGGCGCGCAGCCGGTCACGGAGTGCGCGTACGTGTCCGACTTCGGGGGAGCGGAGCAGCGTGAGCGAACCCAGGTAAACGACGATGCCGATGAACGAGCCGACGACGAGTCGCAGTAACGCTCCCGTTCCGTCGTTGTCTCCGAAGGCGCGAACCGACAACCACACGACGGCTCCCATGATCGCCCCGGCGGCCACCATCCGCACGAGCGTGGTCAGGACGTCGATCGCCGGGAACTCGGGAACCTTGATGGTGAGGACGAAGATCGCCACCACCGCCGCGACCAAGTAGGAGATGGCGAAGGCAAGTCCGAGACCCAGAACGTCGAATGGGCCGACGAGCGCGAACGCGAGAACCACGTTGATCAGGCATTGCACGCAGTTGATGATGAACGGCGTACGGGTGTCCTGATGGGCGTAGAAGCCGCGCAGCGTGAAGAGATACACCGAGTAGCCGGCCAGACCGAGTGAGAGACCGGCGAGGGCGCGCGCCGTGTTGTCGGCGGCCGCCGCGTCGAATTGGCCGTGCTGGAGCAAGGCGCCGATGATCGGCCGGGCCAGAGCGAGGAACCCGAAGGCCGCCGGAATCGTGAGCAAGCCGACGAGTCGGATCCCGAGCGATGTCCGTTCGATGAAGTCCTCCCGATTGCGCCGGGCCACGGCCCGGGCCATTTCGGGAATGAACGTCGTGGCGATACTCATGGCGAGGAGACCATGGGGGAAGTAGAAGAAGGTCGACGCCTTGGCGTAGGCGTCTTGTCCACCGCTTCCCGGTGACGCCAGGTTCTTCACCACGACGATGGTGGCCTGGTTGGCGAGCACGTAGCCGAAGGTCCACCCCGACAGCGCGAAGAGCTTGCGCACCGCCGGATGACGCGGACGGAATCGGAAACGGAAATTGAGGCCGGCTTGATGGATCGCCGGCAGGAGAATCAGCGCCTGCAAGGCGATGCCGCCCGTCGCGCCGAGACCGAGCAGCCAGCGGAACGACGGGCTGTCGAGAACGTCGCGCAGAACGGGGTTCTTCTGATCGAGCAGGGTCGGCACGTACAGGAGCGAGCAGATGATGACGATGTTGGCGAGCACGGGCGACCACGCGGCGGCGAAGAATCGTCTCTGAGCATTGAGCAGTGAGCCGAGGAGCGCGGAGATCCCGTAGAAGAAGATCTGCAACAGGAAGATACGCGCGAGCGCGGTGCCCACGGTTCGGAAGTCGTTGGCGTCGACACTCGAGTCGGGGTTGAGTGAGAAGATCCGGAAGATCCAAGGAGCGCAGACGACGGCCACCGCGGTGATGGCGGTGAGGGCGACGATGCTGACCCCGACGACGGCCTCGGCCGAGTCGCGGTCGTCGTCCTCGAGCATGCGGGTGAAGAGAGGAACGAGGGTGGCCGACAACACCCCACCGAGCAGCAGCTCGTAGACCGCGTTGGGTGAGTTGTTGGCGCCGTCATAGGCGTCGGCGAGGGCGGTTTGACCGATCACGAAACCGAACACGATGACGCGCAACATTCCGGTCAGTCGCGACAGGCCGGTTCCGAGTGCGACGACGGCGTTCGAACGCAAGAGATCGTGCGTTCGCTGGTCCCCGGCCATCGGGGAAAGGGTAGATCACGAGCGACCGATTGATCGTCTGATCAGGGCAACTTGTAGGGTGAAACTATGCAACATCGCTTTGCCTCCGTACAGCAGGTCCGTGACGGTCTGCGCGACGTCAATTACCTCGCCGACGACGGCATTGCCGGGGTTGCCTTCCTCGCCGATCGGCTCGCCAAGCCGATCCTCGTCGAGGGGCCGGCCGGAACGGGGAAGACCCAGTTGGCCAAGAGCATCGCCGAGATGACCGGTGCACGTCTCATCCGTCTCCAGTGTTACGAGGGGCTCGACGAGTCCAAAGCCCTGTACGAGTGGAACTACAAGAAGCAGTTGCTGCGAATCCAGGCCGACAAGAACAGCGACTCCTGGAGCGAGGTCCACGACGACATCTTCAGCCGTGAGTTCCTTCTGACCCGCCCGCTTCTCGAAGCCATCAGCGCCCCCGATCCCGTCGTGCTCCTGATCGACGAAGTCGACCGCGTCGAAGTGGAGACCGAAGCTCTTCTTCTCGAGATCCTGTCGGAGTACCAGGTGTCGATTCCCGAACTCGGCACCATCACGGCCACCCAGATCCCGATGGTCTTTCTCACCTCCAACAACACCCGCGAACTCTCCGAGGCGCTGAAGCGCCGTTGTCTCTACTTGCACGTCGACTATCCGTCGATGGATCGCGAGAAGGAGATCGTGCTCGCCAAGGTCTCCGGAATCACCGAGCACCTCGCCGATCAGGTGGCCCGGATCGTGCGGAGCATCCGTCAACTCGATCTGAAGAAGGCGCCGAGCGTGAGCGAGACCCTCGACTGGGCGCGCACGCTCATGCTCCTGAACGCCGAGAACATCGACGCCCAGACGGCCAAGGACACGCTGCACGTTTTGCTCAAGTACCAGTCCGACATCGCCAAGGCCGCCAAGGAGTTGTCAGCCGACCTCGGCTGACGAGGGCGACGTGCTCGATCTTCTCGCCGGATTCGTCCAGGAACTCCGTAACGCCGGTCTTCCGGTGTCGCTCACGGAGAACCTCGACGCCATGGAGGCGGTCCAGCACATCCCGATCGAGGACCGCGACGCCTTCAAGTACGCGCTCGGCGCGACTCTCGTGAAGAACAGCGCTCATTGGCGTTCGTTCGAGACGGTCTTCGAGGTCTACTTCTCTCTGCGTGGCCCCGAGTACAAACTCGTGGAGGACTCCGACGACGCGCTCGAGGAGATGTGGCGCGAGATGCAGGAGCAGATGCGCCAGGGCGACGGGCGGGGATCGTCGGGTGGCATGGATTCGCTGACGCCCGAAGAGATCGCCCAGATGCTCATGCAGGCGTTGCTGAACGGCGATCAGGCCATGATGCGCGCCCTCGCCAAACAATCGGTGCAGCGTTTCGCCGGAATGGAGCCCGGTCGTCCGGTCGGCGGCACGTACTACCTCTATCGCACGCTCCGGAATCTCGATCTCGACTCGATGCTCCAGAAGCTGATGGACGCGAGTCGCGAGGAGGTCGGTGGTGAGCTGACCGCGCTCGAAGAACGCCTCGAGCGCGACGAGTACCAGTCGCGAATCGAAGACTTCAAGAAGGAGATCGAAGCCGAGATCCGTCGTCGTCTGGTGGCCGATCGTGGTGCCGAGGCCATGGCCAAGACCCTGCGCAAGCCGCTCCCCGAAGACGTCGAGTTCATGCATGCGAGTCGCGACGAGATGCAGCTGCTCAAGAAGTCGTTGTACCCGCTGACCCGCAAACTCGCGGCCCGTCTCGCGCGCAAGCGCCGACACGGCCGCAAGGGGCCACTCGATTTCCGCAACACGGTTCGGCACTCTTTGTCGTACGGCGGTGTGCCGGCCGATCCCAAGTTCAAGTTCCCCCGTCCGGCCAAGCCCGAACTGATGGTCGTGGCCGACATCTCGGGAAGTGTGGCGGCCTTCGCCCGTTTCACCCTGATGTTGGTGTACGCCATCCAGAATCAGTTCTCCAAGGTGCGTTCTTTCGTCTTCATCGACGGACTCGACGAGGTGACCGACTTCTTCAAGGGGACCGAGGACATCACCGAGGCGATCCATCGCGTCAATACCGAGGCCGATGTGGTGTGGGTCGATGGCCACTCCGACTACGGCCATGCATTCGAGGTCTTCTGGGAGCGATTCGGCAAGGATGTCGGCCCCAAGACGACGGTTCTTCTTCTCGGCGACGCGCGCAACAACTATCACGCGTCGCAAGCGTGGGTCGTCAAGGAGATTCGTCAGAAGGCGCGCCACGTGTACTGGCTGAACCCCGAACCCCGGAGTTACTGGAACACGGGTGACTCGATCGTGGGTGAGTACGGCAACTTCACCGACGGAACCTACGAGTGTCGCAACCTTCGACAACTCGAGTCGTTCGTCGAGAAGCTCGCCTGATCCCGACCGCCATGACCCGACTCGTCCTGATCCGTCACGGTGAATCCCAAGTCACCGTCAACCGACTCGTCGGAGGTCCGCGCTCCTGCGTCGGCTTGTCGGATTTCGGACGGCGTCAGGCCGAGCGCCTCCGCGAACGCTGGGCCGCACATTCCGAGTTCACCGCCGATGCGGTGTACGCGAGCGCGTATCCGCGCGCGCGCGAGACCGGCGAGATCGTCCTACCGTCTTTGCCGGGTCACGAACTCCGCATCGACTCCGACTTCGGCGAGCACGATCCGGGTCCGGATTGCGACGGGCTCACCTACGAGGAATTCGATCGTCGTCACGGCAATCCCGACTGGGAGAACGATCCCTACGGAGTCACCTTTCCCGGTGGCGAGACCATCGCCGAATTCCAACTACGCGTCGGTTCGGCCGTGCGTCGAGTGGTCGACGAGCATCCCGATCGAACGGTGGTGGTGTTCTGTCATGGTGGGGTCATCGACACCGTTCTGCGTCAGTCGTTGCGCACGTTCGGTACCGGTGGTTTCGAGATCCACACCAAGAACACGTCGATCACCGAGGTCGAATTGGTCCAGCCCGGTCGTTGGCGATTGATCCGCTACAACGACGTGGCCCATCTCAACGGGCTCGCCAGCGCATGACATCTTCCTCTCACCCCGACCTGATCGTGGTGGGGGGTGGTTCGGCCGGGTGCACGGTGGCACGTCGGGCGGTCGAACGCGGACTCTCGGTGCTGCTCCTCGAAGCCGGTCCGGGCTATTCGTTGGTCTCTGGTTCGCCCACTCCGCCGTCGGGCGTATCCGGACCATCGTTCTTCGCCGCTCTCGAGGAACCGGGCTGGAGATGGGACGATCTCCTCGCGCGTCGAGTCGACGGTCAGGAAGCGACTCCGTACGCGCGGGGTCGGGGGCTCGGCGGCTCGTCGGCCGTCAACGCGATGCTCGGCCTCTGGGGAGAACCCGAGGACTACGACCGTTGGGAACGCGATCACGGTTGCACGGGCTGGTCGTGGGCCGATGTCGAACCCGAGTTCCGCCGGCTGGCGATTCCACTTCGTCGGGCGGCGAACCTCGATCCGACGCGACTCGGTGGAGCGGTCGTCGAAGCATGTCGAGGCCAGGGATGGGTCGACCACCACGGACCCCGACCGCTCGGTTCGGCCGGGCGTGACGCCGGCGCGGCCGCGCTCACCCAGTTCGGCGACGGACGACGGGCCTCGGCCTTCGATGTCCACCTCCTGCCGATCCTCGACCATCCTCGACTCGAGATTCGCGTCGACTCCGAGGTCGAATCGTTGGTCATCGACCACGCGATTGCTCGTGGTGTGCGTCTGGTCGATGGTTCGGTGATCGAGTCCGGTGCCGTTGCCGTGTGCGGCGGCGCCGTTCACTCCCCGTGGCTGCTCCAGCGATCCGGGGTCGACAATCCGATGATCGGTCGCGGCGTGCAGGACCATGCATCGGCACCTCTCACGATCGCCCTGACCGAGCCGGTGTCGACCGGTTCAATCGCAGTGGATGCCGTGGCGCGATTCTCGTCGGGTCGTTCAGCGGCCGACCTCCAGATACTCCCGATCGACCACCTCGGCGCAGCGGCCCCGGGCTTTGGACTCCTGAGCGTGGCGCTCATGGACGTTCACTCGCGGGGAACGTCGGCGGATGGTGATCTGAACTTCCACATGCTGAGCGACGAACGTGATGTCGAGGCCTTGGTGATCGGACTCGCCGCGTTGCGTCGACTCCTCGAAGCACCGGCCCTTCGGCGGGTAGTGGCCGGAGTGTTCATCGATGACATCGGAACGCCACTCGACGCGTTGGGTGAAGACCCCGACTCGGTGGTGGAGTGGTTGCGAACTCGGACGGGGGACTACGTCCACGTGTCGGGCGGCTGCGCGATGGGTCGGCGAGGAGAGTCGGTGGTCGACGCCAGCGGACGATCGTGGGAGGTCGAGAAGTTGTGGGTCGTCGATGCGTCGGTGATGCCCCGCCTCCCGCGTGCCAACACCCACCTACCCACGTGCATGATCGCCGAGCGGATGAGCCGCCCGCTGGTCGAATCGCTGGTCGGCTGAGGTCGACGGCACCGGTCGGTAACCCCGCCACACCCCTTTGGTCGAGTGTGCGTATGGGAACAGAACCGCGACCGAACCCCGACGATGCCGCCCGGCCCGACCAATCCATCCTGATCGACTGCGACACCTGCGTGGCCCGCGACACCGAAGCGTGTTCCGACTGCATGATGTCGTTCTTGTGTCGGGACGATTCGCAGATGGCCGTGGTCTTCGACCTGGACGAACTGCGGGCGGTGCGCATACTCGCGGAAGCCGGTTTGGTGCCTACGCTTCGGCATCGTGCGCCCGGCCAAGCCAACGCCTCCTGACTCGACCCGACCCGAGTACCTCGCTGGGCTGTTCGAGTTCGCGCGCGACCTCGGACTTCATCGGATCGGTGTCACCGACGCAGCGGTGCTCGATCGCGCGCGTCCCGAACTCGAGCGTCGTCGGCGGGAGGGCCTGTCCGACACCATGGGCTTCACGTTCCGCGATCCGGTCCGATCCACCGATCCCACCCGCGCGGTCGAGGGTGCTCGTTCGATCATCGTCGCCGGCCTGAGCTATCACCTCGACGAGGATCCCGAAACCGACGATCTTCCTCCGCTCACCGCGCGGGTCGCCCGATATGCCCGCCACGACTTCTACACGCCACTTCGCACGGCGCTGCAGAAAGTCGCACTGCGTCTTCGAGCCGATGGCTTCCGGGCCGTCGTGTTCGCCGACGAGAACGATCTCGTCGACCGCGAGGTGGCGTGGCGCGCCGGGCTCGGATGGTTCGGCAAGAACGCGAATCTTCTCCTGCCCGGGGCTGGTAGTTGGTTCGTCCTCGGATCCGTCGTCACCGATGCACAACTGCAACCGGCGGCCAAACCCGTGCCCGACGGATGTGGTGCGTGTCGGGCGTGCATCGACGACTGCCCGACCGGAGCGATCGTCGAACCCGGTGTGGTCGACGCCCGCCGATGTCTGGCCTGGCTCGTCCAGAAGCCCGGGGTGTGTCCGCGCGAATTCCGCGGGGCTCTGGGCAACCGCATCTATGGCTGCGACGATTGTCAGGAGTCGTGCCCACCCACGGTTCGCCTGGCGGATCGAGTCACCGGTCGAGTCGACATCGGGGGAACCGGCGCGCACATCGACACCCTCGAGTTGCTGACGTCGACCGACGAACATCTTCTCGAACGTTTCGGTCGGTGGTATCTGGCCGAGCGGAATCCCCGTTGGCTCAGGCGTAACGCGCTCGTGATCCTCGGCAACACCGCCGCCGGCATCGACGATGAGCGGGTCGGACGGGTGCTGCGCCAGTACCTTGAAGGTGATGATCCGTTGCTCCGTGCCCATGCATTGTGGGCGGCATCCCGAATCGGACGTTCGGATCTGGTGGCGCTCGTCGACCACGATGCCGATCCACTCGTACGTGACGAGTTAGTCGCCCTCGGATCCGCATGATGAAGCATCTCCTCGTCACCAATGACTTCCCGCCCAAGATCGGTGGCATCCAGTCGTTGCTCTGGGAGTGGTGGCGCCGCTTGCCTCCGGAGTCGTTCGCGGTTCTGACGAGTCCGTACGCCGGTACCGCCGAGTTCGATGCCGAGCAGCCATTTCGTATCGAGCGGACGCGCGAACCGGTACTTCTTCCGCACCCGTGGATGGTGAAGCGCGTCAACGACCTCGCCCGTGAGTTCGGAGCCGATCTCGTGGTGCTCGACCCGGCCGTTCCGCTCGGCATCATCGGGCCGTATCTCGACCGGCCGTACGACGTCGTCGTTCACGGCGCCGAAGTCACCGTCCCTGGTCGTCTGCCCGTGTCGCGTCAGGTACTCGGAAACGTCTTGCGTCGGGCCCGCCACGTGATCGCGGCTGGTGGGTATCCGGCCGCCGAGGCCCGACACGCGGCCGGCCGACCTCTCGACATCACCGTCGTCCCCCCGGGGGTCGACATCGAACGATTCCGACCGCTGTCGTCGGCCGAACGCGCCGATGCCCGTCGCGCGCTCGGAATCGCGCCGGACGCGCAGCTCGTGGTCGGCATCAGTCGGCTGGTGCCACGCAAGGGGTTCGACACCGCCATCCGCGCCGTGGCCGAGTTGGCACCGGATCACCCGCGACTCGTGCTCGCCATCGGAGGCGCGGGTCGAGATCGGGACCGACTGGAGAAGATGGCCCGTGAGTTGCGGGCCCCGGTCCGCTTCTTCGGTCGGGTGCCCAATGACGATCTGCCGTTGCTGTACGGAAGTGCCGATGTGTCGATGATGCTGTGCCGGAATCGTTGGGGTGGTTTGGAACAAGAGGGCTTCGGCATCGTGTTCGTGGAAGCCGCCGCGTGCGGTGTGCCCCAGATCGCGGGCGACTCCGGAGGCGCGGCCGAGGCGGTGGACGACACCGTCACCGGGTTCGTGGTGCGACGACCGACCGATGTCGCCGAGGTCGCTGGGCGACTACGCGCCCTTCTCGCCGATGATGCGCTCCGTTCGCGCATGAGCGTGGCCTCACGCGCACGAGCCGTCGAACAGTTCTCCTACGACGTCCTCACCCGACGCCTGGGCGAAGCATTGGGGGTTTATTCATGAGCGAATCCGACATGGTGGTCCGCGCCAACGTGCTCGCCACGGGTTTGTTCTTGGTGTCGAGTGGACTCGCGGCTCTGATCTTCGACGGACCGTGGAAAGTCCAGGGCGTCGTGGTTTCCCTCGTCCTGTTCGCCGTCGGTGTCGCCGCGTTCTTGTGGGGCTACTGGACCGCGGTGCAGAGAAGTCGTGAGGTCGAGATGTCGGTCGCCGAGTTGTACTTCCTGATGGGTGCAGCGGTGCCCAAGCGGATCAAGCAGGTCATGCTCGGGTGCCTGTCGGTCCAGACGGTGGCGGCTCTCGTCACGGCCATCGCCCGGCCGTCGACACCGGCCTCCGATGGCGGATCGACGGCTGGATCGACGTTGGCCTTCGGAGTTCTGGTGCCCGTACTCGGGCTCGGCCTCAATGGACTATGGGCGGCGCGTTCAGGTCGGTTCCCACCGCGCCGACGAGGTGAGGACGCCTGACACCGCAGCCGATCGGCTAGAACTAATGCATGGCCGATACCGCGTCGCTCACCATCTCCATTTCGGCCCCGCTCGAACGTTGCTGGTCGATCGCCACCGATTTCGAGGCCTATCCCCGTTGGGCAACCGATGTGAAGTCGGCCGTGGTCCTGTCGCGCGACTCCGAGGGTCGGGCGACCGAAGTGGAGTACCGCACGTCGGCGCTCGGACGCAGCACTCATTACACGCTGTCCTACGACTATTCGGCCGCCCCTCACCGCTTGGCGTGGCACATGGTGAAAGGTGACATCATGCGGGCCGTCGATGGTGCGTACATGTTCGCGCCCGACTCCTCGGGTGGCGTGGTGCTGACCTACAACCTCTCGATCGATCTGATCGTCCCGCTTCCCGGCTTCGTGAAGCGACGGGCCGAAGTGCGCATCCTCAACACCGTGAAGGAACTGAAGGTCCGCGCCGAATCGTGACGTCGCCCGGTCGACGCCGAGCCGGCATCGATGTCGGCGGCACCAAGTGTCTCGGAGTCGTGATCGACTCGAGTGGAGAAGTGCTCGAGGTCGACCGTCGCCCCACGCCACGTCACCCCGACGAACTCATCGAAGTTCTCGCGGTGATGACCGAAGGTTTCGGAGTCGTTGATTCCGTCGGGGTCGGGGTGCCCGGACTCGTCACCCGCGAAGGGGTCATTCGGGCCTCGCCGAATCTCTTCGACGTGCGCGACCTCGCCGTGGCGGCGCGACTCTCGGAACGACTCGCCCGACAGGTTTTCGTCGAGAACGATGCGACGTGCGCGGCGATCGCCGAGTGGAAGTCGGGAGTGGCCGTCGGACGTTCCGACGTCGTGGTGGTCACCCTCGGAACCGGTATCGGTGGCGGCATCGTGGCCGACGGCCGAGTGGTTCGCGGACGAAACGGGTTCGCCGGTGAGATCGGCCACGTGATCGTGGACCCGAGTGGGCCGTTGTGTCCGTGTGGCCTTCATGGATGCTGGGAGCGATTCGCGTCCGGATCGGCGCTCGCCGCTCGCGCCCGCGAGCTGGTGACAGGCGGCGGTGGTCACGCGATCGTGACGGCGGCCGGTGCCGCCACCGACATTCGGGGCGAGCACGTGGAGTCAGCGGCACGGGATGGTGACGCGGAAGCGCTCGCGGTGATCGATGGGTTCTGTCGGTGGGTGGCCGTGGGACTCGCCAATCTCGCGAACGTCCTCGACCCCGAACTGTTCGTGATCGGAGGCGGTCTGGCGAGCACCGGCGACACGTATCTGCCCGCCATCCGGCGATGGTTCGGCGAGATGCTCTACGCCCCCGAACTCCGTCCGCACCCCACCATCGAACTGGCCCGACACCGTGAATTGGCCGGAGCCATCGGGGCCGCCCATCTCGCCGAGGTCGAAGCGGACGACGGTCACTGAGGCGTATACAACCGCCCTCCAGCGAAGCATGCCAACTAGGGTCGTCGCATGGAGTTCCGCCGGATCACGAATCTTCCGCCCTATGTCTTCACGATCATCAACAATCTGAAGATCGAGGCCCGGCGGCAGGGTGTCGACGTCGTCGACCTCGGTTTCGGCAACCCCGACATCCCGTCACCGTCGATTGCCGTGGAAAAACTCGGCGAGGCGGCCAAGATCGCCCGCAATCATCGCTACTCGATGTCGAAGGGTCTGCCCAAGCTTCGTGAGGCCATCGCCGACCTCTACAAGCGCAAGTGGAACGTCGACCTCGACGTCGAGACCGAGATCACCAACACGATCGGATCCAAGGAGGGCTTCAGCCATCTGATGTGGGTCCTGCTCGATCGTGGTGATGCCGCCATCGTTCCGAGTCCGAGTTATCCGATCCACATCTACGGGCCGCTCTTCGCCGGCGCCGATCTTCGGCAGGTGCCGATGCGCAGCCTCTCCGATCCGCGAGTGCAGACCGATTTCGAGGGCGATTTCTTCGACAGCCTGACCACGGCCTACGACGTCGGCTGGCCCAAGCCCCGAGTTCTCGTGATCTCTTTCCCGCACAACCCCACGGGTTCGTGCGTCGACCTGCCCTTCATGCAACGTGTCGTCGACTTCTGTCGCGAGCGCAACATGATCGTGGTGCACGACTTCGCCTACGCCGACGTCGGATTCGACGGGTATCAACCTCCGTCGATTCTGCAAGCGGAGGGAGCCAAGGAGTGTGCGGTCGAGCTCTACTCCATGACCAAGAGTTTCTCGATGGCCGGCTGGCGCGTGGCCTTCCTCCTCGGAAACCGCGAGGTGGTTCAGGCCCTCGTGAAGTTGAAGAGCTACCTCGACTACGGCACCTTCCAGCCGATCCAGATCGCGGCGACCGTGACCATGAACGAAGCCGGGGACTATCCCGAAGAGGTGTGTTCGATCTACCAGAGTCGGCGCGACGCGTTGATCGACGGCCTGTCGCGAATCGGCTGGGACATCCCGGCTCCGAAGGGCTCGATGTTCGTCTGGGCGCCGATTCCCGAACCGTACGCCGATCTCACGTCGGTGGAGTTCTGCTCGTTGGTCGTGCGTGAGTGTGAAGTTGCACTTTCGCCTGGTGTCGGATTCGGCCCGGGTGGCGAGGGCTTCGCGCGTTTCGCGCTGATCGAGAACGAGCAGCGCATCGCACAGGGCATCCGCAACCTGAAGCGCGGCCTCACCAAACTCGGCTGAACCGCGTTCTTCGGCGTCCCGATTCCTTCACCCGTGCCGCACTTCGTCGTTCGCCTCTGGCTCCCGGATCGGCCCGGAACGCTCGGCCGGGTCGCGGCCGCGATCGGCTCGGCGCGCGCCGACGTGGTCGGCATCGAAATCCTCGAACGAGGAGCCGGTATGGCGATCGACGAGGTGACCGTGAGCCTGCCCGATGGATGTTCGCCCGATGATGTCGTGGCTGCGCTCAGCACGGTCGACGGTGTGGCGGTCGAAGATCTGCACGAGATCGACGCCGAACGTCCCGACCATGGTGTGATGGCCTTGGCCGTCGTGGCAGCGGTGCTCGAGTCGGATCACGATCGTCGCCTCGAAACGCTGTGCAACGAGACCTCCGAATTACTCGAGGCCGACTGGGTGGCCGTGGTCGATCTGGCGACCTCCGAGTTGACGGCCGCCCACGGAACGATCCCCGACACGGCATGGCTCGTCGCATTCCTGGCGGGTACGTCGCATCTTCCCGCCGATGCTCGTTCGGAGCACACGCCATCCGATGTCATCTGGTGTCGGCTGGGCGATTCGGGTTCGGCGCTCGCGGGGGAGCGACGCGGTCGGGCGTTCCGTGAACGTGAGCGACAACAGCTCGACCTGATCGGCCGTGTCGTGGGGACGGTCGTTCAGTCGTGAGCCCAGTTGCGCGAGCGTTCGACCGCGCGTAGCCAGGTCGTGTGGAGTTCGTCGGCCGCGCGTCGGTCCGGCGAATCTTCCGGGGACGGTACGAACAGCCGATCGGTCTGCCAACGTCGGCTGATTGAGTCGAGAGACGGCCACACTCCTTCGGCGAGTCCGGCGAGGAAGGCCGCCCCGAGCGCTGTCGTCTCCTGATCCACCGGTCGCCGCACCGGAATACCCAACTGGTCGGCCTGGATCCGCATCAGCAGATCCATCACCGACGCGCCACCGTCGACACGCAATTCCGAAAGATGAACGCCACCGGCGCGCTCCATCGCTTCGACCGCATCGCGTGTCTGGAGGGCCATTGCCTCGACGATCGCGCGAGCGAAGTGCGCACGCGTGGTGCCACGAGTGATGCCCACGACCGTGCCACGGGCGTACGGGTCCCACCACGGACTTCCGAGTCCGGTGAATGCCGGGACCACGAACAAGCCCCCGCTGTCGGGAGTGGACTCGGCGAGGGGTCCGATGTCGGCTGATGATGCAATGATCCCCAGGCCGTCGCGAAGCCACTGAACTGCGGCACCAGTGACGAAGATCGCTCCTTCGAGGGCGTAGGTCGTGGTCGGAGAGCCGTCACCTTGGTCGAGTGACCAAGCGACCGTGGTGAGAAGGCCTTCGGATGGCTCCGGGCACGAGGTGCCGACGTTCATCAGGACGAAACTGCCGGTGCCGTAGGTGTTCTTGGCCATGCCGGTCGTGAAGCACGCCTGACCGAAGAGTGCGCTCTGTTGATCTCCGGCCACACCCGAGATCGGGATTCCCGTCGGAAGACCATCACAGGCAGTGGTTCCGAAGCGTCCACTCGACGGTCGGACTTCCGGGAGCGCGCGTCGGGGAACACCGAGGATCTCGCTCATCGTCGAACTCCACTCGAGGGCGCCGATGTCGAAGAGCATGGTCCGACTCGCGTTCGACGGATCGGTGGCAAAGGTGCGACCACCGGTGAGTTGCCAGATCAGCCAGGTGTCGATCGTCCCGAATGCGAGATCGTCATCGGCCGTGACGCCGTTGGCGAGCATCCAAGCCATCTTGGTGCCCGAGAAGTATGGGTCGAGGACGAGTCCGGTCGTCCGACGCACCGTGGGGAGGTGACCCTCGGCCGTGAGACGTTCGCACGTGTCGGCGGTGCGACGGTCCTGCCACACGATGGCCCGCCCGTGCGGACGTCCGGTCGAGCGACTCCACGCGACCACTGTCTCGCGTTGATTGGTGATGCCGATGGCGCTCGGCGTTCCACAGGCGGCGATCACCTCGCCCATGGTCGCGACGACCGCCGCCCAGATCTCGAGCGCGTCGTGCTCGACCCGACCGGGAATCGGAAAGTGCTGAGTGAACTCGCGATAACTCGCAACACTCGGTCGCGCGTCGGCGAAAACCGCACGACTCCGGACGCCGGTCGTGCCGGCATCGATGGCGAGCACGTAGTCGGCCGACACGTCAGCGATTCTTCTTGCGATGCTGTGACGGACCGGTCGAGGTTCGCTTGGTGGGCGCGGGGCGACGCGTGGCCGGCTTGGCGGAGGGCGGGGGAGTGCGCACCTCACGCGCCTGCGACCGGATGTCGCGGAGGGTCTTGCGTTGGTAGCCCATCTTGGCGAGGAAACCACCGAACAACATGTACAACGGATAGGACGCCGCCAGCCCGAGAACGGATCCTCCGTTCACGCTGTCGCGCAGGAACACGACGAAGGCGACGATCATGACCACGGCGTACACCAGCCACTCGCGAGACAGGCGTCCCCATGGCACCACCCGCGTCGAATCCCAAGCCACGTCGACATTGTTCCACCCGTAACCTGTTCTCGTGCGTATCGGAGTGCTCACCGGGGGTGGTGATTGTCCGGGTCTGAACGAGGTGATCCGGGCGATCGTGCGCAAGGGTGTGACGAATCACGGCGATGAGGTTCTGGGCTTCATCGACTCCTGGGACGGAGTGATGGAACGTCGATTCATCCGCCTCGACGTGGCCGGTGTGCGGGGACTCCTCCCGAGGGGTGGAACCATTCTCGGAACTCGTCGCGGTAGCCCGTTCGATCACGCCGACGGCCTCGACCGGGTTCGCGACTGCTTCGATGCCGAACGCCTCGACGGTCTGATCGTCGTCGGTGGCAACGGATCGCTCACCGTGGCATCGATGCTCCACGATCAGATCGGGCTACCGGTCATCGGAGTTCCCAAGACGATCGACAACGATGTCGTCGGGACCGACACGACCTTCGGCTTCAACACGGCGGTGCAGGTGGCCACGGATGCGATCGACCGCCTGCACACCACGGCGGAAAGTCACAATCGCGTGGTCGTGGTGGAGGTCATGGGTCGCGACACCGGCTGGATCGCCACCCACGCCGGTCTCGCAGGTGGCGCCACGGTCATCCTCGTTCCCGAGGAGCCCTTCGTCATCGCAGACGTCTGCGCAACGATCGAGCGTCGGCATTCCCGGGGTCGTTATGCATCGCTCGTCGTCGTGGCCGAAGGAGCGAGACCCGTTGCGGGAACGATGGACGTGCCGGAGTACTCGAAGGACGAACTCGGCCGTCCGAGACTCGGCGGGATCTGTGTGAACGTCGCCGCCGAAATCGAACGCCGCACGGGAATCGAGGCGCGGGTCGTTCAGATCGGTCACGTACAGCGAGGTGGCACCCCGACCGCCTTCGATCGCGTGTTGTCGACTCGTTTCGGACTCGAGGCCATCGATGCGGCCCATGATGGTTCGTGGGGTCACATGGTGGCCGTGCGCGGGGGTGCGATGACCCGAGTTGCGTTGAGCGAGGTGGTCGGGAGGACGCGCACACTCGACATGTCGCTACTGCACGGAGTCGCCGACGTTTTCTTCGGCTGATCGTCAGGACGTGGTCGACGGGTCGACGATGATCCCCGGATACGGCGGCTGGCTCGAGGCGGCGCGCCCCGGATAATCGAATTCGGTGAGGGGATCGGTGGTCAGACTTCCATCGCCCCGCGGCCACTCCTGAGGTTGGCCGTCCACCACGATCACGACGCGCTCGACACCGTCGATCTCGGCGAGGGTCAACACGATCTGGGCGATGGCCGCAACGAGGTCGTCACCGGTGGCGTCGAATATCCGTGACGACACATCGACCTTCACCAGATCGTTGGCGACGTACCGCGCACTGATGACCTTGGTTCCCTGAGGAATCGCACTGCGAAGTCCGGTCTTCTGCTCGTCTTCGGTCGGACCGGTCACGAGTGAGCGCAGGATCGATGTCGGGTCCTGGTCGAATTGGCGCGGCACGGCCGAGAGCAAACTCCGACCGGTTTCGTCGGTGCGTTCCAAGTAGATGCGTCCGGTCCCCGCCGCGCCCGCCGCCCCGGCGACCACTTCGACGAGGTCCTTCTGCTCCGCGTTCGGGATGTCGCGAGGGGCCGCATCAGGTGAGAGTCCGCACCCGACGAGGATCGACGAGAGCACGAGCGGAGCGAGGCGCTTCATACGGCCTCGGCCGGTAGTTCGATGATGAAACACGAACCCTCCGTTCCATCGTGGCGATCCTCGACCCACACCCGACCGCGGTGGAGTTTCACGTGTTCATCGACGAGCGCGAGCCCGAGTCCGGCGCCCTCCGAACTGCTCCTTCGTCCGGCGACCCCACCGCGGGCGAAGCGCTCGAAGACGAGATCGCGCTCTTCCACGGGCACACCCGAGCCGTGGTCCTCGACCGTGATCCAGACCGTGCTGGCGGGCATCTCGTCGTCGGGGACGAAGACGGAAATCTCGACTTCACCGCCACCGTGGATACGGCCGTTGTCGATGAGGTTGGCGATCACGCGGGCGAGCCGTCGTTTGTCGCCGCGGATCATCATGTTCTCGGCTTGGGCCGAGACGAGTACCGGGCAACGGGGGAGACTGCTCGCCGCCACCGCTTGACGAACGAATTCGCCGACGAGCAGCTCGTCGACGTTGAGGCGGACGACACCGGCATCGAAGCGCGAGATCTCGAGGAGGTCCTCGACCATTCCTTGGAAGCGGGCCACGTCGGCCACGAGGAGGTCGAGTGCGGCCTGGGCTCGCTCGGGCATCTCGTCGCGACGTGCCTTCATGACCTCGACACTCGCCGAGAGAGTCATGAGTGGTGAGCGGAGTTCGTGGCTCACATCGGATGTGAAGCGGGCATCGCGTTCGACGCGCGTCTGCAGTGCGGCCGCCATGTCGTTGAACGACTGAGTGAGAACCGAGAGATCCGGGTCGTCGGTGGCTTCGAGTCGGGTGTCGAGGCGACCACTGGCCAGGGCCCGGGCCGCTTGGCTGGCGGCCGTCAACGGTCGTACCGAACGCGAGGCCGAGATGGCGCCGAGCACGACTCCGAGCAAGGTGGTGATGCCGGCCGCGAAGATCAGGGCCAGACCGACGCTGCGCAGGGTGCTCTGCGCCTCCTCGAGCGACGCGAATTCGAAGTACGAGCCGTCGACCTCTTCGAGGGGAATGCCCACGGCGAGGACGAGTTCCCCACCCACATCGAGACGCATCGTGGAGGGACGCCGATCGTCGAGGACCGCCGTCAGAAGGTTGGCGGGAACCTCAGCCGACGAGAAGCGCGCATCGCCGGCGGTCCAGGTTCCGCGGAAATGAACGAGCGGTCGATCCACACCCAAGCGATCGACGACCGATTGCACGTTGGCCGGATTGGATCGGAGATCACCGGAGATCCGCACCGCGCCGTCGTAGGCCCGGTCGATCGCGCTCGCCTCGCGGTCGTCGACGACGTTGGAGCGGGTGAAGTTGTACGTGGTGAACGCCAGGAACGCCGAGAGGGCCAGACTTCCGAGTCCGAAGGTCAAAAGGATGCGGGTTCGTAATCCGATGCCGAATCGGAAGCGGCTCCGCGGAGTCGTCACGTCGGCCAAGTTCAGGACTGGAGCCGGTAGCCGAGGCCACGAACCGTCACGACGTGACGCGGATTGGCGGGGTCGCTCTCGACCTTGGTTCGCAGGCGCCGAACGTGAACGTCGACGAGTCGTCCGTCACCGAAATAGTCGTAACCCCACACGTGATCGAGGAGATGTTCGCGGCTGTAGACCCGGCCGGGAACTTGGGCCAACTCACACAAGAGTCGGAACTCGGTCTTGGTGAGGTGGAGTTCTTCTCCGGAGCGCAGAACTTTGCCTTCATCGGGAACGATCTCGAGGTCGCCGAACACCAAGCGGGCGTTGCCGGGTGTCGAGGGGCGGGCCCGACGCAACAGAGCGCGAATACGTGCCGAGAGTTCCTTGGGGGCGAAGGGCTTGGTGAGGTAGTCGTCGGCTCCGGCTTCGAGTCCGGCGACGACATCGTGCGTATCGGCGCGGGCGGTGACCATCACGATCGGAACGTCACTCGTTCGACGAATCGTCCGGCACAACTCGAAGCCGTCGATACCGGGAAGCATGATGTCGATCAGAACGACATCGGACGGCTGGCGCGAGAAGAGGATGACCGCTTCTTCTCCACTGGCGGCCTCGTCGACGGTCCAGCCCTCGTCTTCGAGGGCCAGCTTCACGGCCGAACGAATGCGCTCATCGTCCTCGACGGTCAGGATTCGCGTGCCCACACCTCCATGTTGCCCGATAATCGGCGTGTCCGCCGGTGATCAGTCGGCGAGGAGTCGGACGAGGTGCGGATGCAACGCCGGCGGAGCCACGAGAACCTCGGCCGGGCGGGGTGGTCCACCGGAGAAGTCGGACGCGATCGCCCCGGCCTCGGTGGCCACGAGGATTCCGGCGGCCAAGTCCCACGCTGAGAGGTTCTCTTCGAAGTACGCATCGATGCGACCGTCGGCGACGAAGCAGAGGTCGGGAGCGGCCGCCCCCAACCGACGGATGTCGCGTACACGGGGGAGTAAGCGACCGATTCGTTCACCCTGTTCGGCGCGACGGGCCGCCGAATACGAAAAGCCGGTTCCGATGAGTGCCGTCGCCGGATCGGTGAGGCGCGAGCAGCTCAGCCGACGCCCGCCGAGCCACGCACCCTGTCCGCGGGCGGCGACGAACAATTCGCGAGTCGCCGGCAAGAACACCGCGCCGGCGAGTGAGCCGTCGTCATCGACGGCCGCGATCGAGACCGCGTAGCCGCTCAATCCGTAGAGGAAGTTGGTCGTTCCGTCGATGGGGTCGATCAGCCATGACACGCCGGATCGCGAAGCGACCTCGGTGCCCTCCTCGCCGATGATGCCGTCGTCCGGCCGAGCGTCTCGTAGGGCACCCACGATGGTTCGTTCACTGAGCCGGTCCCATTCGGTCACCATGTCGGTGGCCGAGGATTTCGTGTCGACCGCAACGCTGCCTCGCCGACGACCTTCGATCACGAGATCACCCGCGCGACGCGCGACCCGTGCCGCGAGATTCATGAGACTCGTGGGGTCGATCGTCATCGGTCGTCGATACTGCGCCATTCACCGATGGCCCGCAGGACCAGGATGGCGACGACGGCGGTCCCGGCGGCCGAGGCGACTGATCCGACGAGAATTCCGAGGCCGAGTGGCCATTGTGCCGATCCGTCGTACTGAATGTCGACCAACGCGTAGCCGATGAGTCCACCAGAGAGGCCGCCGATGAGGATCGAGACGAACGCGAGCGCGCGAGCCAGTGGAGACGGCAGAGCCGAGAGGGGACGCTCGTTGGACACGGGATCATCGTAGGCTCGCGACGTGGGAGCAGAAGAGGTCGGCACCGACGGAGATGGCGTGTGGGTCGTCGTGCCCACCTACCAAGAGGCCGACAACATCGCTGATCTGATCTCCCGTGTTCGGCGCGAGTTGTCAGCGGCGCGGATCCTCGTGGTGGACGACGCGAGTCCCGACGGTACGGCCGCCATCGTCGAAGAGATGTCCGCGCGCGACGGACGGGTCGGGGTTCTGTGTCGAGCCGGGAAGCAAGGTTTGGGTGCGGCCTATCGAGCGGGATTTCGGCAGGCGATGGACGAAGGAGCGTCGATCTGTGTGCAGATGGACGCCGACCTCTCGCACGACCCGGTGTACCTTCGCGAACTCGTCTCCGCGGTCCGCCTCGGTGCCGACGCGTCCATCGGCAGCCGCTACGTACCCGGAGGAGATTGCGTCAATTGGCCCTACCTACGTCGGTTTCTCTCCCGATGGGGCAACCGATACGCGGCGGGGATGCTCGGTCTCGCCGTCAACGACTCGACGAGTGGTTTTCGGGCCTATTCGTCGGATGCGTTGCGGCGGATGGACTTCGAGGGAGTGACCGCCGAGGGTTACGGCTTCCAGGTGGAGATGACCCATCGACTCGTACGGTGTCGCGGGCGGATCGTCGAGATCCCCATCGTCTTCGCCGATCGAGTGCGCGGTGAATCGAAGCTCAGTCACCACATCATCGGCGAAGCCTTCCGTCTCGTGACGGCTCTGGCATGGAAGGACTGGCGAAGGGGCCGTCGGCGGAAGTCATGAGTCGGACCATCCTTCATGTCGACATGGACGCGTTTTACGTGTCGGTCGAGATGCGGCGCCACCCCGAGCTGGTCGGTCGTCCGGTGGTGGTCGGTGGTTCGGGTGCCCGGGGAGTGGTGGCGGCGGCGAACTACGAAGCCCGTCGCTACGGAGTCTTCTCGGCCATGGCGTCGTCACAAGCCAAGCGGTTGTGCCCGCAGGCGGTGTTTCTGCCGGGAGATCACGCTCACTACGCCGAGGTCAGTCGTGAAGTTCACGAGATCTTCGGTTCCATCACGCCTCTCGTCGAACCGATCGCCCTCGACGAAGCATTTCTCGATGTCTCGGGAGCGGTGCGGCTCTTCGGTGACGGCGCCGACATCGGTACTCGAATCCGCAACGAGGTCCGTGAGCGACTCGACCTTCCGTGTTCGGTGGGTGTGGCGGCCACGAAATTCATCGCCAAGTTGGCATCGAAGGCCGCCAAGCCACGCTTGACGCCGCGGGGCGTTGTCGACGGTCCCGGTGTTCTCGTGGTGGAACCGGGTCACGAGCTTGAGTTCCTCCATCCACTTCCGGTTTCGGCGCTCTGGGGTGTGGGGCCGGCGACTCTTCGCAAACTCGAGCGACTCGCCGTCCACACGGTGGGTGATCTGGCCGCGCTTCCCGACGAAGTCGTCCTGCGATCGATCGGCCGGGCGCACGGAACGCATCTGCTCGAGCTCTCACGCGGTCACGACGATCGAGCCGTGGTTTCCGAACGCGAAGCCAAGTCGATCGGCCAGGAGGAGACGTTCTCACGCGACATCCACTCGGTGGAGGAGATTCGGGCCGAGGTGGTACGTCTGAGCGATCTCGTCGCCTCCCGGCTCCGTCGACATGGATGGGCGGCCCGCACGGTGACGTTGAAGATCCGTTTCTCGTCGTTCGAGACGATCACCCGGTCGGTCACACCCGAGGCGCCCATGACCACCGCGCCGGCGCTCGTCGTAGCCCTCACCTCGGCGCTGACGTCATTCGACCCCGCCATCGGGGTCCGTCTGGTGGGCGTGAGCGTGGCCAATTTCGTGGAGCCGGTCGAGCAGATGTCACTATTCGATGCGACCGACGATGCCGGTCCGGACGTGTCGGCCATGGACCGCAAGTGGTCGCCGGCGAGTCGGGCGGTGGACGCGATTCGTGATCGTTTCGGGCACGATGCCATCGCTCCGGCCGGCTCGGTTCGCCGGACCCGTTCGAGTCCGTGGGGTCCGAATGCGGAAACGAGACCCGAGGCCGAGGAATAGTCGCTCGTCGACGCGTTGCCCCCGGGCCGGTTCTCTGTGACAATGTCCGGAGAGGAGTGAAACCGATGAGTCTTTCCGATGACGAACAGAGGATCCTGCGGCAGATCGAAGCCGAACTGCAGAACGACTCCGACTTCGCGAAGGCGGTGTCGCCCTCGGGTCTGTATCAGCACTCGGTGCGCACGGTTCGCTGGTCGATTCTCGGACTCGTCGCGGGTATCGCCCTCCTCGTGGTCGCCCTGCAGCTGCACTTCGTTGCGGCCTTCGGCGTGTTCATCGGCATGTTGATCCTGCTCGCGATCATCGAACGCAACGCCCGGGCCATCGGACGAGCCGGCATCCAGGACGTCGCCGGGGCGATTCGCAAGGCGCGTGCGGGTGTCGCCCGACGTCCCGACTGACCTTCCCCGCCAACGAGGAGTCGTCGCCGTCGACATCGGCGGTACCAAGTTGGCCGCCGCCGTCGTTCTCGACAACGGTTCGATCGTCGTTCGGGATCGAATCGCAACTCCGAGTCGCGATCCGTGGTCCGCGCTGGCGAGTCTTCTGAATCGCATCCGCGCCGCCGCGCCCGATATCGATGTCGTTGCTTGCGGAGCGGGTTGTGGCGGGCCGATGGCTGCCGGAGGGTCCACGGTTTCGCCCCTTCACATTCCGGCCTGGCGCGACTTTCCGCTCGCCACTTCACTCGCCGATCTTCTGGGGGTCGAGGCCTTCGTCGACAACGATGCGAAAGCTTTCGCGCTCGGTGAGGGTTGGCTCGGCGCGGCGCGAGGTCACGCTGACTTCGTGGGAGTCATCATCGGCACGGGAGTGGGTGGCGGACTGGTCATTGACGGTCATCTGCTGCAAGGCGAGTCCACCAATGCCGGACACATCGGTCACGTGATCGTCGAGCCCGAAGGTCGGCCGTGTCGATGTGGAGCTCACGGCTGTCTCGAGGCCTACGCGTCCGGAGTGGCCTTGCTCGAAGAGACCGGGCAGGAGGCGCGCTACACCAAACGTGCACTCGTCCTGCGCAACGGGGCCTACCTCGGGCGGGCCCTCGCGTCGGTCGCCGCGCTCACCAGTGTCGAGTTGGCGGTGATCGGTGGGGGCATCGGCCTCGGTTGGGGCGATGATTTCTACGCGGCCGCCCGCCGTGAGTTCGCAGAGCGTTCACGCCTCACGTTCACCAAGGGATGCACGATCGTTCCAGCTGCGCTGGGAGATCGATCGGGTCTGGTCGGTGCCGCTGCTCTCGCTTGGTCGGGGATCGGAGCGGTTCTCGGCGACTAGGTTCGACCTCGTGAACCCCACCTACACCGAAGAAGCCGAAGAGTTTCGTCACCGGGTCAAGGACTTCCTTGCTCGTGCCCTTCCGAAGGACTTTCCCGGCATCGGTCGACTCGAAGGTGACGAAGTTCGTGCGTGGGTCATGGAATGGCGCAAGGTCTTGCACGCCGAACGCTTCCTCGCGCCCGGCTGGCCGGCCGAGTACGGCGGCGGTGGCCTGTCGGCCCTCGAGCAGGTGATCCTCGCCGAGGAATTCGCCCGGGCCGGTGTTCCGACCGGCGGACCCAACGACGGTTTCGGAATCACGATGCTCGGTAACACGTTGTTGCGTTGGGGGACCGAGGAACAAAAGAAGTACTACCTACCGCGCATCCTCGCCAATGACGACGTTTGGTGTCAGGGATACAGCGAGCCCAATGCGGGGAGCGACCTCGGGAGTCTCGGATTGCGTGCCGGACTCGACGGAGATCAGTGGGTGCTCAACGGTCAGAAGATCTGGACCTCGGCCGGTCATCTCGCCGACCACATCTTCACGTTGGCGCGCACCGATCCCGACGCGCCCAAGCACAAGGGCATTTCGTTCCTCCTGGTCGACATGCGGCAACCCGGCATCGAGGTGCGGCCGATCAAGATGATCAGCGGCGAGAGCGAATTCAACGAGGTCTTCTACACCGATGCCGTGTGCCCGAAAGAGAACGTGGTCGGTGGCGTGAACAACGGTTGGGCGGTGGCGATGACCCTGCTCGGCTACGAACGCGGAGAAGGTGCGGCCACGGTGCCGGTTCGTTTCCAGGCCGAGATCGACCGCTTGTTGATGCTCGCCAAGGAATGTGGTGTGGCCGATGATCCCCGAATCCGTCAACGTCTCGCGTGGGCCTACAGCAAGGTCCAGGTGATGCGATTCCTCGGATTGCGAACCCTTACCAAGTTTCTTGCCGGACATCATCCGGGTCCCGACGGCGGCGTCTTCAAGCGCTACTGGAGCGAGTACCACAAGGAGGTCACCGAACTGTCGCTCGAGATCCTCGGCGCGGCCGCGCTCTGCCCGACGGGTCGACTTCCCAGCAACGCGTTCCAGCCCGACGACCGGTCGGCACCCAACAGTTCGGCCAGTTGGGTGGGCTCGTTCCTGAACGCCCGGGCGGGGACCATCTACGCCGGCTCATCGCAGATCCAGTCGAACATCATCGGTGAGATGGTGCTGGGTCTGCCCAAGGAGCCGCGTTGATACGTCGACTGCGGTCGTGGGTGGCCGTGGTGCTCGCCGTGCTGGTTCGTCCGGTCCTCTGGCGTGCCGCGATCGTGGCCTACGTCCGGCTCGTCCCGAGTCGGTGGTGGACTCGTCGCCCCTTCGTGCCGGTTCCGGCGGGCGACTATCTCCGATTCCGCAAAGAGGCTTACTACGGTTCGGAAACGGCGTCGTTCGCTCCGCAAGATGTGCTGAAATACCTGCAGTGGATTCGTACGTGGGATCGAGGTACACCCGGCGACGGGTGAGGTGACCCATGAGGAGCGCGCTCGTTCTCAATGCGACCTACGAGCCGCTGAGCGTCGTTCCCGCCCGCCGGGCAGCCTGCCTCGTTCTGTCCGATAAAGCCGACGTCGTCGAACACGACGGCACCTTGCTCCGATCGGCGTCCACCTCGTTGCCCAATCCGGTCGTGATCAGACTGCGCTACGTCGTGAAGGTTCCGTACCACCGTCGCACGTCGCTCTCGCGTCGGGCCGTTTTCGCCCGTGACGAACATCGGTGTCAGTACTGCGGAGGTTTGGCCGACTCGATCGACCACGTGATGCCGCGGTCTCGCGGAGGTCTGCACATCTGGGAGAACGTCGCCGCGGCCTGTCGACGTTGCAATCTCGACAAGCGTGATCGCACTCCGGACGAAGCGGGCATGAAGCTCGCCCGTCCGCCCAAGGCGCCGCGCGAACTCGCGTGGGTCACGGTTTCGGTGGGGCGGGTCCCCGAAGCCTGGAAGCCGTATCTCGATCTGGCTCGCGCGTCGTAGTCGGTCGGACAGGTCCGATGACGATCATCGAGGAACGCTGGTCGGGTAGCGCGCAAGAACTTCACAGTCGGCCGCTTCCCGAATCGCCCGAGCCCCACCTGTGGTGGCTCGAATGTGATCGCACTTCTCTCGTACTCGGGTCCACTCAGTCCAACGCGCTGGTGAACGAGTCGGCCTGTCGTGAGCGCGGTATCGATGTCGCCCGGCGGCGCAGTGGGGGAGGGATCGTCATCGTGGGCTCGGGTCGGGTGGTGTGGCTCGACGTCTTGATTCCCCGTCGCCATGCGCTGTGGAACGACGATGTGTCCACTGCCGGTCGCTGGCTCGCCGACGCGTGGGCGCGGGGTCTGGCCGAGGTGGGTGTGAGCGGGCTCGAGCGACACGACGGGCCGATGGTTCGTACGCGGTGGTCCTCACTCGTGTGTTTCGATGGTCGCGGACCCGGTGAACTCTTCGCCGGCGAAGCCAAAGTCGTGGG
Organism: Actinomycetota bacterium; assembly: GCA_005787035.1. Classification (GTDB taxonomy): domain Bacteria; phylum Actinomycetota; class Acidimicrobiia; order Acidimicrobiales; family Ilumatobacteraceae; genus Casp-actino8. The sequence continues at coordinate 28,475 of SYCI01000145.1, read as the reverse complement.
TGTGAGTCAGCGGCGCACGCGCGACTGGGCGCGTTTTCAGTGCGCGCTCTCCATCCATTGGGACCCGAGCATCCTCGACGAACTGCTCGTGGTCGATGGTTTCAGTTCGCACGACGTCGCTTCGTCCGCGGCCTCGACTGGCCTCGGGTACGAAGATGTGCGTCGAGTCGTCGGCGCGACGATCAGCGAATCAATCGGCGCTTGAGGTTTCCGAAGCCGACGGCGTCAGCAATTCGGTGTTCTGGCAACCGTTGATCGCCTTCACGATCGGGTAGGGATTCACGGCCGCCCCACCCTTGGGGTGGTATTCGAAGTGAAGATGCGGGGTCGAACTGCTGCCGGTACTGCCGACGTAACCGATCACTTGACCGACCTTCACCTTCGAACCCACTTCGATTCCCTCGCCGAACTTCGAGAAGTGCGCGTAGTGGAAATAGGTGCCGTCGGCTGCGGTGAGGCGTACGGCATTTCCGCCGAGTGATCCGGGTCGGTCGAAAAAGACCCGGGTGATCGTCCCGTCGGCCACGGCGTACACGGCGCGACCGGTTGCGGCGATGATGTCGACGCCTTGGTGCACTCGACCACCCGATCGTGGTGCGTGCCAGGTGTCGGTGAACCAGCACGGTCCCTGGGTGGGGAAGATCGCCACCGGTGTGGCCGGACCATCGGCAACGGGTGTCGGCGTCGGCGTCGAACCGGTGTCGGTGGTGGCCGATCCGCTCTTGCTCGCCATCAGTACGCCGTAGGTGCGCAGATCGAGTTTGCCGGTCTCTTCGAAGCCGCGCTCACGCTGGAACGCGGAGATGGCCCGCGACGTCGCCGAGCCGAAATCGCCGTCGGCCCCACCGGCGATGCGGAAGCCGAGGTCGATCAACTTCTTCTGAACCGAACGCACGGAGTCGCCCGAATCGCCACGTCGCGGACGCTCGGGTGCCTCCACGAGTCCGAGAAGCTGAGCGGTCGGGTCGTCGAGGCGGCCGTTGGCGGCCAGACCGACGGTTTCTTGATACGTGCGAAGGGCCGATGTGGTGGCGTTACCGAAGATGCCGTCGGCGCCGCCACGAACGTTCACGCCGGCTGCGATGAGGGCCTTTTGTAGAACGACGACTTTCTCGCCGCGATCGCCGACTTTGGCGAGAGTGCGGGCCTTCGCCTCACTCGTCGTGCTCGTGGGCGGGGTGGAGGGTGTCGAACTCTTCGTCACCGGGAGAATGCGCAAGGCGATCGCGGTACGCACGTCGACGACACCGGTCGACGAAAGCTTCCGAGCGGTCTGGAAGGTCTTGATGGCCGCCGCGGTGGCGTTACCGAAGATGCCGTCGGCGCCGCCACGTACGTTCACGCCGGCATCGATCAACGCCTGTTGAAGTGAACGAACTGCATCGCCCCGTTGGCCAAGGGTTGGCAAGGTGGGGGCAGGGGCCAACCCGAGGAGGTGGCCGGTGATCTCGTCGACTTCTCCGGTGGCCGGGAGACCCACGGATTCCTGAAATGTGCGGACGGCACCTTGAGTGCCACGCCCGAAGATGCCGTCGGCGCCGCCCGGCACGTTCACTCCGGCTGCGATCAATGCCTTCTGCAACGAACGGACCACGTCACCTCGGTCGCCGAGACGAGGCAAAGACGGACTGGACGGCGATGCGAGGGCGACCGGGGAGTGCCCGAGCCCGGTCGAGCTCAGAGGGGCCACTAGGGAGAGAACTCCCAGGGTCAACCCGGTGGCTAGTCGTCGAAACACGCCCGGGTATCGGCCGCCGGAGGGCCGAACTTGAGCGGGTTGGGGCTGGGAGGGGGCTCGGGGGCAGAAAGTGGAGAGAAGTGGAGGAAAGTGGTTGACAGAGGGGGGAAGTGGGGAGCAGAGTAGGAGGACCACCACGAGGCAGCGAGGGGCAGTAAGTGCAGGTATTCGTCGGCAGACATGAGCGACAGCTCGACCCGAAGGGTCGACTCGCGCTTCCGGCGACCTTCCGCAGCCGTCTCGAGCCGCGCTGTTACCTGGTGCTCGGCCAGGACAAGTGCATCGCCGTCGTCACCGCCGAGGTCGCCGAGACCATCGCCGAAGAAATCACCGCCGCCGTGAAGCGGGGCGACAAGAGCGAGCAGGAGCGCCGTGCGCTGGCGGCCAGCATGGTCGAGGTCGCCGTCGACGCCCAGGGTCGGGTGACGATCGACGAAAGTCTCCGGAGCTACGCCGGTCTGACCCCGAACAGCAAGGTCATCGTCGCCGGTGCCTTCGACCGAGTCGAGATTTGGGAACCGTCGCGCAACGAGCGGGTGATCGCCCTCGGAACCGAGGCCATCGCCGGAGTCGAACTGTGATGTCGGCAGCTGTGTTCGAGCACGAGCCCGTGATGGTCGACGAGATCGTCGACGCGTTCGCGACCGTGCCCGCCGGATGCGTTCTCGACGCAACGCTCGGTGGTGGCGGTCATGCCCGGGCGCTTCTCGAGTCTCGTGCCGACCTTTCGGTCCTCGGGGTCGACCGAGACGCGGCGGCCATCGAAGCCGCCCGCGAGCATCTGGCCGGTTTCGGCGGGCGCGTGATGTTCTCGCACGTGCGCTTCGACGAACTCGATCGCGCGATGTCCGACAACGGTGTGTCGGCTCTGGCGGGTGCGCTCTTCGATCTCGGCGTCTCGTCGCACCAATTCGACGCTGGTGAGCGCGGTTTCTCGTACCGCACCGACGCCCCGCTCGACATGCGTATGGACCGACGCGAGGGACGAAGCGCTCATCATCTGGTGAACGAGTCGACCGAGCGGGAGCTCGCCGATCTGATTCGTGATTTTGCCGACGAAAGATTCGCCGGTCGGATCGCTCGAGCGATCTGCGCGGCGCGCCCGATCGAGACCACGACCGAACTCGCTTCGGTGATCGCGAGCGCGATTCCGGCACCGGCCCGCCGCCGAGGCGGTCATCCGGCCAAGCGGACCTTTCAGGCCCTGCGGATCGCCGTGAATCGTGAGCTCGAGATTCTGCCCGCGGCCCTCGACCGGGCGATCGCCAACACGTTGCGTGGTGGTCGGGTGGCGGTGTTGTCGTACCACTCGGGTGAAGACCGGATCGTGAAGGAACGTTTCCGCTTCCACTCGACCGGTGGATGCTCGTGCCCGACCGACCTCCCGTGCGTCTGTGGCGCCCGGCCGGCGGTGAAACTCGTGAGGACGGCGCGCAAGCCCTCCGACGCCGAACAGAACCGCAATCCGCGAAGCACCTCGGCCCGTCTTCGAGTGGTGGAGGCGATCTGATGGCCGGGGCACTGAAGACCACACCTCGTCGCACGACGACCCGGCCGGCTACGCCGCGTCGGGTGACGACCCGAGGGGCCGAGCAGCGTCAGTCCACGCGTCTGCGTCCGGTTCCCAAGAAGGTCTCGACCAAGAAGCACCCGACGTCCAAGATCGCCAAGGCGGTGGCCGAGAAGTCGGCGAGTCGCGGAAGTCGTCGGCTCATCCTCGTGGTGCTGACCGTGGTGATCGGTCTGGTCCTCGTCATGTTGGCCGTCGTCTCGTTCCAGACCCGTATCGCCGAACGACAGATGCGCATCGACCGGATCGAGTCGCAGATCCGGGCCGAACGCGATCGCTACAACGCGTTGCGGGTGGAGCGCTCGAGGTTGCGCGAGCCGGGTCGACTCGAGGCCAACGCGATGTCGCTCGGGATGGAGCCCGGTAAGGGGGCCGACTTCACGTCGGTCGACCCGATCACAGTGGCTCAGGTACTCGTTTCGACGGGTGGTCTCGATCCTGAACTGCTCGAGACGTCGGTCGATCCGTTCGCGGCGTACGGAGAGTTCAAGTCGATCGTCGGAGGAAAGCCGTGAACCGTCGCCCCAGTCGTACCCCCTCGTCCCGTCGTTCGTCGGCAGGCCGGACCCCCACCTCGTCTCGTTCGACGTCTCGTTCGACGACCTCACGTTCGTCGTCGCGTGTGGCATCGCGAGCAACGACTTCGCGTTCTTCGTCGTCGCGTTCGTCGTCCTCGGGTTCGAAGTCCGCCACCACTCGTCCGCAAGTCGATCGCTCACGCAAGACCTCACCCCGCCGAACGACGAGTCGCCGCTCCCTCGGCGGCTGGAAGGCGGGTTCCTCGCGTCGCCGAGTACAGGCGGCCTTCGTGATCGTGATGGCGGTCTTCATCGCCTTCGTGGCTCAGCTCGTGAATCTCCAGTTCTTCAGCGGCACGCGTCTGCGGGCCGAGGGCACGGCTCAGCGCGAGATCTATCTCACGGTGGCGGCGGATCGCGGCACGATCTTCGATCGTGACGGCAACGAGATGGCGATCACGGTTCCCTCGACGTCGATCTACGCCAACCCGCAGGCCATTGCCGACCCGGTCGCGACCGCCCACGTGCTGGCTCAGATGCTCGGGATCGATGCAGTCGCCGAGGCCGAACTCGTCGACTCGATCTCCGATCGATCCAAGACATTCGTGTACGTCCAGCGGTTCGTGGACGACGGAGTCGCCCAGGCGATCCTGTCGCTCAACCTCGCCGGCATCGACGGTGTGACCGAACCCAAGCGCGAACAAGTGGCCGGTGGCCTGGCGCGCAACGTCGTCGGTCGTACCGACCCGTTCGGTGTTGGTGCGGCCGGTCTCGAATTGCAGTACGAAAAGGTCCTGCGTGGACTGGACGGAACCATGGTGCGGGAAACGAACCACTCAGGGCGCACGATGCCCGGAGGCACCAAAGTCGTCGAGGCGGCGCGACCCGGAACGGATCTCGTCCTCACGATCGATCGTTCGATGCAGTTCCAAGTGGAGCAGGCCCTCATTCAGCGCGTCGAGGAACTCGTCGCCAAGGGCGGAAACGCCATCGTGCTCGACACCGTGAGTGGAGAGGTTCTCGCGATCTCGAGCGTGCGCCGCAACGACCAGGGCGTCGTCGAGGTGACGAGCGGCAACCTCGCCGCAGTGGAAGCCCACGAACCGGGTTCGGTGGCCAAGATCTTCAGCGTGGCGGCCACGATCGACTCGGGCGCGGCGACGCCGTCGACGACCTATCAGGTGCCGGGATTCTTCGTGTTCGACGAGGGAACCGATTACGAGTACACGATCAAGGACGCCTATCCGCACGATGTCGAGCCGATGACCCTGCACGACATCCTCGTGCACTCTTCGAACATCGGAACGATGATGGCGGCCGAGTCGATCGGCGTCGACGGCCTCCACGATTACCTCGACGAGTTCGGCTTCGGTCATATGACCGGACTCGAGTATCCGGGTGAGAGCGCCGGCTCGCTTCGAGATGCCGATCAGTTCCGGGGTTCGGAAAAGGCCACGATCACGTACGGCTACGGATTCTCCACGACTTCACTGCAACTCGTCTCGGCCGTGAACGCAGTGGCCAACGGCGGCGTGTACGTGGCGCCGCGGCTCATTCGTTCGACCATCGACGACAAGGGCGTGATCTGGGGGACACCCATCGGTGACACCCATCGCGTGATCTCCGAGTCCACGGCCGACACCATGGCCAAGATCCTCACCGACGTCGTGTGCGCCGGTACTGGTACCCGCGCCCAGGTGAAGGGGATCTCGGTGGCCGGCAAGACCGGAACCGGATACAAGGTCCAGGACAACGGGACCTATGTGACCGAAGACGGCACCCGCGCCTACTTCGCCACCTTCGTGGGTTTCCTGCCCGCCGCCGATCCGAAGGTGACGATCCTCGTCTCGATCGACGAACCGAATCCGTCGAGTCGCGACCGCTTCGGCGGTACGGCGGCTGCGCCGGTGTTCGCCAAACTCGCGCAGGTCGCCATTCAAGAACGCGGCATCGTCCCGCCGCCCGGAGACAACGGCTGCCCGCCGGCTGCGAGCTGAAGTCGGCCATGTCGACGATGCCTCGTTCGGCGACTGCGACGACGGTCGACCGTCTCGCAACCGTGTGCGCCGATCAGTTGGTCGGGGTCGAGGGCACAGCGACCGCATCGGTCAATGGAATCTCCTGCGACTCTCGCGACGTACGAACCGGCGATCTGTTCTGCTGCGTCAGGGGTCTTCGGCACGACGGTCACGACTTCGCGACCGACGCCGTGACCGCAGGCGCCACCGTCCTTCTCGTCGACCGTCGCCTGCCAGCGGTCGATGCCCGCGTTCCTCAGATCGTCGTGCGCGACGTCCGGCTGGCCATGGGCCGACTGGCGGCGGCGATCTGGGGAACGCCGTCCACTCACCTCCAGTTGGTCGGTGTCACCGGAACCAACGGCAAGACCACGACGACGGCACTCATCGGCTCGATCATGCGCGCGGCCGGCTGGACGACCGAGGTCATGGGAACCCTCTCCGGACGATTCACCACGCCTGAGGCACCGGTTCTGCAGGAGTCACTCGCCGATTGTGTCGCCCGCGGCGTGAAGGGCGTGGCCATGGAGGTCTCGTCGCACGCTCTTCAGTTGCATCGCGTCGATGGGACCAGATTCGCGGCCGGTGTCTTCACGAATCTCTCGCGGGATCACCTCGATCTCCACGGGACGATGGACGCCTACTTCGCGGCCAAGGCTCGTCTGTTCGACTCGACCTTCACCGACATCGCCGTCGTCAACGTGGACGACGCATTCGGCGAACGCCTCGCCGCTGATTGCCAGGTCAAGGTCGTGCCGTTCGGGAGGGCCGATCTGACCGACCTGTCGATCACCGCCGTGTCGCATTCGTACGCCTGGCGCGGTCTGCCGATCCGGGTTCCGCTCGGGGGCTCGTTCAACGTGTCGAATTCGCTCGCCGCGGCGACGGTCGCGCGTGAGATCGGGATCGATCCGGCCGCCGTCGTCGAGGGACTGGCATCGGTGCCTGCCGTACCCGGCCGGTTCGAGAGCATCGATGGCGGGCAGAACTTCTCGGTACTCGTCGACTACGCGCACACGCCCGATGGGCTCGCCGCCGTTCTGCGCTCGGCTCGCGACTCCAATCCGAATGGTCGTGTCATCGTGGTTTTCGGCTGTGGTGGCGATCGGGACAAGGCCAAGCGACCTCTGATGGGTGAGATCGCCGCGACGTTGGCCGACGAGGTGGTCGTGACGTCGGACAATCCTCGATCGGAGGACCCCAAGTCGATCAACGCCGCCATCGTCGCCGGAATACCCGATCACCTTCGCCACCGACTGGTGGGTGTGAACGTCGATCGCGCCGACGCGATCCAACTCGGAATCGGTCGGGCCGCGGAAGGCGATGTGGTGGTGATCGCGGGCAAGGGTCACGAAATCACCCAGACCTTCGGGACTACGGTGGAAGCGTTCGACGATCGGGTCGTCGCCCGTGAAGCATTGAGAGGGCGCGCATGATCGCCGTGATGATCGCCGGTTTGATGGGAATGGCCGTGTCGCTCGTCGCGACCCGATTCCTGATCGGCTTCTTCCGCGGTCGCGGCAAGGGTCAGCCGATTCTCGGCAAAGAGGATCACGGTCCCGAACATCACAAGAAGAAGTCCGGCACCCCGACCATGGGTGGACTGGCCATCATCGGGGCGGCCTTCGTCGGCTGGGTCGTGGCCCACATCCGGGACGGCCTCGCATTCTCGAATCAGGCTCTCATCATCTGGGCCGGCATCGTCGTGATGGCCGGTATGGGTTTGCTCGACGACGTCATCAAGGTCAACAAGGGACACAACCGGGGCATCTTCTGGAAGAAGAAGGGGCTCATCACCCTCGCGCTCGCGTGCGTGATCACGTGGGTGTTGGTGAGTGCCACTGACATCTCGGAGACGATCTCGTTCACTCGTTACGACTGGCCGGGCTGGGAGATTCCGTGGTGGTTATGGGTCGTCTGGACCGGACTCATGATGTGGGCCACGACCAACGCGGTGACCGTCACCGACGGCCTCGACGGACTCGCCGGTGGATCGGCCCTGTTCGGCTTTCTTGCTTTCACGATCATCGGCTACTGGTCGTTCCGTAATCCCGAGATCTACGGAGTACTGGCCGGGGGCACCGTGAATCCGCTCGACCTCGCAGTGCTCGCGGCGGCGTTCGCCGGTGCCTGCGGAGGTTTCCTGTGGTGGAACGCGGCTCCGGCACGCATCTTCATGGGTGACGTGGGAGCCCTCGGTATCGGTGCCGCTCTGGGTCTCCTCGCGGTGGCGACCAACACGCACTTCCTGCTGCCCTTCATCTGCGGCGTCAACGTGATGGAGGCCGGTTCGGTGGCCATTCAGATGGCGATCTTCCGGGCGACCGGTCGCCGGCGCCGGTTCTTCAAGATGACGCCCATTCATCACCACTTCGAACTGATCGGTTGGCCCGAAACCACCGTGATCATCCGCTTCTGGATCATCGGCGGAGTCTGCGTAGCCGGTTCGCTCGCCATGTTCATCGGCGACTTCACCCGGATCTCGGACATGGTGGGACGATGAGCGAGCGAGTGCTCGTGTACGGCTTGGCGGTCGCCGGTCAGGCGACGGTGAAGGCCCTCATCGATCGAGGGATCGACGTGGTGGCCGTCGACGATCGTCAGAGTTCGGAACTCGAACGCTTCGGATCCTCGCTCGGAATCGACATCGAGTTCGCGCCCTCGTCCAGCCGACTCGCCGAACTCGTCCGGAGTTCGGGAACGATCGCCCCCGCCCCCGGTGTGCCGGAATCACACGCCGTGATCGAACTCGCGCGTTCGCTCGACCGTCGCGTCGTGACCGAACTCGATCTCGCGTACGAATGGGAAGCCGAACGGCCCGGTGGACCGCGACCGATCATCGCCGTGACCGGTACCGACGGAAAGACGACGACCACGCTTCTCGCCGCAGCGATGTTGCAGGCCTCTGGTCGGCGCACCGTGGCCTGTGGCAACACCGAAGTTCCGATGGTCGCCGCCCTCGACCTCGACGTCGACAGTTTCGTGGTGGAGGCCACGAGCTTCCGCTTGGCGTTCTGCACCACGTTTCGTGCCGAAGCCTCGGCCTGGTTGAATCTCGCACCCGATCACCTCGACTGGCACACATCGTTGGCCACCTACGAGTCGGCCAAGGCGCGCATCTGGTCGGCGGTCCGGGCCACCGACACTGCGATCGGATGGGTCGGCGACCCAGTCGTGATGCGCCATCTCGGGCGGGCCGCGTGTCGCCGGGTGACCTTCGGGCGCGATCGGGCCGACTATTCGGTGGTCGACGGTGCGCTGCACGGGCCCCGCGGTCCCATCTCTCCGGTCGCGAGTATGTCGCGCGCCCTTCCGCACGACGTGACGAACGCGCTCTGCGCTTCGGCACTCGTACTCGAGAGCGGACTCGGTGAGACACAGGGAGTCGTGAACGCACTCGGATCGTTCGCCGCGCCGCACCACCGCATCGAGTTCGTGGCCGAAGCCGATGGCATCCGCTGGTTCGACGACTCGAAGGCGACCACCCCTCATGCCGTGAAGACCGCGCTCCGCGGCTTCGAGGACGTCGTGCTGATCGCCGGCGGCCGAAACAAGGGACTCGACCTCGCCGAGATCGCCACCGAGGCTGTTCGTCTGCGCGCCGTCGTGGCCATCGGCGATTCGAGCGACGAAGTCGAGGCGGCGTTCAACGGCGTGCGGCCCGTTCACCGGGCGACGTCGATGGCACAAGCCGTGACCATCGCCCGCTTCTTGGCCCAAACCGGCGACACTGTTCTCCTGTCTCCTGGCTGCACGAGTTTCGACTGGTACGACGGGTACGCCCGCCGGGGTGACGATTTCGCACGCTGCGTCCGCGAGTTGATCGGAGCAAGTTCATGACCGCTGCCGTGTCCCGATCCCGTCGGGGAGGGAACTCCATCGCCGATCGTCGTCGTCAGGCGCTCGTTCAGGCTCAGCGTCGTCGTCGCAGTGGTTCGTCTCGCCGGACTCGTCTCCGCGAGGACGTGAGTCGTGCGCCCAAGCCGCTCGGTCTGTATGTGATCGCCGCCGTCACCGTGACCCTCGTTCTACTCGGCATCGTCATGGTCCTGTCGGCATCCTCGATCGTCTCGTTCCACAACGGACGGTCACCTTGGCGTTACTTCGGCAAGCAGCTCATGTGGGCGTCCATCGGTTCGGTGGTCATGTTCGTCGCCTACCGACTCCGTCTCTCGTATCTGTCGACCATCGCGCGAATCCTGCCGGGTGTCGGCCTCGCCATGATGCTGTTGCCCTTCGTTCCGGGTATCGGCCGTTCGGTCAACGGTGCTCACGCGTGGCTGGTCGTCGGTCCGTTCAACGTGCAGCCCGCCGAGTTCATGAAGTTGTTCCTCATCGTGTACGGCGCCGACCTCCTCACCCGACGCGAGAAGAATCTGGCCGACTGGAAGGCGGGATTGCTCCCGTATCTGAAGTGGGTGGGCGCAGCGGTGTTCATCGCCGTCGTCCAGAGCGACATCGGGACGTGCGTCGTGATCGGTGCCATCGGGTTGTCGGTGCTCTTCCTCGCCGGCGCTCCGGTGAAGCCACTGCTCGGACTCTCCGTGGTCGGCGGAATTCTCGGTTTCCTCTACCTGTTGACCGATGCCGACAAGATGGCCCGTTTCACGTCGTTCCTCGACATCCGGGGAACCCGCGAGGCCGACGGTTACCAGGTGTACCAAGCGTGGATCAGCATCTCCAACGGCGGGCTCACGGGTACCGGGATCGGCGCCGGCACCGGCAAATGGGGTTACGTGCCCTTGGCCCACAGCGACTTCATCTTCTCGATTCTCGCCGAGGAGATGGGTCTGCTCGGTGTGGTCGGCGTCCTGACGTTGTTCGCGTTCCTCATCTATTTCGCGTTCCAAGTGGCGATCAGTTGTCGCGAGCGTTTCGGATATCTCCTCGCGGCCGGTATCGGTTGTTGGCTCCTGGTGCAGACCGCGATCAACATCGGTGGTGTGCTAGGCATCATGCCCGTGACGGGCCTGACCCTGCCGTTCATCTCATTCGGTGGAAGTTCGCTCGTCGTCTCGATGGCGGCGGCCGGTCTGCTGATGAACGTCGCCCGCCGCCCACGATGACCACGCGGGTGGTGCTGGCGGGCGGTGGGACGTCCGGCCACGTGCTCCCGGCTCTCGCCATCGCCGAATCCCTCGCCGACCTCGGCGTCCCGACGAGCGACGTCTTGTACATGGGAGCCGCGCGAGGTGTCGAGACGCGCCTCGTCCCGGAGGCCGGACTGCGCCTCGAGACGTTGGACGTGACCGGGCTCCAGCGGTCGTTGTCGCCGACGAACATTCGTCGCAATCTGAGCTTCGTGCCACGACTGCTCGCCGCTCGGCGTCGGGCGCGACGTCTCCTGCGGGAATTCGGCGCCGACGTCGTGGTCAGTGTCGGTGGGTACGCGTCCCTGCCGGCGGTGTTGGCCGCACGTTCGCTCGGCGTGCCCATCGTCGTCGTGAGTTACGACCGCCGGCCCGGGCGGTCGAGTGAGATCTCGGCTCGCTGGGCGACCAGATGCGCAACTGCGTTTCCCGATTCTTCGTTGCCGCGGGCGGTTCACACGGGCGCTCCGGTGCGCCGGACCATAAGGCTCGTCGATCGAAGGAACGCGCGCGACGAGGCTCGCGATCGATTGGGAGTGTCGCATGGGGCGTTCTTCGTGGCCGTCGTCGGAGGTTCTCTCGGTTCGGGCGCCTTGAACGATGCGGTGCATGCGCTCATGGGAGAATTCGGAGATGACCCCGGGATCCATGTTCGGCATGTCGCGGGCGAGCGGTTCGTCGAAGCGGTGCGAGCGTCGATGAGTCCGCTCCTGAACGATCCTGATCGACGTATCGGTTACGACCTCGTGGGCTACGAGGCCGACATGGCATCGGTGTACGCCGGGGCCGATCTGCTCGTCGCGCGTGGTGGTGCGGGAACGGTCGCCGAGGTAGCGGCCACCGGTGTGCCGGCGATCCTCGTGCCGTGGTCGGGAGCCGCCGACGATCACCAGTCCGCCAACGTCGCCTGGTTGGTCGATGACGGTGCGGCGTTTCTGGTCACCGACCAAGCCGGCCCGGATTCCATCGTGCGGGCGATCGACGAACTCCGACGCGATCCGGTCCGTCGACAACTGCTCGGTGAGCGGGCCTTCGCGCTCGGGGATCTCAATCGCCATGGTGCCGTGGCTCGTCTGGTGCTCGATGTCGCGAGTGGAGCCGAGAGCAAGTGACCTTCCAACTCGACATCGGACGTCGCCGACGTCTGCACGTGGTGGGAGTCGGTGGTCCCGGAATGAGCGCGATCGCCATCGTCCTGGCTCAGATGGGCCACGACGTGACCGGTTCGGACATCCGCGAGACGGAGGTGTTGCGCAGTGTTCGCGAAGCCGGCGTGCGGGTCGTGATCGGTCACGATGCCCGGCTGGTGTCGGACCGGGAGGCCGTCACTCATTCGTCGGCGATCCCGCCGGACAACATCGAAGTGGTGGCTGCCCGGTCGGCGGGAATACCCGTTCTGACCCGCGCCGAGATGCTCGCCTCCATCTGTGCCCGCGCGTCGGCGGTCGGGGTGGCCGGCACCCACGGCAAGACCACGACGTCGTCTCTGTTGCGCGCGATGTATTCGTCGACCGGAACTGATGTGAGTTTCATCATCGGCGGCGACGTGCGCGACGTCGGGTCGGGTGCGGCGTGGACGGGTTCGGATCGGCTGGTGGTCGAGGCCGACGAGAGCGACGGCACACATCTGCTCCTTCCGCTCGACGCCGCGATCGTGACCAATGTGGACGTCGATCATCTCGATCATTTCGAGACCTTCGACAACATCGCCTCGTCGTTCTCGGATTTCGTGGGGGGTGTTCGGGGGCCGACGGTCCTTTGTGCCGATGATCCGGTTCTTCGCCGCATCACCCTTCCCACGAGTATCACCTATGGGTCCGCGGATGCCGACGTCGTCTGGAGCGAGTTGGTCGTCGAAGCCGGACGGACCACTTTCCGAGTGCACGGTGAAGCATTCGGCTCGCGCTCGGTGTCGATTCCGTTGCGTGGGGTTCACAACGTGTCCAATGCGACCGGAGCGCTCACTCTTGCCGTGGCAACGGGAGTCGATGTCGATCGGGCCATCGAGTCGGTCGCGAACTTCGCCGGTGTCGGCCGTCGATTCGACGTGATCGGCTCGGCCGCTGGAGCGACGTTCGTCGACGACTACGCCCATCTGCCACGGGAGATCGCGGCGGTTCTCGCCGCGGCGCGCGGCGAATGGACTCGCGTGGTCGCCGTTTTCCAACCGAATCGCTTCAACCGAATGGCGGTCATGAGCGAGGAGTACGCCGACGCCTTCGTCGATGCCGATCTCGTGATCATCACCGACATCTATGCGTCGGGCACCCGTCCGATCGAAGGTGTCACGGGGGAGTTGGTGGTCGATGCCGTTCGTCGTCGGCATCCCGACGCGGAGGTGCGATGGGTGCCCCGTCGCGCCGACTTGGCGGCCGCCGTCGACGCGTTGGTGGAACCCGGCGACGTGTGCATCTCGATGGGTTGTGGCGACATCGAGACCTTGCCCCGAGAAGTCCTCGCCCGACGCCATGGAAGCTGACGTCCTCGCCCGGCTCGAGGCGGCTCTCGGTGCGCGTGTCGAACGTGACGTCCGCCTGAGTCATTACACGACCTACCGCGTCGGCGGTCGGGCGTCGGCAGTCGTCACGGTCGACGGTTCCGACGACCTCGCCAAGGTTCACTCGTGCATCGATGGTCGACCGGTTGCCGTGCTCGTACTCGGTCGCGGGAGCAATCTCCTCGTGGCCGACACGGGTTTCGATGGTGTCGTGATCCGTTGGGGCGCGACGGGAGAATCGATCACGATCCCCGAGGACGATTCCGGCGACGACCGCGTGATCGTCGGTGCCGGAGCCTTGCTGCCGATCGTGGCTCGCCGGACGGCCCACGCCGGCCTCACCGGCTTCGAATGGGCGGTCGGGGTTCCGGGATCGATCGGTGGAGCCGTCCGCATGAATGCCGGGGGCCACGGATCCGACATCGCCGCGAGTCTGATCGACACGGAGGTCTTCGATCTCACGACCGGGCGGACCCGGACCCGCACCGTCTCGGAACTCGGTTTGCGATTCCGCGGTTCGAATCTTCGTGACACCGACGTCGTGGTGAGCGCGCGACTCGGGCTGACGCGTGGATCGGCCTCCGAGTCCCTGGCGACCATCGACGAGATCGTGCGTTGGCGACGCGACAATCAACCGGGTGGGCAGAACGCTGGTTCGGTGTTCGTGAACCCTGTTCCCGGTGAGGTCTCGGCCGGTGAGTTGATCGATCGTTTGGGACTGCGCGGATTTCGCATCGGGACCGCCGAGGTGTCGACGAAACACGCGAACTTCATCCAGGCCGACGAGAACGGTCGGGCCGCCGATGTGCGAGCGGTGATGGCTCACGTGCACGATGCCGTGCGATCGGCGACCGGATTCGATCTGCGCAGCGAGGTGCGGCTCGTCGGATTCACGGAGGACGAGTCGTGACCGAGCGCGACGATCAGGGCAACTTCGAGATTCCCGTCGACGAACCGACCGAGGGCCTCGTGGACGCCGACATCGAAGCCGAGCTCGCCGCCGCGTTCGACGGCTCGGGACGCGTGCGCATCGTCGACGAATCGGTGGGAAGCCGAGCATCGGTCACGCCCGAGGTCGACGGCGATCCGACGGGTCGCTGGTCGCGCCTTCGTCGTCGGGTCACCCGTGATCCCGAGGAGGCCGCCGCTGTTCGTCAGGCGGAGATCGAGCAACGGGACGAACGTCGAGCCGAAGCTGAAGTCCGGCGTACCGAATCCGACCGGGCCCGTGCGACCAAAGCCACCAAGACGAGCGTCGCGACCAAAGAGTCGGCGACGAGTGTTCGGGCGTCGAGTCGGCGTGACGAACCATCGGCCGTTTTGCCGCGCGGTGAGCGTCGACGCGTCGTCATCAAGGACGACACCGAGGTGCCGGCGAAGGTGTCGGGTGAAGCGCGTTTTCGTCAGCGTCGCCTGAACGTGCGGCGCCAAGAGGGGAGACGGCGACTGTGGTGGCTGATCGTCGCTGCGTCAGCGGTCGTGGCGATACTCGTGGTGTTGCTCCTCCTCACGAGCCCGATCCTGTCGGTGCGCAAAGTGACGGTCGAAGGTGTGGTCTACGCCGATCCCGAGAAAGTCGGTGCCGTGGTGGCCTCGCTCAAAGGCGACCCGATCCTGACGGCCGACCTGCAAGGCGCAACCGAGTCGCTCGAGGCGATCTCTTGGGTCGAGAAGGCCCGGGTGTCGATGCATCTTCCGTCGCGGGTTCACATCGAGATCGTCGAGCGTCGACCGATCGCGTTCTACCGAGCCGTCGACGGTTTCAACCGAGTCATCGACCTCGACGGGCGAGTCCTCGACGTGATCGAGGGGGATCTCGTCGATTACCCCTTCATCGGAGGGACCGGTCCCAATCTCTCGGCGGGCGATCTCGTGGGCCAGCCGTTCCTCGGGGCCGCGCAACTCATCAATGCCTTACCTCGGGATCTGCGGGTCCGCCTCGTGACGGCCGCCGTGACCCCCGACGGGGAAGTCTCCTTGGCGCTGACCGACGAGGTCGACGTCCTGTTCGGTCGGCCCGAGGGGTTCCAGGAGAAGCTCGTGGCGCTGGTCAACGCCATCAAGCGGGAGGGCTCGGCCCGATATTCGGTGATCGACGTCTCGAGTGGTGAGGCGAGTGTCCGCTGAGGTATCCCCCCACCCAAAGCCCTGACCTGAGAGAATGTCGGGAAATCGGGGCGGCTGAACCCTCGTTCGCCCGCCCAGTTCCGGCGTGCCGGAATCCAGATTCGGAGGAACCCGATGGCTGGTAGCCACAACAACTACATCTGTCAGATCAAGGTGGTCGGCGTCGGCGGTGGTGGAGTGAACGCGGTCAATCGCATGATCGAGCGCAACCTCCGTGGAGTCGAGTTCATCGCGATCAACACCGATATCCAGGCCCTCATGACCTCCGATGCCGAGATGAAGCTCGATATCGGTCGTGACCTCACCCGTGGTCTCGGCGCCGGAAGCGATCCGGAAGTCGGCCGGCAGGCGGCCGAAGCTCACCGCGAAGACATCGAGGACGCGCTGAAGGGTGCAGACAGGGTGTTCATCGCCGCTGGCGAAGGTGGCGGTACCGGTACCGGTGCGGCGCCGATCGTCGCCGAGGTCGCCAAGAGTCTCAACGCGCTCACCATCGGTGTCGTGACGCGACCGTTCTCCTTCGAGGGCCGCCGTCGCGCCGTCCAGGCCGACTCGGGAATCGCCAAGTTGAAGGAGAAAGTCGACACCCTCATCGTGGTTCCCAACGATCGCCTGCTCTCGGTGGTCGATGCCCGCGACACGGTGATGGAAGCCTTCAGCAAGGCCGACGAGGTTCTCTACAGCGGCGTGTCGGGTATCAGTGATCTGATCACCAACCCCGGTCTCATCAACACCGACTTCGCCGACGTCAAGGCGACCCTGCAGAACGCGGGCTCGGCGCTCATGGGCATCGGCACCGCCAGTGGCGACAGTCGGGCTCGCGACGCCGCGCTCAAGGCTCTGTCGAGCAATCTGCTCGAAGCCTCGATCGAAGGCGCCCGCGCCGTCCTGCTGAACGTGACCGGACCGTCCACCATGACCCTCATGGAGATGAACGAGGCCGCCGAGATCATCCATGGCATCGCGCATCAGGACGCCAACATCATCTTTGGCACCGTGATCAACGACGACATGGGCGACGAGGTGAAGGTCACCGTTATCGCCGCCGGATTCGATCGTTGGGACGGCGCGCCGCAGGTGAAGCCTTCGGCTCGTCCGGCCGGTCGCTCGGCCCCGAAGGATCAGTCGACTCGCAGCGCGCCGGCCAAGGACATCTTCGCGGGTGATCCTTTGTCGCTCGGCGACGATGGTGACGACGACTTCGACGTTCCTTCGTTCCTCAAGTAGCCGGTGGCGGCTTACGTCGCCGCTCCCGTCGGAATCGATTCGACGATTGCCATCGGTCATCGAATCGATGGCGATTTTCGTCCCGAGGTGACCGACTCCCTCGGGCGTCGTCGCATTCTGGACGCCGACTGGACGATGTTGACCGAAGATCACGGCACCGAGACGTTGGTCGTCGATCATCCCGGTCAGCACGATGGGTGCGCCGGCGACGCGCTCTACACCTCGGTGAGAGATGCGGTGATCGGGGTATGGGTCGGGGATTGCGCGCCGATCGCTCTGATCGGCGAACGCGGGATCGGTATCGCGCACGCCGGCTGGCGTGGCTTACGGGACGGAGTTCTGGAATCGCTACTGCGGGTCTTCGCCGAAAGGGATGATCGGCCTCTGAGCGGAGTGATCGGACCGCACATCGGCACCTGTTGCAACGAATTCGGACCCGCCGATCTGGAGTCGATGACGGACCGATTCGGCCCCCCGGTTCGTGGGGTCGATGCCGCGGGTCGTCCGGCACTCGACATCGGCGCCGTCGCGCGGGCGATCCTCGGTCGCCACGGAGTCGGTCGGGTGGTGGAGGTCGCGTCGTGCACGAAGTGCCATCCCGAGTTCTTCTTCTCCCATCGACGCGGTGATCAGGGTCGTCAGGTGATGGCGATCGTCATCGACGAGTAGGTTCGGCGCCATGATCAACGAAGCTCTCGTCGCCGAGCGCATTCAGAGCATCCGCGATCGCATCGAGAGCCACGGGCGTCGCGACGTGCGCCTCATCGCGGTGACCAAGGGATTCGGAGTCGAGGCCATGGTGGCGGCAATTCGCTCCGGATGCACCGATGTGGGAGAGAACTACGCCCAAGAGTTGATCGCCAAGATGGCCGCCTATCCGGCCGATCTCGAACGACCGACGGTCCACTTCATCGGACGCTTGCAGTCGAACAAGGTCCGCTCGGTTGCATCGCTCGTCGATTGTTGGCAGACCGTCGACCGAAGCACTCTCGTGGACGAGATCGCCCGCCGTGCTCCGGGAGCCCGAATCTTGGTCCAGGTGAACGCGACCGACGAGGACGACAAGGGCGGCTGTCGTCCTTCGGAAGTGGAGGGGCTCGTCACTCGATCGGTGGCCGCTGGTTTGGAGCCGATCGGACTCATGACCGTGGGGCCGACAGACGGCGATCCGTCCCGCACCCGACGTGCCTTCGAGACCGTTGCCCACGTGGCCTCGACCCTCGGGTTGTCCGAACTCTCGATGGGGATGAGCGCCGACCTCGACATCGCCCTCGAAGTCGGTTCGACGATGGTCAGGGTGGGTTCGGCGATCTTCGGGGACCGTCCACCCGTCACCTGACTGCCCGTACTACGCTCCCGTCACCATGTCGATTTTCAAGCGTGCCATGGAGTACCTCGGTCTCGGTGAAGACGACGCGTACGACGATTACGACGACGGCGAGGTGGTCGATCGTTCGGGTGGACTCGCGCGCGGTGGCGATCCCCGTCGTACCGACGCCGATGACTTCTCCCGTCCCGTGGCCCGTCAGGTCACACCCCGCGACACCGATCCCGTTCCACCGGCCCGGCGTTATGGAGTCGATGACTCGTCCGTGCAACCTCGACCCATCTCCGGTCGAACCGGTTCGACGGTTCGCACGATCGGAGGCCCCGCCGCCCAAGGTGAGCCGTACACAGTCAAGGCCATCCGCTTCAACGACATTCAAGAAGTCGCCAATCGCTTCCGCGACGGTCACCCGGTCATCCTCAACACCGAAGGTTGCGATGCCGATGTCGCGCGTCGCATGGTCGACTTCTCCAGTGGGCTCTGCTACGGACTGCACGGCAAAATCGAGAAGGTCGCCAAAGGTGTGTACCTCTTGAAGCCGGCGGCCCGTCCCGCCGCTGACTACTGATCGTCGGCTGAGGGCTGCTTCGTGTACATCGTCGCCGTTCTGCTGAACCTCTTTCAGTTGGCGCTGTTCATTCGCGTCGTCATGTCGTGGTTCCCACTCAGTAGTTCGGCGGCCCGCTCGGTCATGGACATCGTGGTGCGGATCACCGAACCCGTTCTGGGTCCGATCCGCCGGGCTCTGCCGTCGTTCGGCGGTCTCGACATCTCACCGATCGTGGCCATCCTGCTCCTCAGCATCCTGACCCGTCTGATCTGATCAGCCGTCCTCGGTAGCCTGAACAGGCCCTATGTCGAGCCGCCGCTATCCCGCCGTCGAGGCGCAACCGTCGTTTCCGGCTATCGAAGCCGACGTGTTGGCCACGTGGACCTCCGACCGTTCCTTCGAACGCTCGGTCGAAGCCCGCCCGGCCGGAGCGACGGGAGACAACGAGTTCGTCTTCTACGACGGTCCACCCTTCGCCAACGGACTCCCGCATTACGGCCACTTGCTCACCGGCTTCGTGAAAGACGCCGTGCCGCGCTACCAGACGATGCGCGGTCGCCACGTGGAGCGCCGGTTCGGCTGGGACTGTCACGGCATGCCGGCCGAGGTCGAGGCGGAGAAACAACTCGGAATCTCGGGACATCCCGAGATCACCTCGTTCGGCCTCGACAAGTTCAACGACTACTGCCGGTCGAGCGTGCTTCGGTACACCAGCGAATGGCAGCGGTACGTCACCCGACAGGCGCGTTGGGTCGACTTCGAGAACGATTACAAGACCCTCGACACCCCCTACATGGAGAGCGTCATGTGGGCGTTCAAGACTCTGTGGGACAAGGGTCTGATCTACGAGGGCTTCCGAGTGCTGGCTTATTGCTGGCGTTGTGAGACACCGTTGAGCAACACCGAGACGCGCATGGACGACGTCTATCGCGATCGACAGGATCCGGCCCTCACCGTTCGTTTTCGGTTGGAGACCGGTGAAGACCTCCTCGCCTGGACGACCACTCCGTGGACGCTGCCCTCGAACCTCGCTCTCGCGGTCAACCCCGATGTCGAATACTTGGTCCTCGAACTCGGGGGAACTCGCTCGATCATCGCTTCGGCGCGGCGGGCCGCCTACGAGAAGGAGTTCGCGGAAGCGACCGAAGTGGCGACGCTTCGAGGCTCCGATCTCGTCGGACGCCGTTACACGCCGCTCTTCGGCTACTTCGCCGATACCGAGAACGCGTTCCAGGTCCTGGCCGCCGAATTCGTGACCGTCGACGACGGCACGGGTGTGGTGCACATGGCGCCCGGCTTCGGTGAAGACGACCAACTCGCGTGTCAGGCGGCGGGTATCCCCACCATCTGCCCGATGGACAGCCGAGGTCAGTACACGGCCGAGGTCACGGACTGGTCGGGTCAACACGTGTTCGCCGCCAATCCGCTCGTGATCCGACACCTGAAAGACGTCGGCGTCGTGGTGCGGCACGATTCGTACGATCACCCTTACCCGCACTGTTGGCGCTGCAGTGAGCCACTCGTGTACCGCGCCATCTCGTCGTGGTTCGTGGAGGTCACGAAGTTCAAGGCGCGCATGATCGAGCTCAACCAGCAGATCACCTGGGTTCCCGAACACCTGAAGGAGGGTTCTTTCGGCAAGTGGATTGCCAATGCCCGCGATTGGTCGATCAGTCGCAACCGATTCTGGGGATCCCCGATCCCGGTCTGGAAGAGCGACGATCCGAATTACCCGCGCATCGACGTCTACGGAAGCATCGCGGATCTCGAGCGCGACTTCGGGGTGAAGGTCGTCGATCTGCACCGACCCTCGATCGACGACCTCGTCCGCCCCAATCCCGATGATCCGACCGGACGCTCGTCCATGCGGCGCGTGACCGAAGTTCTCGACTGCTGGTTCGAGAGAGGATCGATGCCTTTCGCGCAAGTGCACTATCCGTTCGAGAACCGCGAGTGGTTCGAGAATCACTATCCCGGCGATTTCATCGTCGAGTACATCGGTCAGACCCGTGGCTGGTTCTACACGTTGCACGTCCTGGCCACGGCACTCTTCGACCGACCGGCTTTCTCCACCTGTGTGAGTCACGGGATCGTCCTCGGGGACGACGGTCAGAAGATGTCGAAGAGCCTGCGGAACTATCCGGATCCGATGATGGTCTTCGATCAGTACGGCGCCGACGCGATGCGCTGGTATCTCTTGTCGTCGGCCATCCTGCGTGGTTCGGATTTCTCGGTCACCGAAGCCGGAATTCGGGAGACGGTGCGTCAGGTCCTGCTGCCCCTCTGGAACTCGTGGTACTTCCTCGCCCTCTACGCCGGTGCCGAAAACACGACCGGTCGCTTCCGCACCGATTCGGCCAACGTGCTCGATCGTTACATCCTCGCCAAGACGAACGATCTCGTTCGCGCGACGACCGCCGACCTCGATGCATACGACCTCTTCGCGGCTTGCGCATCGGTTCGCGACTTCCTCGACGTACTCACCAATTGGTACATCCGCCGCTCACGTGATCGTTTCTGGGCCGGCGACCAGGATGCGATCGACACTCTCCACACGGTGCTCGACATCGTCTGTCGGGTCGCGGCACCTTTGCTTCCGCTGTTGACCGATCATGTTCATCGTGGCCTCACGGGTGGTGACAGCGTTCATCTCGCCGACTGGCCGAGCGCCGACGACCTACCCTCCGATCCCGACCTCGTTCGATCGATGGATCTCGTCCGCGACGTCTGT
Source organism: Actinomycetota bacterium (assembly GCA_005787035.1). Classification (GTDB taxonomy): domain Bacteria; phylum Actinomycetota; class Acidimicrobiia; order Acidimicrobiales; family Ilumatobacteraceae; genus Casp-actino8. The sequence continues at coordinate 7,082 of SYCI01000145.1, read as the reverse complement.
TCGGCCACGTTGTCGATCCGGAAGAGCAAGTCACTCCGCGTTCGCCTGCCCCTCGCCAAGGTGACGGTCGCGTTCCCCGGCTCGGACGCCCTTCAGCCCTATGTCGACGTGATCGCCGACGAAGTGAACGTCAAGACCGTCGAGTTGAGGGCGACCGTCGAGTCGGATGCGGCGATGGTGCTTCAGGCGCTTCCGGCCGCACTCGGTCCGCGGCTCGGTGGACGCACGCAGGAAGTCATCAAGGCCATCAAGTCGGGAGACTGGTCGCACGTCGACGGTCGGGTCGTGGCCGGTGGGATCGAACTCGCAGAGGGTGAATACACCCTCAAGTTGGTGGCCGCCGAAGGCTCGGCCAGCGCGACGTTGTCCGACGGTGTGGGCATGATCACTCTCGACACCAACGTGACCCCCGAGTTGGCCGCCGAAGGAACGGCACGCGATCTCGTCCGCTTGGTGCAACAGGCTCGTCGGGATGCGGGTCTCGAGGTCAGCGACCGGATCGATCTCGTGCTCGGTGTGGCCGAGTCGATGCGTCGGCAGATCCAACCGTTCGTTCCGATGATCGCCGAGGAAACGCTGTCGACGTCGATTTCCTGGGGATCGGGCCAGCCCACGGCCACGATCGACGACGATGACATTTTCATCTCCGTGACCAAAGCAGTCTGAAGGTTCCGCGCCGGGGACACTGCACCGCGGTAGCCTGCCGCAACCCAGAAGCAGGATTGGCGAGGCAGAACAGCAATGGCGACGTCGACCAAAAAGAAGGTTTCGGCCAAGAAGGCTCCGGCGAAGAAGCCGGTGAAGAAGGCTCCCGCGAAGAAGGCTCCGGCCAAGAAGCCGGTGGCCAAGAAGACCGTGGCGAAGAAGGCTCCGGCGAAAAAGCCGGTGAAGAAGGCTCCCGCGAAGAAGGCTCCGGCCAAGAAGCCGGTCAAGAAGGCACCGGTGAAGAAGGCTCCGGCCAAGAAGCCGGTGGTGAAGAAAGCGCCGGTAAAGAAGACCCCTTCGAAGGTCGTTCCGCCGAAGAAGACGCCGGCCAAGAAAGTCGTGGCCCCCAAGAAGGAGGTCGCACCCAAGGTTGCGGCCCCGAAGAAGGAGGCCGTCAAGAAGACTCCGGCCAAGCCGGTCTTCGTCAAGCCCCCGGTTCCCGGCAAGAAGCCCAAGTCGAAAGACGGCATCATCGCCAACAAGGACTTCGACCTCACCTTCCTGCGCGCGCAGCGCGTCCTGCTCGAGGACAAGCGTCGTCAATATCTCGGTCTTGCCGAAGCTCTCGACAAAGAGCGTGACAGCCTCATCGAGGCCGCCGGCATGGGTGACGATCAATTCGACGAGGATGGTGGTGAAGGAGATTCACTGGCCGTCGAACGCGAGCGAGCCAAGTTGCTGTCCGATCAGGATCGTCAGACCGTCCTCGAGATCGACGCCGCGCTCGCTCGAATCGAGACCGGCGACTACGGCTACAGCCTGATCTCGACCAAGCCGATCCCACGCGAACGCCTCGAATTCATTCCGTGGGCGACCGAACTCGTGACCGAGAGGGTTGGCGGGATCGGACAACGATGAGTCGGGCCGGTCGGCTGTCGTTGGCCCGATTGTCGATCGTCGTCGCCGCGATCGCGGTCGTCGTCGATCAGGTCACCAAAGCGTGGGCGGTCGATCATCTGGGCGATGGTCACGTCGATCATGTGATCTGGACCCTCCAGTTCAATCTGGCCTACAACAACGGAATGGCCTTCGGGCGTGGCCAGGGTTGGGGTCCGGTGATCGGAATCCTCGCCACCGTGATCGTGGTCGTGCTGTTGCTCTCCTTGGGGCGGCAATCGGGTCGCGTTGCCCGATGGTCGACCGGACTCATCATCGGCGGTGCGGTCGGGAACATCATCGATCGTGTCTTTCGTGGTGACGGATTCATGCATGGCTCGGTCGTCGACTTCATCGACTTCCAGTGGTTTCCGATCTTCAACGTCGCCGATATCTGCGTCAATGTCGGTGGTGCTCTGATGGTGATCGGTTTCCTGCTGACCGATCGTGTCGTTGCTACCGACGATTCGTCGGTCGAGGAGAGCCCTGATGTCAACTGACCGAGTGAGCGAGGAGATCCCCTCGCTTCTCGCCGGTGAGCGACTCGACCGCATCGTGTCGTTGATCGCCGAGATCAGCCGCGCCGATGCCGCCGAGACCGTCAACCGTGGTGGGGTGAGTGTCGATGGCGCCGTCGTGCGGTCGGGCAAGATCCGACTCGACGAGGGACAGGTCGTCGAAGTCGATCGATCGGCGATTCCGCGCGACGAACCGCCCGGTCCCGATCCCTCGGTCAGGATCGTGGTGGTGTACGAGGACGATCACGTGATCGTGGTCGACAAGTCGCCCGGCATCGTCGTGCACCCCGGGGCCGGCAATCCGAGTGGGACACTCGTCAATGGTTTGCTCGCCCGTTTTCCCGAGATCTCCTCGGTGGGAGATCCTCTGCGGCCAGGAATCGTGCACCGTCTCGATGTCGGTACGTCGGGACTGCTCGTCGTTGCCCGATCCTCCGAGGCGTACGACGCGCTCGTCGAAGCGTTGAGCGAACACGAGGTGTCGCGGCATTACGTCGCTCTCGTATGGGGTCGTCTCGATGCGCCTACGGGCACGATCGACGCCGCCATCGGGCGCGACCCTCGCGACCCGCTGAAGATGGCTGTGGTGGCATCGGGTAAGCCGGCGCGAACCCACTATGCGGTCGAGAAAGAGTTCACCGAGCCCGAGGTTTCGGTTCTTGCGTGTGAACTCGACACCGGACGGACCCATCAGATTCGTGTCCATCTCGCGGCGGTCGGTCATCCGGTGGTCGGCGATGTCACGTACGGTGGGCAGCGGGCCGGTCTCCCCATGGATCGGCCCTTCCTTCACGCCGGACGCCTCTCGTTCGTCCATCCGGTGTCGCACGAGGTGCTCGACTTCGAGTCACCCTTGCCCGAAGACCTGATCCAGGTCCTCGGTCGATGCCGTTGAGGATTCCGATCCGCTGCTAGGGTTCCACCGACCGTCAAACGGGTCCTGTGAGGCCCGAACGGAGGACAACATGGCGACGTCTCGCACGTCTCGGGTCGATCCCGAACCGACAACCGGAACTGATTCGGATCGTGTGCAAGTCCTCCGTTCCGATGATGTCTCCCGGGCCGTGACTCGCATCGCGCACGAGATCATCGAGCGCAATCGGGGTGTCGAAGGTGTGGTCGTGGTCGGCCTTCAGCGCGGTGGAGTCTGGTTGGCCGAAATGATCGTCGCCGCGATCTCCCGCATCGAAGGAACGCCACCACCTCTCGGCCGTCTCGACGTGTCGCTCTTCCGTGACGACATTTCTCTCCGGCCGGTGACGCCGGTGGCGGTCACCGAGATCCCCGTCGATCTCGCCGGCGCCCGCGTGGTCCTCGTGGATGATGTGCTCTTCACCGGTCGCACCGTGCGGGCCGCCCTCGACGCGCTCAATCAATACGGTCGGCCCTCACAGGTTCAGTTGGCGGTCATGATCGACCGCGGGCACCGTGAACTTCCGATCCGGCCCGATTTCGTCGGCAAGAACATCCCGACGAGCGTCGACGAGCAAGTCGTCGTCGGTCCGGATGGCGTGACCCTCCATCGGCGGTCGGCGTCGTGAAGCACTTGCGCAGCATCGACGAACTCGGCGCGGACGGAATCGTGCGCATCCTGGAACTCTCCGCGCACATGGCCGAAGTCAATCGACGGTCGGTGCCCAAAGTTCCGGCATTGGTGGGTCGGACCGTCGTGAGTCTGTTCTTCGAGGACTCGACCCGTACGCGTATCAGTTTCGAGACCGCCGCCCGGCGACTTTCGGCCGACACCATGACCTTCAGCGTCTCGACATCGAGCGTGAACAAGGGCGAGAGTCTGCGCGACACGGTGGAGACCGTGAGCGCCATGGGTGTGGCCGTATTCGTCGTCCGCCACAAGACGAGTGGAGTTCCGTGGCAGATCAGCCAATGGACGGATGCGTCGGTCATCAACGCCGGAGACGGTTGGCATCAGCACCCCACACAGGCGCTGCTCGATTGCCACACGATCGTCACCGAACGGGGGCTGACCCCGGCGGTGGGATGTCTGGCTGGTCTTCGGATCGCGATCGTGGGTGATGTGAAGCACAGTCGGGTGGCGCGAAGCTGCACCGAAGCCTTCACCGCGCTCGGTGCGCGCGTCGTGATCGTCGCCCCGGCGACGTTGTTGCCACCTGATTCGTCGCCCTGGACCGATGGCGGCAACGTCGAGATCGTCGACGACCTCGACGAAGTGATCGGCGGAGTCGACGTCGTGTACATGCTTCGAATGCAGCGTGAGCGGATGGCCGAGGCGCTGGTGCCCAATCTCGGCGAGTACTCGACGAGATTCGGACTCGATCGCCGTCGAGCCGGGAAGTTGAGGGACGGGGCGCTGGTGATGCATCCCGGTCCGATGAACAGGGGAGTGGAGATGGTCGTCGATCCGTTGGAAGTGCCCGGTTCGGTGGTGACCACCCAGGTGACCAACGGCGTTTCGGTGCGAATGGCCGTTCTGTTCGACGTGCTCGGCGGATCGGAAACAGAGGTGAGCCGATGAGAACCGTGATCAGCGGAGGACGCATCGTCGATTCGACGACCACCGATGACGGACGTCCGGCCGACGTAGTGATCGACGGCGATCGGATCGTCGACGTCGTGGCTCCGGGCGCGGCTCCCTTGGATGACTCGCGAGTTCTGGATGCCCGTGGCTGCGTCGTGTCGTCGGGTTTCGTCGATCTGCACACGCATCTGCGGGAACCGGGGCGCGAAGAATCCGAAACGATCGAAACCGGGAGTCGCGCCGCTGCGCTCGGGGGCTTCACGGCCATCGTCGCCATGCCCAACACCGACCCGGCTCAGGATTCGCGCATCGTCGTCGAGTTCGTTCGCGAACAAGGTCGCCGAGCCGGAATGTGCGACGTGCACCCCTCGGGGTGCATCACCATCGGGCGTGCTGGGGAAGTGCTCGCGCCCTTCGCCGAGTTGGCTGCGGTCGGCGTGCGGATCTTCACCGACGACGGCAACGGTGTGCAGGACCCTCTGCTCATGCGTCGGGCTCTCGAGTACGGACGCGATCTCGGCATCACTCTCGCGCAGCACTGCGAAGTCGCCCGACTGACCTTGGGCGCGGTGATGCACGAAGGCGCGTGTTGCAGTCGGCTCGGTCTCCCGGGATGGCCGGCGATCGCCGAGGAGCTCATGGTTCATCGAGACATCGAGCTCTGCCGACTCACGGGAGCGCGGATGCATTTCCTCCATCTGTCGACCGAGCGGAGCGTCGACCTCGTCCGGACCGCCAAGGCCGATGGTCTGCCGGTGACCGCCGAGGCGACACCTCATCACATTTCGCTGACCGACGAGATGCTCGCCGGATTCGATCCTGTCTTCAAGGTGAACCCGCCTCTGCGAACGCCGGCTGACATCGCCGCTCTCAAGCGAGGGTTGGCCGATGGAACGATCGATGCAATCGCCACCGATCATGCGCCGCATGCCGATCATCTGAAGGAGCAGACACTCGATGTCGCGCCGCCGGGAATGATCGGTCTGGAAACCGCGCTCTCGGTGGCGCTGACCGAACTGGTCGAAAGCGGCCTGATGTCGATTCGCAGCGTGCTCGCCGCGCTCAGTTGGAATCCGGCGCGTATCGCCGGCCTCGATTCCCGTCACGGGCGGCCGGTCGCCGTGGGCGAGCCAGCGAATCTCGTGGTGTTCGATCCATCGGCGCGTTGGACCGTCGATCGGCGGAACGTGGCCAGCAAGAGTGGGAACACGCCCTTCCACGGTCGAGACCTCGTCGGGCGCGTTCGGCACACGGTCCTGAACGGTGTCGCAGTGGTCGTGGACGGGACGGCGACGAAATGAGAATAACTGATTATGCACTCAAGCGTATGATCATGCATACTGAAGAAATGGTGGTTTCGAATGTCGGTTCGTGAGGCATTACTGGTCCTGGCCGACGGCAGCGTCTTCGAGGGCGAGGCCATCGGTGCGCCGGCGGCCGTTGCCACCGGTGAAGTCGTGTTCAACACGGTGTTGTCGGGTTATCAAGAAGTCATCACCGATCCGAGTTACGCCGGTCAGATCATCACCTTCACCTACCCGCACATCGGGAACTACGGCGTCACGCCGATCGACGACGAAGCATCACGCACCCACTGTCGTGGTGTGATCGTGCGCGACTCGGCGCGTCGCTACAGCAATCACCGGGCGAGTGGCGGACTCGACGACATGCTCTCGGCGGCCGGGGTGGCCGGTATCGCGTCGATCGACACTCGTCGCCTGACCCGCGTCCTGCGGGACACCGGCGCCATGCCGGGTGCGTTCGGTACGGCGAGTGAATCCGAACTCCTGGCCGCGGCCCGAGCCGAGAAGGGAACCGACGGCATCGACCTCGTGGCCTCCGTGACCACCCCAAGCGCGTACCGCGTCGGAAGCGGGCCGCGTCGAGTGGTGGCCTTCGACTTCGGCATCAAGGCCACCATCCTGCGCTGTCTAGGGGAGATCGCGACGGTCGACGTCGTGCCGGCTTCCACGTCGGCGGCCGAGGTGATGGCGATGAAACCCGATGGGGTGTTCTTGTCGAATGGTCCCGGGGATCCGGCCGCCGTCGGCTACGCCGTCGAGACGATCCGTGATCTCGTCGGACAAGTGCCGTTGTTCGGTATCTGTCTCGGTCATCAGCTCCTCGGCCGCGCGCTCGGTGGATCCACCTTCAAGCTTCCCTTCGGGCACCACGGTGGGAACCATCCGGTTCGCCACGAGGCGAGTGGGCACATCGAGATCACCAGCCAGAACCACAACTTCTGTGTGGATCCGGCCTCGCTCGCCGGGAAGGTCGAGGTGACCCATCTCAACCTCAACGACATGACGAACGAGGGGATGCGAGTTCTCGGCGCGCCGGCCTTCAGTGTGCAGTATCACCCGGAGGCCGGACCGGGGCCGCACGACAGTCGGTACCTCTTCGCCCAATTCGACGACCTCATGACGAGCGGAAGGTTCTGACATGCCGAGACGCGACGACCTTTCTTCCATCCTGATCATCGGCTC
>SYCI01000018.1 GCA_005787035.1 Actinomycetota bacterium | reverse complement strand
GGCCGAAGCGAGCGAGCCGTACGCCGTCGAACTCGATCTGAGTTCGGCCGAAAGTGGATCGGTCGTGATGATCGTCGTCAAGGGCGGAGTGGGACTCGAAACCGATCCCGGTGAGTTCAGTGCGATTCCGGTGATGATCGCTTGATCGAGTTCTCAGTCGGACCGATCACCGCTGACGCGATGCCGAGGGCGATTCCGATCCCCCAGATGACGAAGTAGCCGAGGGGGAAGTTTCCCTCGACGATCCAGTAGAGGGCCGGGAAGATGACGACTCCGGGGGTCGAGAGAATGCCGATCAGAAGTCCCCAACTCGTCCAATCCATCCAGGTTCGGACGTAGCCGAGCCAGAGGACGAAGAAAACGCACTGAGCTAGTAGAAACAGCAAGCCAGATAGACCCGTGCGCGTCCGGCCGAGTGTTCGGGGTCGGTCCACCCGGTCATTCTCTGTCCGTGGCCGTCCCAGTGGCCGTGGAGAGCCAAATCAGTATGAGTGCGCCGAGCGAGGGGGACGTTCCTACCACACCCACGCCGTAAGTTCTGCCGAGTGAATCGATTCCGCAGAGGCCTGGCCACGATCGTTGGCGCAAGTTTGATGTTCGTCTGGCTCCCTTTCGGCGGTGGACTCGCGATGAGTCGGCCGACGGCGCGTCAAGCTCCGCTGATCATCAGTAACTCCACGGTCTCGTTCGAGGTTGGTACCAAGGTCGCCCTCACCACCTCTGGTGGTTCGGGGACGGGTGCGGTGGCGTTCACTTCCCGTGGCACGGGTTGCAGCGTCACGGGCTCGGAGTTGTTGGCATCCAGACCAACTTCGTGTGTCGTCACTGCTCGCAAGTCGGCCAGCCCAGGTTTCTCTGCTGTTAGCTCATCTTCCAAGACTTTTCAGTTCTTCGCGATCGTGAAGGCATTCGACAACAGCAACTGCACCATTGTCGGGACCACTCGTGCCGACTCGCTGGTCGGCACGAGTGGTAACGACGTGATCTGCGGCCTCGGCGGTAACGATCGAATCGATGGGGCTGGTGGTAACGACATCATCGATGGCGGCGTCGGCAACGATCGGCTATCGGGCGGAGCAGGGAACGACCGCATTTACGGTGACACCGGGACCGACACCGTCAGTGGCGATGCCGGGAGCGACATCCTTTCCGGAGGTGCTGGGGCAGACACCACGACAGGCGGAACACAATCCGACGTCTGTCAGGAGGATGGGGCAGATCCGTCGATTGATTGCGAATCGCTCACGACGACACCTGTGTTTGAGGGCAAGTTGCTGTCAGGTACAGCGAGCCGGACGGATGGGCAACCAGTGGTGGGGGCGCGTATCGAAGTCAGCGGCACAACGAGCGTCAGCGCATCGACGGTCACTGATGAACTCGGCAGTTATCAGGTGGTCCTACCGGCCGGTTCCGGGTACCGACTCACGATGACTTGGAATCCTGGCGAAGACCAACCCTTCCCGAGTTTCATCGAAGGTGGCTACAGCAGTATCCGGATCGACGGGGACACTGTCGTCGACCTCGAAGTACCGATGCCTCGGATGCTGACTGTTCACGTCGAAGATGATTCGGGCGACCCTCTTCAGGGAGCGATCATTCGTCCGTACACCACCACCGGTGCCGGGGTCCCCAGTGGTCCTGGCACTCCAGTCATCCTCGATTGGTTGCGGTATCTGACCAATCGGACCGCGGAAACCAATTCATTTGGCGATGGTGTGGTTTGGTTGTACGACAGCCCAACGATGGCGGGCGGATTCTGGGTGGAATACACCACCCCTGAAGGAGGATCGGCGCAGCAGTGGATTTCGCCGGTTATCTCGGGAGACACACGAGTTGACGTCACTCTCAAGACAACTGTTTCTGTCATTAGCGGACGGATCACGCGCCACGACGGCACTCCCATCGAAGGCGTCCAAATCGAACTCTCGTCGGGGGAGACCCAGTCGGAGAAGAGGGTGTACACCGATGCCGACGGCTATTACCGAGCGGTCGTGACTCGTGGAGGGGGCTATCGCTTGTGGTTGACGTGGTTCTCAGCCGGCGAGAAGGAGTACCCGTCGCGAATCGAGGGAATGCGCCAAGATCTCGATGCCTCGGAAAATGTCGTATTCGATGTGCAGATGCCTCGCGCCAACAAGGTAACCATGACTGTTACCGATGAAAGCGGTCACGGCCTCGAGGGTGCCGTGGTGAAAACAGAAAATGGAGGGGGTTACACCCCGTACCTCGGTCTCGACTGGCTTGCCAGCACTCGCGGTCAGAATCGGTGGACCGATTCGCAAGGAGTAGCGGAACTCTGGTTGTTCGATGCGGATCGCTCGCCACCGACCTTGGTCGAATTCACAACGCCCGATGGCACGCTCTTGCGTAAGTCGATCGACTTTGAGGTTCGAGATGGCGCCCAAGTTCAGATCGCGATGCCGACGGCCACCAGTGTCGTATCAGGAACGATGAAGCGCTCTGATGGTCTCCCGATATCCGGAGCGTCGGTCGAAATCTCGGCTGCTCTTGATACTGCTGGCAAGACAGCTGCAATGATCACAGTGACCACTGATTCCAACGGCCGATTTCGGGCAGTGGTGCCAAAGGCAACGGACTATCGCGTCTGGATGACCTGGTACCCGGGGTCGGCCGATCCATTTCCGTATCGGGTCGAGGCATACCGCTATCCAGTTGAAGTTCAGCGTGACACCGTGGTCAACTTCACGATTCCGGTTCCGCGGATCGTCACCGTCACGGTCACAAGTCGCGGTGGGTCTCCATTGTCCGGAGCAACCGTTCGTACGGGTATCGGCACGATTCGTGGCATCGATCCGCCACCGGGTTCGGGGTTCACCTCGCTGATGTATTCGAGTGGTCAGTCGTCGAGGACCGGTGCGGATGGCAAGGGTTTCCTCTACCTCTATGATTTTCCCAATCTCATCGATGCTCTCGTCGAGTACACGACGAGAAGTGGATCCTTCGTCAGAGTGGCGTTCGATGTCATGGTCTCGGGGAACACATCAAAGACAGTTCAACTGACCGACGTCGGCTGAGCTGACCGTCCTCGTTCGGTGAGCTGCTGACCCTTGGTCAGTTTCGGGGGTTAGGGTCCGAGTCTGAACAAAATTCTCGAGTCCCGACCCGTGTTGCCCCGTCCGTTGCTCCGCGGCCACATTCACCGATGGTTCGCCGTGTTGTCGGTGCCGGCCTTCATCGTTCTGATCACGTTGGCCCAGTCGCCCACGGCTCGCGTGGCCATGGTGATCTATGGCGTGGGTGTCGGAGCCATGTTGAGCGTTTCGGCCGTGTATCACTCGGGTCGTTTAAGCGACTCAGCGCAGCGGACCTTTCGGCGACTCGATCATTCGGCGATTCTTCTCGCCGTCACCGGCTCGTACACCGCGGTCACCACGCTGAGTCTGAACGGACGTAGCGAAGTGACACTCCTTGTTTTCGTCTGGACGGCCGCGACCATCGGTGTGATCATCCGCATGGCGTGGTTGCAGGCTCCGCCCGCGGTGATCGCCGGCGTCTACCTGTTGGTCGGCTGGAGTGCACTGATCGAGATCGGTTCACTCTCGGCTGCCCTAAATGCCATCGACACCTCGCTCCTGTGGGGAGGTGGAGCGATGTATTCGATCGGCGCCGTGATCTACGCCGCCAAGCGCCCCAACCCTCTGCCGAAGATCTTCGGGTTTCACGAGATATTTCACTCATTGGTCGCCGGAGCGGCGACCGTGCATTACGTCCTGGTGCTTCGCTTGGCCACCGGCTGACGACGCCGACGAGAGTTGTTACCCGAACCGGGCTTGCGTCCGTCTCCTGGCCGTTGACCTGACGGCTTGTGTCCGTTGGTTGGACGACCTTGCGTCACCGGTTGCGGCGCCGGGATCTTGCGCATACGACGCTCGGCCGGCGGGCCGGTGAGTTCGACGATGATCGGGTGTCCGGGCTGCACCTTGGTGTGCGTGGGCTTGATGCCAGCCCGCCGCGTGAGGACCTCCACATCACCTCGTTGATCGGGGGTCATCACCGTCACGACGGTGCCGCTTGCGCCGGCGCGGGCGGTGCGACCCGAGCGGTGTAGGAACGCTTTGTGTTCGGCGGGCGGGTCGACGTGAACCACGAGGGTGATGTCATCCACATGAATTCCACGAGCAGCGATGTCGGTGGCGACCATCACGAGCACCTCACCCGAAGCGAAAGCTTCGAGGTTCTTGGTGCGAACGTTCTGGGAGAGATTGCCGTGGAGATCGACGCTCGGGATGCCGTTCTTCGACAACTGCAGAGCGATTTTCTTGGCCGTGTGCTTGGTACGTGTGAAGAGCAAGGTGCGCTCGCGACCCGATGCGAGAGCCTGCACGATGGCTGGCTTGTCGTCACGGCTCACACACAACACGTGGTGCTCCATGTCGGGCACGGGTGACTCGGCCGAATCCACCGAATGCACTGCGGGAGAATGCAGATATCGCTCGACGAGCACGTCCACTCCGTTGTCGAGGGTGGCCGAGAAGAGGAGACGCTGGCCGTTGGTCGGTGTCTTGTCGAGCACCCGCTTGACCACGGGAAGGAATCCGAGGTCGGCCATGTGGTCGGCCTCGTCGACGACGGTGATGGCCACCTGATCGAGGCGACACTGACGCTGTTGCATCAGATCCTCGAGGCGACCCGGGCAGGCGATCACGATGTCGACGCCACGCGACAGGGCCTTCACCTGGGGTGCGGCACTGACTCCACCGTGGATGACCACGTGACTGAGTCCGAGAGCGCGGGCCAAGGGATCGAGGGTTTCGGCCACCTGGGCGGCGAGTTCACGAGTGGGAACGAGGATCAGTCCACGGGGTTGACGCGGGGCCGAACCGCGACGATCGGCCGACAATCGGGCGACGAGGGGAAGCACGAACGCGAGTGTCTTGCCGCTTCCCGTGCGACCACGACCGATGATGTCGAGTCCGGCGAGTGAATCGGGAAGTGTCTGACGCTGAATGGGGAAAGGCTCGTTGATTCCGGCGCGAGCAAGGATCTGGATCAGATTCGCCGGTACGCCGAGGGATACGAACGATGCCGCGTCGGAGACGGGTCGCGACGACACGCGAGGAGACGTTTTGGTGGGGGACATGAGGTTCCTTTGTATTGGGGGACGGCATCAACGAGATGCCCGGGAGGAAGCCTCTGACGAACCTGAATGTTCGTCACGTCGCACGCCACTCATGAACGGCAAGACGTGCCGATCAATGAGTCGAGTATGGCGGTGAATCGGGCGAATTCCACCAATTGTGGGAATTCGTCGAATCAGTGATCGATCGATGACCTGCGTTTGCTAAAGGCCACACCGCCGCCGATGGCGGCGATGAGGGCAATGACGAGGATGATTCCGAAACTGAATGCTCTCATGGGGTCAAGGTAGAAGAGCAGTTCGCCCGATGGACACGGCATCCGTCCTCCGTTGGCGATTGGTAGTGATGTCGACCACGTCGTCTCCCCGGGTGGTCACGAGTGCGCTGTGCAGTCGAAGCGTTGTGCGGCGCTGATCGTCACGTCAATGGTCCTTTCGTTCCTTTCGGTGAGTCGGAGTGTGGGTTCGAGGTTGGGAAGCGGGGGTGTCTGCTCTGCCAAGATGTCGGGCGGGGGAGGCGACATGCGCTCATTCGACACGGATCCGACGCAGGTCGTCACGGCCGAACGTGGTCAACGCGTGCACCGATCCGCCCTCGAGCACACCGAACGTCTGGCCCGACGGTTGTACGAAGTCCGACCCGGCGTGTGGAACCTCGTCGGCAACGGACTTTCCAACCAGACGTTCATCGATGCGCCTGAGGGGATCATCGCCATCGATACCGGTGAGTCGAACGAGGAGATGCGATCGGCCCTCGCCGACCTTCGTCGAGTGACCGATCGGCCGATCGCCGCTGTGGTCTACTCGCACTTCCACTATGTGAACGGCACCGAGGAGATCTTCCGAGAGGTTGGTCACGAGGTGCCGGTATACGCCCACGAGAAAGTCGGGTTCAACCGTTCGCGGGCCATGTCGGAGATCGGGCCGTCGTATTCGAGTGGGCTCGTCCATCAGTTCGGCACCACCATGCCCCTCGACGGACCGGACGGCATCGTGAGTGTGGGACTCGGGATCTTCTACCGCAATCCGGATCATCACCCGTTCACCGGTGGATACGTACCGGCCAACATCACTTGGCGCGGTGGTGAGACGACGACCATCGCCGGTCTGAAGGTGGAAGTCACGCACGCTCCGTCCGACGCCGATGATTCTTTGACGCTCTGGTTCCCGGAGATCGGGACCTGCGTGCACAACATCGTGTGGCCGGTGTTGTTCAACATTTTCGCGATACGAGGAGAGGAATACCGCGATCCTCAGATCATCCTTCGAGGTATCGATCATGTTCTGTCGTTGGGTTCGGAGTACTTGGTGGGGACGCACGGCCCGCCCATCGTGGGTGCCGATGAGATACGTCGGCGGGTGACCGGCGATCGTGATTCGATCCAGTTCATGTGGGATCAGACCGTGCGCGGTCTGAACAAGGGGATGACCACCGACGAACTCGCGTCGAGCATTCGCCTACCGGATGCCTACGACGACGACTACCTCACGGCGGAGCTCTACGGCGTGGCCGAACACCACGTACGTCAGATTCACGCCGGTATCCGCGGTTGGTTCGACGGTGATCCGGCCAAGTTGTTCCCTCTCGAACCCCGCGAGAGGGCGACCAGACTGGTGGAGGGATTCGGCGGCGCCGACGAAGTTGCGCGACGCGTTGACGCGGCCGTTGCCGCCAACGATCTGCGCTGGGCTCTCGAACTCGGATCGTGGATGGTGGCCCGGCACGATACAACCGACGACGATCGACGGCGTCTCGCCGATGTGTTGCGCGAGGTCGGCTATCGCTCGGCGGCGGCCAACATTCGTAACTGGTGCATCACCAAGGCCCGCGACCTCGACGGCTCGAACGACCTGTCGCGTCTACGAACGCATCGACTGCGTGAACCTCAGGTTCTGGGTATGCACCCCTCTGATTCGTTGCGCATCCTTCGGGTGATGCTCGAACCCGACCTCGCGTTGGGACTCGACCATCACGTCGGCGTCGATTTCATCGGTGTGGACCCACTCGGAATCCACGTCCGCAACGGAGTGGCGGTGCCTACCGACGGAGTGGGTGCGACGGACCGCATCTGTCTGCCGTTTGCGCTGTGGGCCAAGGTGCTCGCTGGCTCGGTGGGATTGTCGGCGGCGATCGAGGCCGGAGACATCACAGTGTCCGGATCGTCTTTGCGGGTACTCACCACGTTGGCCGCATTCGAGAACCAAGGCCTTCGCAACTGATGCCCCGACTGCCCAAGCAACCGCCCACCTTCGGTGGTCGCATCGAGCGGCTGACCGACGATTCGGTTGCCTCGCGCCTCGTGAAGGATGGTGCCCCCGACGGTGCGCCGAACATCGTGGTGATCATGCTCGACGACGTCGGTTTCGGTTCGTTCAGCACGTTCGGTGGTCCGGTCCCGACTCCGACCTTTCAGTCGGTGGCCGATGGTGGTCTGCGGTACAACCAGTTCCACACGACAGCGTTGTGTTCACCCACGCGTGCTGCTCTTCTCACCGGTCGGAATCATCACTCCGTCCACATGGGTGGCATCCCCGAAGGCGCGAACTCGTTCCCGGCGTACGACAGCGTGATTCCGAAGTCGGCGGCCACGGTCGCCGAGATCCTTCGACAGAACGGATACGCAACCGCGTGCATCGGCAAGTGGCATCTCACGCCGGTGTGGGAGATGGGACCGGCTGGGCCCTTCGATCGTTGGCCCACCGGAATGGGTTTCGAACGCTTCTATGGGATCATCAACGCCGAGGCTTCGCAGTACGAGCCGGCGGTGTACGACCAGACCCGACCGGTGTTCCCGTATCGAGATCGCGACGATTACCACCTCACCGAGGATCTCGTGGACGAATCGATCGACTGGATCGATCGGGTGCGGGCCACTGCCCCCGGCCGTCCGTTCTTCCTGTATCTGCCGACTCCAGCCGTGCATACCCCGCATCACGTACCACCCGAGTGGATCGAGAAATTCGCCGGTCGTTTCGACGCCGGTTGGGATGCACTCAGACAAGAGATCTACGAACGCCAGATCTCGATGGGTGTCATTCCACCGGGCACCAAGTTGACCGAGCGACCCGAAGGGGTTCCGGCCTGGGACGACTACCCCGATCGATTGAAGCCGGTTGCTTCGCGACTGATGGAAGTGTTCGCCGCCTTCCTCGCCCATACCGATCATCACATCGGACGCCTGTTGCAGCACCTTCACGAGATCGGTGCCGACGACAACACTCTCGTCGTCTACATCACCGGCGACAATGGTGCTTCGGCCGAAGGAACCGTGAACGGGGCGTGGGCGGCACCGAGTTTCCAGAACGGAGTTCCCGAGGATCTCGATTGGCTCGTCGATCACATGGCCGACTTCGGTTCGGCCCGCTGCGAGAACCACTTCAACATCGGTTGGGCTTGGGCGCTGGACGCGCCGTTCCAATGGATGAAGCAGGTGGCCTCGCACTTCGGCGGCACGCGAAACGGCATGGCGATCAAGTGGCCCGCCGGCATTCGCAGACGAGGGGAGTTGTGCTCACAGTTCCACCATGTGGTCGACATCGCGCCGACACTCCTCGCCGCCGCCGGCGTGGAGTATCCCGAGAGCGTGAACGGAGTGGACCAGAGTCCGATCGACGGCGTTCCCATGAACTACACGTTCACCGAGGGTGACGGGCCGAGCCACCGAACCACGCAGTACTTCGAGATTCTCGGTAACCGTGCGATTTACCACGATGGCTGGATGGCGTCGTGCTTCCACGGTCGGCCGCCTTGGGTGCGCTTCGTTTCGATGCCGTTCGACGGGCCGCAGGAGAAGTGGGAGCTCTACGACATCGCCCACGACTTCTCGCAGAGTGAAGACCTCGCGGCGCGATTTCCGGAGAAGTTGGCCGAACTGCAACAGGTTTTCGACGATGAGGCTCGTCGATGCGGTGTGTATCCGTTACGCGATCCGGGTTTCCGCTTGGATCCCGAATTCGCCGTTCCGCAGGCTCTTGGAGGGCTCACCAAGATGACCTATACGACGGCGCATGTGCGCATTCCGGAACCCGTGGTGGTGAATCTCAAGAATTGTTCGTACCGAATCACTGCACTCGTCACCATTGGCCACACCGACGACGAAGGTGTGATCTGTTGCCAGGGTGGGAACATGGCCGGGTGGAGCCTGTATCTCGATCACGGCACACCGGTGTTCCTCTACAACGCCTTCGGTCGAGAGCTCACTTTCGTGCGTGGGAAGTCGTTGACGACAGGTGCTCATCGCATCGTCGTGGAGTTCGATTACGACGGAGGTCTCGGTGCAGGAGGTACGGCGTTCCTCTCGGTGGACGAAGCGATCGTCGGTTCGGCCCGTATCGAGCGGACGATTCCGGTCGTGTTCTCGATGAGCGGTGAGACATTCGACGTCGGTCTCGACACCGGAGCACCGGTGGGTCCGTACCCCCACGTGTTCGAGTGTCGGGCCACGATCGAGTCGGTGACACTCGAGCGCTTGAGTGAATTGTCGGCCGAGGACAAGGCCCGATTGGCCGAATGGGAGTTCCGGGCGAGCCTTTCGTCTCAGTGAAAACGTGGAGCTGCTCGGAACTCGTCAATCGCCACGCTGGCGACAAGCCACTGAGCACCAGCGAACGTTTTCCCAGTCGCGGGCCCACTTCTTTCGCCACTCGAACGGTCGACCGCAAGCAGCGCAGATTCGTGGGGCGAACCCGTTCTTGGTGCGAGCCTCGCGAGTCATGACGTCACGACCGATGTGCGGGGCGAGGGGTATCCACGCCGCTTCCAAGGAAACATTCGGCGTGGGCAGAAGCGAGCACCCCTCGATCCTAAGAGTCGGTTTCAGTTCCCCCGAACTAGCCTGAGAATCCGGTCGGTTCGGTCTGCGAAGTGTTTCGTGGGCCGGCTCCGCCCCCGCCCCTTTAGCTCAGTCGGTAGAGCCGCGGACTTTTAATCCGGTGGTCCAGGGTTCGAGCCCCTGAGGGGGCACTGGCTCCGCCGGAGCCGGATGGAAGAATGCCGTCATGGCCGAGTTCCCCACCTACGAGTCGATCCGAGTCGTTCGTGACGGGCGGTTCGTCACGCTCACACTCGACCGGCCGGAGAAGCGCAATTCGCTCGCCATCGACGTGATGCTCGAGATCACCGATGCTCTGAGGCGCATCGGTGGTTCAGATGCCGATGGTGTGGTTCTCGCGGCCAACGGACCGGTGTTCTCCGCCGGCCACAACTTCGCCGACATGGCCGGCGCCGATCTCGACGCGACACGTCACGTGTTCGCGGTGTGTACCGAGATGATGGACACCCTGCAAGGAATTCCGCAACCGGTGGTTGCACGGGTCCACGCTTTGGCCACTGCGGCCGGCTGCCAACTCGTCGCCACGTGTGATCTCGCGGTGGCCGCCGAGTCGGCTGCCTTCGCGATCCCCGGTGGCAAAGGCGGGCTCTTTTGCCACACGCCCCTCGTTGCCGTGGCACGCAACGTCGGTCGCAAGCGTGCCCTCGAGATGGCCATGACCGGCGACACCATCGATGCGCACACCGCTGCCGAATGGGGCCTCGTCAACAAAGTGGTTCCCGATGCCGATCTCGACTCAGCAGTGTTCGACCTGCTCACTCGCGCCACTCGCGGCTCGGTGTACTCCAAGGCCCTCGGTAAGCAGGCGTTCTACGCCCAGATCGATCTTCCACAGGACGAGGCGTACCAGTACGCAGTGGAGGTCATGGCTCGTGCCGCCACGTCTGACGACGCCCAAGAGGGAATCAGTGCATTCTTGGCCAAGCGCCCGCCATCGTTCGGGCAACGGCCACCGGTTGAATGAGGTTCGAGGAGCACCCATGAGCACCATCACTTTCTCGGTTCCGGGCATGACCTGCGGACACTGCAAGCAAGCAGTCACCACTGAACTCGTCAAACTGTCGGGTGTCACCGACGTCGACGTGGATCTCGAGAGCAAAGTGGTGAAGGTCATCAGTGCCACGGAACTCCAGTGGTCCGATCTGGTCGCGGCCGTCGATGAAGCAGGATTCGAAGCCGTCGGTCAGTGACGACCCCGTCGTCCTGGCCGTCACCGGCATGTCGTGCGCGGCGTGCGCGACACGAATCGAGAAGAAGCTCAATCGCATCGAGGGCGTGGCGGCCACGGTCAACTACGCCACGTCGAAGGCCACGGTGCACAGTGACCATGTCGACGTCGATGCACTGATTTCCACCATCGAGGACCTGGGTTACGGCGCCATTGCGCCCGAACCATCCGGACTCGGTGAATCGACAACTGAGATCGCCAATGAGGTTCACCTGGCCGATATCCGCCGGCGACTCGTCGTGGCCGCCGCTGGTGCCGTTCCGGTGATGCTCGTCTCGATGGTCTCGGCGTGGCAGTTCGAAGGTTGGCAGTGGGTGTGTCTGGCACTTGCTCTGCCGGTGACGTGTTGGTCGGCGCTTACCTTCCATCGTTCCGCGTGGCGCAACGCCCTCCACGGCACCACCACCATGGACACGCTCGTGTCGCTCGGCGTGATCGTGGCCATGGTGTGGAGTTTGTGGGCTCTCGTACTCGGTGGTGCCGGATCCATCGGAATGAAGATGGACATGTCGCTCTTGCCGCGATCGTCGGGTGCGTCGATCCACGACGGAATGGTGATGTCGGCCGAGGGGCACCACGAGATCTATCTCGAAGTGGCCACGACCCTCGTGGCGTTCTTGTTGGCCGGGCGTTACTTCGAACTCGTATCGAGGCGGCGCGCTGGTTCGGCGATTCGGGCCCTGGCCACGATGGGTGCCCGTAGTGCAACCTTGTGGCGAGACGGTGTCGAAACCACGATTCCGGTCGGAGCGCTCGGAGTCGGCGAGATATTCGTCGTGCGTCCGGGGGAGAAGATCGCCACCGACGGATTGGTCGTGGAGGGCGCGAGCGCAGTCGATCGCAGTCTTCTGACTGGCGAGAGCAATCCGGTCGACGTGGCTGTGGGCGACGACGTGACCGGCGGAACTCTCAATACGAACGGCCGGCTCTTGGTTCGCGCCACTCGCATCGGTCGCGACACGGTGCTCGCTCAGATGGCCCGCCTCGTCGAGCGTGCGCAGGATGCCAAGGCCCCGGTTCAGCGACTCGCCGACCGCGTGAGTTCGGTGTTCGTACCGACGGTCATCACTTTGTCGATCCTCACTCTCGCGGTATGGCTCGTGGTTACCGGTGATTCCGAGCGTTCGTTTCAGGCCGCGGTATCGGTGCTCGTGATCGCGTGTCCGTGCGCACTCGGACTCGCCACACCGGTGGCGCTACTCGTGGGCACGGGTCGTGCGGCCCGTGAAGGGATCATCATCAAGGGCGCGCACGTACTTGAGGCATCGCGTGCCGTCGACGTGATGGTTCTCGACAAGACGGGCACTCTCACCACTGGTGTCATGACCTTGGTGTCGATCGATCCACCGGGCGTCGAATCTCGGATACTCGCTATGGCCGGTGCGGTGGAAGCCCGCAGTGAGCACCCGATCGCCCGGGCCATCGTGCAGGGATTGCGCGCCCGTGGAGTCGACGATTCGTCACTCGCCGTCGAGGATTTCGTGAATCGGCCCGGGGTCGGTGTGTCGGCCACGGTTGCCGGCCACACCGTGATCGTCCGACGATCGGCGAGTGCCGTCACATCGGGTGACACCGTGGTGGAGGTCGTGGTCGACGGTGCATCAGCGGTTCGACTAGCACTGCGCGACGAACCCAAGGCGGAGGCGAAGTCGGTCGTTGCTTCGCTGCAACGCATGGGCGTGCGTCCGATGATCGTGTCGGGTGATGCGCGTGGCGTCGTGGAGAACGTGGCCCGACAGTTGGGTATCGACGCGGCCGACACGCGCGCCGAAGTACTACCGGCCGACAAGTTGGCGGTGATCGAGGAGTTGCGTGCCTCCGGACATCACGTGGGCATGGTGGGCGATGGAGTGAACGACGCTCCGGCTCTGGTGGCGGCCGATCTCGGTATCGCCATGGGAACTGGTACCGACGCCGCCATGGAGGCCGGTGACCTCACGATCGTGAGTGGAGACCTTCGTCTGGTTCCCACGTCACTGGCCCTGAGTCGTCGAACATTGCGGATCATCCGAGCCAATCTCTTCTGGGCGTTCGCATACAACATCGCTGCGCTACCACTCGCCGTGCTCGGACTCATGAACCCGGTCCTGGCTGGCTTGGCCATGGCGTTGTCGAGCGCGTTCGTGGTCATGAACAGTCTTCGTCTTCGACGTTGAGGAGTTCGCGAGCACGCCGCACGGCGTTGGCTCGTCGATCGCGAAGTGCCCGGGCCGAGATCCCGGCTTCACGCGCCGATTCCGGACTGATCTTGTCGGAGAGCATCTCGTGCAGTGATTCCATGTCGATGGAACGCAATCCGAGGCGTTCGAGGTCGTGGAGCACGCTCGTGATCTCGGCAGCCTCGGCGGTGGGGTCGAAGGATTCGTCGGCGCCGAACACACCGGCCACGATGGAGGTTCGTCGACCCGGAGCAACAGCACCGAGAATCGTCAACGTTGACGCCTCGCTCGCGAACTCAGAGCGGGCCCGCTTGGTACGGGCGTCGCGTACGAAGGCGTGGTACTCGATGTCGCGCAAGAGATTGGCGGCCACCCGACGTGATCGCCGCTCGATCGGATACTTGGCGATCACCACCCACGCCGCCGATGACAACTCGTCGAGTGCACCCGAGGCTCCCTCGTGGACGATGCGCCCTCGACGCAGGGCGGTGGCGATCAGGCCGGGGAGGATCCGTTGCACGACGATACGGGCCGCGAGTTGATCGGACTTGGCGATGGCCGTGAGTTGCGAGAGATACGAGTCGCAGTCCTCATCGGTCGGGCCCTGGCCGTAACCCGACCGCTCCAGAACTTGGTCGAGATGATGGACGGGTGAACCCGGAAGCCCCCACGCATTGACCCGGCGGATGTTGGAACGTCGGGTGGCGAGGTCGGCCCAGTCGAGCCAGAGGCGCGTGGCCGTCGGCAGGCTCGAACCGAAGGGACTTTGCCCCGATCGGTGTCCGAGAGCCCCGAGACGTTGGGCGGCGAGGGAGATGTGCGTGGATGTGTCGGTCATGCGCCCAGCGCATCGTTCGACCATCTCCGATGATCACGGCAGCCGAGTCACACGTGACGAGTGAGACTTCCGGTGAGAGTCGTCGACTCGGATCGAGCCATGTTGTTGCGTTTCGTCGCGGCCGTGGTGGTGTTTGCAGCAGCCACCCGGGCACTGATCGTGTTGTTCGTGGGAAGTGGCAAGATCACTTCATGCGGATCACCCTTCCCTCCGGAACCCCGGCCGAAATCCAGCGCGTCGAAGGTGCCGAGCGCGGACTCGTCGTCATCCCCGACATCTTCGGGTTGCGTCCATTGTTCGATGACCATGTTGCTCGTTTCGCAACTGAATGGGGGATGAGCACGGTGGCCATCGAGCCTTTTCCCGATCTGCCCGCCGGGGTGGATACCGACACTCGCTTTGCGGCGGTGAGAGATCTGAGCGATGCCGACAAGTTCCGTGACCTTCGTGAGGCGGCGGCCGCGACCGGCTGCAGCCGAGTCGGGCTCATCGGTTTCTGCATGGGTGGTATGTACTGTTTCAAAGCGGCGTCACTCGATGTGTTCGATCGCATCGCGAGCTTCTACGGAATGATCTCTCTCCCGGAGGCCTGGCGGGGAGCCGATCAGGGGGAACCTCTCGACTACCTCAACCGTGGTGATTCGTCGCGTGTGTTGGCGGTGATCGGTGGGCAGGACACCTGGACACCCGGTGCTGATGTCGAGCGTCTACGGCAGACCGGGGTGGATCTGGCGTTCTACTGCGAGGCCGAGCACGGTTTCGCCCATGACGTTTCCAGGCCGACCCATCGACAGAACGACGCAGCCGATGCTTTCGGCCGGGCGCGTGACTGGCTTCTAGCGCGCGCGTAGTTCGAGGCGGTCGCGCAGCAGGATCTTGTAGCGACGCTCGTGCTGTTCGATCCAACCCAGGCGAATGAAACTGCTGATCGCTTTGTTCACTCGCTCGCGTGATGCGCCGACCATTCCGGCGAGTTCTTCCTGAGTGACGGGGAGAACGAATTCGTCGTTCTTACCGGCGAGTTCGAGCAACCGCTTGGCGGTTCGGCCGGTCACGTCGAGGAACACCGAATCGGCAAGTGCCCCGTCCATCACCCGCAGGCGCTCGGCGAGCATGCGCACGATTCCACGGAAGACGCGCGGATTGCCGTCGAGGAGTTGTTGCACCGGGTCGTAGGGGATCTCCAGAACCTCACTCGGCTCGATGGCCCGGGCCATGGCCGAACGTGGACCTTCGTCGAGCAGACCCATCTCACCGAAGAGATCGCCGGCTTCCATGAGCGCGACCATGCTCTCGCGCTTGTCGAGTTCGTTCGCTATGGCGATGGCGATGCGGCCATTGAGAACGATGTACATCGACTCGGCTTCTTCACCGGCTTCGAACAGATGGTCACCGCGCGAGAGAACGCGCTTGCGGCCGAGGCCACCGATGCGGGCGAGGTCTTCCGACGGCGCGTCGCCGAAGAAGTCGGTCCGGGCGAGAACGTCCTCGTAGGCCATTGCGAAGAACGGTACTACCCTCATCTGATATGGCGAAGTCCGAGTCGAAGAAAGTTGGCGGCTCGGTGTGGACCATCGTCGTGGCTGGTGGATCCGGTCGGCGGTTCGGCTCGTTGAAGCAGTTCGCCGAACTCGGAGGCCGACGGGTGGTGGATCTGTCGCTCGAAGTCGCGAATCGGTGCAGTGACGGTGTGGTGTTGGTCGTGCCCGCCGAAGACGCCCAGAGGGAGAACGGAGTCGCCGGAGGCCCGACCCGCACTGCGAGTGTCCGCCACGGCCTGGCCGCCGTGCCCGCTGATGCCACGGTGATCCTCGTGCACGACGCGGCCCGCCCCTTTGCCTCTGACCATCTCTATGAATCGGTGGTCGATGCAGTGGCGCGGGGTGCCGATGGTGCGGTGCCCGGACTGCCGGTCACCGACACCGTGAAAACGATCGAAGTCGTCGAGGCATCGTCGATCGGTTCTTCGGCGTCCGGTGCGATACCGAAGGTCGTCAACACCCCCGATCGGGCGACGATGGTCGCGGTGCAGACTCCACAGGCCTTTCGCGCCGATGTTCTCCGCCGGGCGTATCTCACCGACATCGATGGGACCGACGATGCCTCACTCGTCGAATCGATCGGCGGTACCGTCGTGGTGGTGCCCGGCGAAGCCGACAATCGCAAGATCACGCATCCCGAAGATCTCGAGTGGGCGCGTGAGTTCCTTCGGGCACGGGGTAGCGATGAGTGATTTCGCGGTTCGAGTGGGCCAGGGCTTCGATGTACACCGTTTCAGCGACGACGCGTCACGTCGGCTCGTACTCGGTGGAGTCACGTTCGCGGGTGAACGCGGTTTGCACGGCCACAGTGATGCCGATGTGATCGCGCATGCAGCGGCCGACGCGTTGCTCGGTGCGGCCGGTCTCGGCGACATCGGTCAGCATTTCCCCGATACCGACCCGAAGTGGAAGGACGCCGACTCGCTCGCGTTGTTGGCCGAGGTCGTTCGGATGATCACCACCGACGGTTGGTCGGTGGGCAACGTCGATTGCAGTGTGGTGTGCGAAGAACCCAAGCTCGCTCCTCGTCGCGACGAGATGCAAGCCAATCTCTCGCGTGTCGTCGGCGCTCCGGTCACAGTCAAGGGGCGCCGGGCCGAAGGTCTGGGTGCGCTGGGTCGACGTGAGGGCATTGCGTGTTGGGCAGCGGCCGTGATCGTGCGCGGCACCGGACGGGAGTGATCGTGGCGGGTAGGAGTTCAGGAGCAGCCGGGAGAGGTCGACGTGCTGGCGCGCCGAGTTCGCGTGGTGCGGGACGTACTGGTCCGGTGAAGCCGGCCGGCAAGGGAGCGCGCAATACGCGGCGCGATGGCGACACGAAGGGGGGTCGTCCCGGTCATCCGGGTCAGCCCGCCGGTCGCGGCAAGGGTCGCGCGACCGCGCTTGGTTCGAGTCGCGACAAGCGTTCGGACGAGCGTGACGATCTGGGCGGCACTCAAGTGGAGGGCCGGCAGGCCGTGCGCGAACTGCTCATCGCAGGTCGTCGTCGTGTGCACGAGATCTGGATCGCCAACGATCGTGATGCGAGCGACATCGTCGAGGACATCGTCGAGTTGGCCCGTGCCAATCGAGTGCCGATCGTGGAGGTGAGCCGCAAGAAGCTCGACTACGCGGCGCGCAGCGAGGCTCCTCAGGGAGTTCTTGCTCGAGCCGATGCGCTCATGCCGGTGCCGTTCGATGCACTGGTGAAGCGCCGACCGGGTAAGCCACCGTTTCTCGTGGCCATGGATGGTGTGACCGATCCGGGCAACCTCGGTGCCGTTCTGCGTTGCTGCGACGGCGCCGGAGTGGATGGTGTGGTGTTGCCACGTCACCGGTCGGTGCACGTGACTCCGACCGTGGCCAAGGCATCGGTCGGAGCCTGCGAGCACGTACCGATGGCACTCGTGGGTGGTTTGCCCACCGCGCTCGCCAAGATGCGCGACGTCGGTATCTGGGTGGTGGGTCTCGACGATGCGGCCGACAAGTCGTTGTTCGATCTCGGCGAACTCGCGACCGAAGGGATCTGCCTCGTGATGGGTGCCGAAGGTGCCGGTCTTTCGCGTCTCGTTCGTGAACGCTGCGACGTGATCGTGAGCATTCCGATGCGCGGTCGCCTCAGTTCGCTCAACGTGTCGACGGCCGCCGCACTGGCGACTTACGAAGTCGCTCGGCACCGCCGTTAGCCTGAGCGCGATCGCCGGGTTAGCTCAGTGGTAGAGCAACCGCCTTGTAAGCGGTAGGTCGTGGGTTCAATCCCCACACCCGGCTCCAGTCAGTCGATGGCCTGGCGCACTCGGGCGATGAGCATGTCGAGAGCGCGATCGTTGTGACCGCCCTCGGGGAAGATCACGTCGGCGTATCTCTTGCTCGGCTCGATGAACTGCAGATGACTCGGCCGGACCGTGGTCATGTACTGCGCCATGATGCTGTCGGGTGTGCGTCCACGGTCGCGGACGTCTCGTTGTAGTCGGCGGACGAGGCGCACATCGGCATCGGTGTCGACGAACACTTTGAGATCGAAGTTCTCCCGTAACTTCTCGTCGTAGAGAGCGAGGATTCCCTCGAACACCAGAACCCGCGTGGGAGAGACGCTCACGACGTCGGTCGAGCGGTTGTGATTCGGGTAGTCGTACACCGGGACGTCGACCGTGCGTCCACTCAGGAGTTCGGCCAACTGGTGATTCATCAGATCCCAGTCGAATGCGTCCGGGTGGTCGTAGTTGGCCCGGGCTCGCTCTTCGATGGGTTGATGATGACGTTCGATGTAGTAGGCGTCCTGTTTGATGACGGCCAGGTGATCGGGGCCGACGAGCTCCACGAGTCGTTCGGTGACCGTGGTTTTTCCCGAACAGGTGCCACCGGCCACGCCGATCACGAAAGGTCGCACGTTCTGCCTGCTCACCGCCTCGAGAGTACTGGTCGGGACGGACTCATCTTCCATGCGGGGGTGCTTGTAAATGGGCACCCGGAACGGGCAGGCTTTACGAATGGCACTCACCGACCGCGAGAAGGCGATCATCGACTTCGAGCGGGGATGGTGGACCGAAGACGGCGTGAAGGACCTCATGCTTCGCGAACGCTTCGATTGCTCGGCCGACGATTACTACGGAGAACTCAATCGTCTGCTCGATTCCCCCGAGGCACTGGCTTACGACCCGCTGGTCGTGCGCCGTCTGCAGCGGGCGCGCGAGCGACGTCGCAAGATGAGGCTCGATGGCTCGACTGAATCTGGAGGATTACAGGCATGAGTGACGAACAGCCCACTGGTTCCCGCGGCCGACCCGCCTCGACGGGCGTCGGCGTGTCCACGACCCTCGGCATCATCGTGGCGGCCATTGCCGTTCTGCTCGGGTTCCTGATTCTGCGCGACATCAACCGTGATCGTGATTCGAATGTGTCGCCCGGCCCCGTGTCGAGTGAACCCGTCACCACCGACCCGGGAATGTCGGACTCGACCCTCGTTCCGATGGACACCACGACCTTGCCCCGCACCGGCTACAAGGTCCTCGTCGCCAACGGTTCGGGAATCTCGGGTACGGCTGGGCAGATGACCACCGCGTTGCAGGCGCAGGGATTCGTCGTGGTTCAACCGGCGACCAATGCCGCCGAGACGATCGGCAAGCAGGCCATCACCATCGTGTATTACGTGCCGGGTTACGAGTCGGGAGCGGCGGCCGTGTCTCAGGTTCTGGGCGGAGTCGCCACCCAGCCGGTGGCTTCGCCTCCGCCGGTGGAGTCGGGTGACCTCGGCGAGGCCACGGTGCTCGTCCTCCTGGGCACCGACCTCGCAGGCAAGCTCCTGCCGGGCGCGTTGCCCACGGCCGACCCCAACGCCGCCGCTACCACGACCGTCGCCGGCTGAGTCCGTTCAGCCTCCTCGAGAGGTGAGGAGTTCGCGGGCCGCGGCTTCGATGCATGTGCGGGTTTCGTTGTGCGAACGATCGGTGCCGAACCTCGACTCGAGGTCAACCACCCCTGCGTTCAACAAGCGGTGATCGTCGCACTCGATCGCACTCGGATCGATTCGTCCGACGATGGCGGCCACCGACTTGCCGAGTTCGTCCGCCAGATGCGCCACTCCGCCCACGACCTTGCCCTCGAAACTCGTGACGTCGAGTTGTCCCTCGCCGGTGATCACGAAGTCGGCATCGCGCACCCGATCGGCGAGGTCGACTTCGTCAGCCACCAGTTCGAACCCTGGAACGAGCCGACCACCCAGAGCCACGAGTCCACCGGCCAGACCACCGGCGGCTCCCGAACCGGGAACTGTCGACACATCGACTCCGTATTCCTCCCGATACATCTGCACGAGTCGTTCGAGTCGTCCCTCGAGCATCCGCACCTGATTGACGGTGGCTCCCTTTTGCGGTGCGAACACACGAGCCGCGTCGACGAAGAGGGTGTCGACATCGCACGCGACGAGGAACTCGACTCCGCGTAAACGGGCCGGCGCATGGATCGCGCGCACGGCACCGAGGCCACCATCGGTCGTGGCCGATCCGCCGAGGCACACGATGATCCGCTCGGCTCCCATGTCGAGCGCGCGATCGATCAGTTCACCGACGCCTGTGGTCGACGCGGCGACGGCATCGTTGTGCTCGGCGCCACCGACGAGAGTCAGACCGGATGCGCGAGCCATCTCGATCACTGCGGTTCCCCGATGGAACCGCCACGCCGCTTCCACTGCATCGCCGAGTGGACCGGTCACGATGTTGGACCGATTGGCTCCGCCCAGAACTTCGAGTGTTCCCTCGCCACCGTCGGCCACCGGGACTTCGTCGCAGTCGATCCCGAGTTCCCAGCACGCGTGCCCGATGGCCGTGGCGACCTCGGCTGCGGTGGCCGTGCCTTTGAACTTGTCGACTGCTGCCACCACCCGCACCCCGACAGTCTTGTCGTTGCGCCGCAACCGGATGTGGCGAATCCCGACTCGCTCGGTAGGGTTTCGGTCATGTCCGTGACCGTGCGCATTCCGACGACCCTTCGCCCTCTTTCGGGGGGCAACGCAACCGTGCAGGTGGAGGGAGTCACGCTGCGTGATGTTCTCACCGCACTCGATGCGGCTCACCCCGGCTTCAAGGACCGTCTGTTCGACGAGCAGGGAAATCAGCGTCGGTTCGTGAACCTCTTCGTCGCCGATGACGACGTGCGTTATCTCCAGGGTCTCGACACGCCCGTGCCGGCCGGCGAAACCGTGAGCATCATTCCGGCCGTGGCCGGCGGCTGATCAAGCCGGCAGTAAATCGAGGAACTCGGCTCGGCGCTTCGGGCCCATGGGTGGCTCGGCCGGACGATTGTCGCGGTCCTGCCACACGGCGAACACACGATTCATCACCTCGGGGTCCTTGGTCATCGCATCGGGTGCGGTGAGCAGATTCAGATTGCGCATGAAGGCGCGCAGCACCACTGGGTCGGTTCGCAGTGCCGGGAGAAGTCCTTCGCGCAGGACCGATCGCATGAAGGTCTTCGGATCCGAAGTGTCACCGTCGGGGTCGTCACCTTGCAGGAGTGCACTGGCCACCCGACGCGCCTCGGCATCTTGTTCGACGCCGGCCTTGTACCACGGCATGATCTCGCGATTGATCGCTGCGTCGTACTCGACGGCAAGCCGCTGCCAGTCGCCGTCGAACGAATCGAGAGCTTCACTCATGAGGTGTGCACCCCAGTAACCGATGGAGCAACCGCGTCCGTAGAGCGGATTCGTGCAGATCACGGCATCACCCACGGGCAGCATGCCGAGCACGAGTGGTCGGCCATCCACGACGTACTCGCGGTGTCGGTTGAGCAGTCCGGCCATCACGTACACACCGTCGATGATGGGCTCGGCCCGACCATCGAAATACGGAGCCGTGGCCACGAGTTGGCGCGCGGCGGCATCGAAGGTCGCCGCATCGCTCAGTCGCGCACGAAGCTCGGTGTCGTCGGTGGGTGCGGCGAGTGTGATGGAGAACGTGTCGTTGTCGCCGACGAACACGCCGTACTTGATGTAACCGAGGTCGCCACCGATCGGACCGTTGCGCGGCGGGTACGACTCGCCTTTCTTCAAACGATAGAAACGCGATGCGTAGACGATGCCGGTGTCCTCGACGAATTCGTTGACCGGCCCCACGCCGAGATCGGCGAGCCATTCGGGCAGCGCCGAGCGCCGTCCGGTGGCCACCACCACAAGGTCCCCCGTGAGGGTCGATCCGTCTTCGAGGCGAATGCCGCTCACGCGCGGGATCCCCGACTCGTGGTCGGTGGTCAGGAGCCCGTTCACTCCCACGCCGGTCCGGAACTCGACCCGGCCCTCGTCGAGAACGACTTTGCGAAGGACCCACTCGAAGGTCGTCCGCCGACACGTGAGCATCGTCAGTTCGTCGTCGGCTTCTTCCCGTTCGAACCCGACCATGGTGGGCGGGAGGTCGGAGCCAAACGGGAGCTCGGCGGCCCCGGCCTCGTAGAGGGCGGCGATGACGTCGGGTTCGTTGTGCTTCAGGAGGCCGACCAGCCGGGCGAGGAAGGCGTGGCTGTGGCGGACCTGCGGAGCGCCCCGACGGTCCCATTCGAAGGCCTGGTCGGCACTCTGAGGCATGGGGGTGTCGTCCCGTTCGACCACCGTGACCTGGTGACCCCGGCGGCTGAGTTTGAGGGCAGTGGACAGCCCGGAGACCCCTCCACCGACGACGAGTACCTGCATAAGGGCAGAGAATAGAGGGTTCCGGGGCTGGTTGTCGTGTTAGCACTCACCCCCGTAGAGTGCTAGCGCTCGTTCCGCCCGAGTGCGAACGGGAGTCTCTAGTCCACCCGACGAAAGGGAAAACCGATGCCGAAGATGATTGCGTTCGATGAGCAGGCCCGCCGTGGCCTCGAGGCCGGAATGAACAAGCTGGCCGACGCCGTGCGCGTCACCCTTGGACCCAAGGGCCGCAACGT
>SYCI01000144.1 GCA_005787035.1 Actinomycetota bacterium | reverse complement strand
TCGATCTCGGCCGCAAGGAAGGTGATCAGGCCTGGATCGACAAAGTGGTCGAAGCCGTACATCTGACCGACCGTCTCGAACACCGTCCGAGCGAGTTGTCGGGTGGACAACAGCAGCGAGTCGCCGTCGCACGGGCGTTGGCGAGCAAGCCCAAGATCATAATCGCCGACGAGCGGACCGGCAATCTCGACAGCAAGACCGGAGCCGAGATCCTTCGTTTCATGCGCCAGGCCGTTACCGAACTCGGACAGACGATCGTGATGGTCACGCACGATCCGGTCGCCGCGGCCTATGCCGACCGCGTGATCTTCCTCGCCGACGGACGGATCGTCGACGAGATGACCGAACCGACCGCCGAGCGGGTTCTCGACCGCATGAAGAAGTTCGGTTCCTGAGCGCACTATGACCACCCCGGTCCCCCGTCTCACACTGCGCGGCGTTCTGGCTCGCAAGTGGCGCGTGCTCCTCACCGTGCTCGCCGTGGTGAGTGGAGTGGCGTTCGTGTCGGGCGCGTTCATCCTGACCGACAGCGTCAAGAAGTCGATCAACGATCTCTTCGCCACCCTCAGCGAGGGCATCGATCTCGAGGCCCGCTCGTCCATCGCCTTCGGCGACGAAGCGCGCGCCAACCGCGATCCGGTGCCGGCGAGTCTCATCGACACCATTTCGTCGGTCGATGGCGTTCGCACCGCGGAGGTCAACCTTCTGCGCGGCGCGACCGTCATCAAGAAGAACGGTGACCGTCTCGTCACCTCCGGTCCGGCGTTCGGCATCGCGTGGGTAGGACCCGACGGGCTCGACGGGCGCACTCTGCTCGAAGGTCGCGTCGCCGAGGGGTCGGGCGAAGTCGCCCTCGACAAGAGTTCGGCCGACCGGGCCGGCTACGAGATCGGTGACACGGTCACGATCGTCGGACCGACCGGCAAAGGTGAGTTCGAACTCGTCGGCCTGACCGGAACCGGGAACACCTCGGGAGGCGGCGGGGCATCGATCGCCGCCTTCGATCCGGCGACCGCCGATTCGTTCCTCGGAGCCAATGGCCTCGCCGACTCGATCTACATCGCCGTCGATGAGGGCGCGTCGGTCGACGATGTGAAGGTCGCCGTGTCGGCTGCGGTGCCCGATGGCATCGAGGTGATCTCGGGTGAGCAGTCGGCCAAGGAGACCGCGGGCGCGATCAACGACATCATCGGGATCTTCGGCAACGTTCTCCTCGGTTTCGCGGCCGTGTCGCTGTTCGTCAGTGCATTCCTCATTTTCAACACCTTTGCGATCATCGTGAGCCAGCGACTCAGAGAGTTGGCACTCATGCGCGCCGTCGGCGCGAGCACCCGCCAGATCCGCTCGATGATCATCGGAGAATCACTGGTGGTCGCGGTTCTGGCCACGGTCCTCGGCATCTTCGCCGGCATGGGAGTCGCCACCGGAATTGTTGCCCTGTTCAACGCGACCGGCGCCGCATTCCCGTCGGCTTCACTCATCGTGTCGGCGCGTACGATTCTCGTTTCGGCATTCGTCGGTGTGGGCGTGACCGTATCGGCCGCGGTGATTCCGGCGCTACGCGCCGGACGAATCCCGCCGGTCGCCGCCATGCGCCCGGAACTCGGCTTCTCGGCTCTGCAGAAGAACAAGCGACTCCTCGTCGGGTCCATCGTGCTCTCCGTCGGCGTCGCGCTGCTCGGAATCGGAATCTTCGGTCAACCGGGTGGAACTCCGGGCACCCTCGGGCTCTCGGCGCTCGGCGCGATCCTCCTCTTCCTCGGAGTGGCGAGTCTGTCCACCACGTTCGCTGCGCCGGCCAGCCGACTCATCAGTCGAGCACTCCCCTTGCCCTTCTGGCCCATGACGCGATCGATCCCCGGTCGTCTCGGCAGTCGCAACGCGCAACGCACCCCGCGCCGCACGGCATCCACGGCTTCGGCGCTCATGATCGGCCTCGCGCTCGTGAGCACGGTGTCGGTGGTGGCCGAATCGGTGAAGAAGACCTTCCAGGATCAGATCGAAGGTTCGGTGACCGCCGACTTCTTCATCGCCAATGGTCCGGGGGATTTCCAAGGCCTGCCGGCCACCTTCGCCCAACGTCTGCAAGAACTCCCCGAACTCTCCGCGGTGAGCCCGTTCCGTGCCACGGTCGCGCTCGTGAACGGCAAGGAGAAACAAATCGGCGCCGTCAACGGAACCGCCTTCGGTGAACTGGTCGACATCGATCTCGTGTCGGGTTCGGTCGCCTCACTCGACGAAGGTCGGATCCTGCTGCACGAAGACCCGGCGCGAGATCTCGGTGTTCGAACAGGAGACACCGTGTCGGTCACCTGGCAGAACGGTCAGACCTCCGAGCTCGAAGTCGGTGGCGTGTACGCCGACTCGAGTGTGGCCGGTAATTGGCTCATCGGACTCGGCCTGCTCGCCGAGGTCTCCACTGCGCCACCCGTCGACTTCTTCATCGGCGCCAAGATCGCCGACGGCGTGAGCATCGAGGATGCACGGCGAGCGGTCGAGGACGTGGCCGGCGACTACCCGAGTGCCGAGGTACAGAATCAGGCCGAATTCCAGCAGAGTCAGGAAGACCAGTTCAACCAGCTGCTGCAAGTGATCTACGGACTCCTGATCTTCTCGATCGGTATCGCCGTCCTCGGCATCGCAAACACCATGGCGCTCTCGGTGTTCGAACGCACCCGCGAATTCGGACTACTGCGTGCCGTGGGCATGAGCCGGCGCATGCTCAAGCGCACGATTCGCTGGGAAGCGGTGATCGTCGCGGTGTTCGGTGCGACTCTCGGTCTCGTGATCGGCATTCCCCTCGGGACGACCGTGGCTTCGGCGCTCCCCGATTCGTTCGTGAGCACCGTGGCCGTGCCGGTGTCGACCATCGTCAACATCCTGATCGCCGCCGTCGTCGTCGGTATCGTTGCCGCGATCTTCCCGGCGCGACGGGCCGCCAAACTCGACATTCTCGAGTCGATCTCCACGCACTGATGGCCCTCGACCTCTCTTCGCTCGAACCTGCAGTACTCGAGTTCCTGAGCGAGCGTCATCTCGCGGTGCTCGTGACTCAGCGAGCCGACGGATCACCACACGTGGTTGCTGTGGGTTTCACCTACGAACCCACCACCCGAGTGGTTCGGGTGATTACGCGCGCCGGAAGCGTGAAGGCGGCCAATGCGCGCCGCGGTGGGCGGGCGGCGGTCAGCCAAGTGGACGGTCCGCGCTGGCTCACCCTCGAGGGGCCGGTGCGTCTGGCCACTGAAACCGACGAAGTGAGCCGGGCCGTGGCGGCCTACGCCGAGCGATACCGGATGCCCGCCGAACGCGACGACCGCGTGGTGGTGGAGATCGCCGTCGACCGGATTCTCGGTCGGGCCTGAATCAGCCCAACTCGCGTAGGTCGTCGAAAATCCGAACGCGCTGACGCGCGGCACGCGCGTCGTTCAGATACATCGCCTCGACCGGATGCGGCTCCACCCGCTGCAGATTCAACGGCAGCACGAGACCTTCGCCGGGGTCGGTCTGACAATCAGGGCACCAGTACACCGGACGCGGATCGGCTCCCGATGTGGCCATGGCGATGGTCCCGTGGCAACGCTCACAGCGTTGGCCGACGCGGCCGTAGACGTGCAGGCCGTGCGGACCGACCGTCGCGAGACGTTGTGCGACGTCGACGAGAGTCTCGCAATCATCTTCGGTGAGTTCACCGAATTCGGTCCACGGATCGAGTTCGACCGACCACAGCACTTCGGATCGCTCGACGTTCCCGACGCCGGTCATCACCCGCGGATCACCGAGAACCTCGGCGACAGTTGCCGAAGAATCCGAGTAGGCGATCATGCGATCGACGAGCGCGACGATGTCGACGTCGGTGCGTCGGATGTCGGGGCCGGCACCTCCACATTGCGGATGCCGATGACGATCGGGCGCGCGATAGGTCTCGATGCGAACCGGACCGAAGCAGACCGCGACCCATCCATCGACTTCGATGACCGCTCGCGCCTCACTCATCGGCTTCTGCCAGCGGACATCGGACCGATAGAGATGCCACTCACCCGAGAATCGCCACGAGGTCTCGAGCACGATGCCGTCATCCCACTCGATCGTCAACTTGCGACGTTCGGCGCGGATCGCTTCGATCACTGCGCCTTCGCGCGGATGCGGTCCGATGCCGGCGACGGCATCGAATCGGAGGGTCGGCTGATTGATCAATGCCGTGCGCATCGCTGCCGAGGTGCGTGTGTTCGAGGCCCCTCCCGCCACGAAAAAACTTTACGCCCTGAACGAGGCGCGTCGGAGGATGGTCGTTACGGAAGCTCGCCCACGTGTCCGAGCGCGAGCCGCAACAGTCGGTCCTGACCGCCGGTCATGTCGGCCGCGATCTTCGGACTGGCCGCTTCCTTGGGTGAGAACCACGCGAGGTCGAGTGCCTCTTGGGTGGGCTGGCACTCCCCGTCCACCGGCACCACGTACACGAGACTCACTGCGTGGTGGCGCGGGTCGGTGAAGCCGCTCACGTCGGGGTCGGGGAAGTACTCGGCGATGGTGAAGGGAGCTGGATTGGCCGGAATCCGCGGCAAGGCGAGTGGGCCGAGATCTTTCTCGAGGTGACGGATCAAAGCGTCGCGCACCCGCTCGCCGTACAGGACCCGTCCCGACACCAACATCCGGCTGATCGATCCGTCGGCCGCCACCCGCAGGAGGAGTCCGACCTTGGTGACCCGTCCGTGCGAGTCGACCCGAACCGGAATGGCATCGACGTACACCATGGGCACGCTGGCCCGGGCCTGGGCGAGGAGTTCGGGGCTCAGCCACGAAGTGCGGGTGTCG
The DNA here is from genome assembly GCA_005787035.1 of Actinomycetota bacterium. Lineage (GTDB taxonomy): Bacteria > Actinomycetota > Acidimicrobiia > Acidimicrobiales > Ilumatobacteraceae > Casp-actino8. The sequence continues at coordinate 18,269 of SYCI01000144.1, read as the reverse complement.
ATCTGGTCGCTCACGAAGGCTCATTCTCCCAGATCGGCTAGGTCGATGTATGCGAAACGGCCCGAAGCAATGATCGTTTCGGGTGGTTCACCCCGGGCGATGGAATCCGGCCCGGGCCGCTTCCACGAGACTCCGGACGTCGCATCCCCGATGGTGATCGTCGACGATTCCCATCGACTGCATGAACGCGTACATCGTGGTCGGCCCGACGAACGACCAGCCGCGCTTCTTGAGATCGTTCGACATCGCCACCGACTCCGGCGATGTGACGAACCCCGACACCTGAGCGGCGGTCGGGTTCTTCGGCCGCCGGCCCGGCTCGGGTTCGAATCGCCAGACGTAGGCGGCGAGCGATCCGCATTCGTCGATCAGCGAAACACAACGTCGCGCGTTGTTGATCGTCGACTCGATCTTGCCGCGGTGCCGCACGATCCCCGCATCGAGCAACAAGCGCTCGACATCTCGTGACCCGAATCGGGCCACCGCTTCGATGTCGAAGCCGCGAAACGCCTGGCGAAAGGCCGGTCGCTTGTTCAAGATGGTGCTCCACGAGAGCCCGCTCTGGAATCCCTCGAGGCACATCTTCTCGAAGAGATGCCGATCGTCATCGACCGGGAAACCCCACTCGGTGTCGTGGTAGTCCACCATCACCGGCGCCGTTCCGGCCCAGGCGCATCGACGCGCGATCGGAGGCGTCATCGGGCGGCGATCGGCGCCGTTCCGGCCACCGTGGTGCGATGCAGTTCACGCCGGAAACCGGCGTAGTCGTTGAGCGCCAGATGCTGGGTCGAACGGTTGTCCCAGATCACCACGTCACCGGACTGCCAGCGATGTCGGTAGGTGAACCGTGCCTCGGTCGTGTGGGCGTGCAGGAACTCCATCAACGCCACGGCTTCGCTACGGTCCATCGCGTCGATGTCACGCACATAGGCCCGGTTGTAGAACAGCACCTCACGATCGGTCTCGGGATGCCGACACACCAGCGGGTGACGTTGTTCTCCGTCGGCTGAATCGTCACAGACGATCGTCATACCGCGCATTCCCGAATGGATCGGCTGCATGCGGCGCGAGTACGCATCGCGGGCGGTGTGCACGGCCACGAGTTCGCGAAGTGTGTTCTGCATCCCGGCGTCGAGCGCGGCCCAGGCCGCCGTCATCGACGCAAACACGGTGTCGCCACCCCATGGCGGCACGTCGACCGCCGCGAGAATCGTGAACGACGGCGGCGACGACTGGAAGGAGAAGTCCGAATGCCAGGCGCCTCCGAAGTTGAACGCCTTGCCCTCGTCGGCCTCTTTCACCACCCTGATCACATCGGGGAATTCCGACATCGTGGCCACGAAGGGCACCTCGCCGCTCGGGCCGAGTCGTCGCGAGAAAGCCGACTGTTCGGCCGCCGACAGACGCTGACCGCGAACGACCACGACCTCGTTCGCGCACACGGTCGCTCGGAGTTCGGTCAGTGCCGCATCGTCGAGGTCGGTCAGATCGAGGCCGTGAACCTCGGCGCCGAAGACCCCGGTGACCGGCGTGGTGATCATGACCGAACGCTACTTCGGGGCGATTCGCCGTCCGCTCGTGGCCTAAGTTGACGACATGACCGCACTCGAGATCCCACGGTTCGGCGAACTACTCGCACCGTTCATCGGTCGGGTGCCCGCCGAGGCCATGCCGCGGTTTCTCGCGTTGCTCGAACGCGGCGCCGCCGATCGCTACCGGGTCTGGGCCGAGGCCCTCCCCGAACACCGCGCCGGCCTGCTCGATTGCGCCGGTCGGGAGGACGAAATCGCCGATCGCATCGATGCCGCCTTCGCCCTGGACGAGTCGCTTCGACCCGCGCTCGAGGCTCCACTTCCCGAAGCCATCGCCGTCTATTACGAGGTATTCGCGGCCTACGACATCTGGGATCAGTTGCGAATCCAGGCCAATGCTGAGCGCCAGGGGGCCAACGCCTGGCGCGGAATCGCCGCTCGTCACCCCGACCCCGACGTGGTGCGGGCCCTCGAATCGTGCTCGGCCCTCGAGGAGTCGAGCGCCGACTACCTCGACGTCCTCATCGCGACCCACGCACCCTGACCTCACATCGCGGACGAATAGTTCACCCGGGGGTCTCGCCGGATTCGTCTAGATGAATTATCATCTCGCCATGTCGCGACCGCCCGCCTCTCTCCGAGCCCTGGCCGTTGCCCGTGGTGACGAACCGGCCGATCTCCTGATCACCGGCGGTCGGGTGCTCTCGCCCATCACCCGCGAATGGATCACCACCGATCTCGCCATCGCCGACGGCGTAGTCGCGGGTTGGGGTCGGCGTGAAGCAACGGAAACGGTCGACGTCGGTGGGGCCGCGCTGGTGGCCGGTTTCGTCGATGCGCACATGCACCTCGAGTCGACCAAGTTGTGGGTCGACGAATTCGTGAAAGGTGCGCTTCCGTGCGGCACGACCGCGGTGGCCTGCGATCCACACGAGATCGCCAACGTCGCCGGACTCGAAGGTGTGGCGGCGGTGGCGGAGGCCGCCGAACGCATGCCGTTCACCTTCGGCCTCGCCGCCTCGAGTTGTGTCCCGGCTTCGAGCTTCGAAAGTCCAGGCGCCGCGTTCTCTCCGGCCGACGTGCGCCATCTCATCGAAGAGTTCGGCGCGATCGGTGTGGGCGAGGTCATGAACTATCCGGCCGTCATCAACGGCGACCCCACGTTCCGCGAGATCATCGCCGCCGCTGGCTGGCGCAGTGTCGATGGCCACGCCCCCGGGCTGCGCGGCCCACAACTCGACGCATACCTCGCGGCCGGCGTCGAATCCGATCATGAGGCCTTCCAACTCGACGAGGCTCACGAGAAGCGTCAGAAGGGCATGTGGGTGTTCCTTCGTTACGGCTCGGCGTGCAAGGACCTCGTCGATCTCCTGCCCACGGTTCTGCGCAACGGCTGCACACGAACCGCGATGTGTACCGACGACCGCGAACCCCACCAGATCCGCACGATCGGTCACATCAACCACTGCGTTCGCCTCGCCGTCGAAGCGGGTCTCTCCGAGATCGATGCTCTGGTGATGGCGTCATACCTACCGGCCGAGTTCCACAACTTCTTCCATCTCGGCCAACTCGGACCCGGGTACCAAGCCGATGTGATCGTGTTCGATCAATTGGCCGACTTCCGACCGAGCGCCGTCTACCAGGCCGGCCGACTCGTGGCGCGCGACGGGCTGATTCTCCCCGGTGCCGTGCCCAGCACTCCGGCACCGTCGAACCTGCGCGATCGCATTCGTCTTCATCACCGACCCACCGCGGCCGAACTCACTATCACTCCGCCGCCGCGCGGCTGGGCCAAGGTCATCGGCGTCACCGAAGGCACCGTGCGCACGCGCGATCTCGAACTCGACGTCACCGATCCGAAGAACGACATCGCGCGCATCGCCGTGCTCGAGCGCCACAAGGCGACCGGTCGTATCGGACTTGCCTACGTCGCGGACTTCGGACTCACACGCGGCGCGATCGCCTCGAGCGTTTGTCACGATGCGCACAACATCATGGTCGTGGGCGCGCTCGACGATTCCGGTCCGGCCGACATGGCCGCCGCGGTGGCCCGCCTCGACGAAATCGGTGGCGGACAGGTGCTCGTTCACGAAGGACGCGTGCTCGCCGAGGTGCCGCTGCCCATCGCCGGACTCATGAGCGACAAGGCACTCGCCGATGTCGCCGACGAGATCGAACACATGGAGGAAACGGCCCGCAACTTCGGCATCGGAATCGCCGCGCCCTTCATGTTGTTGTCGTTCCTCGGATTGTCGGTCATCCCCGATCTGCGCGTCACCGATCTCGGACTCATCGACGTCAATCAATGGAAACCCATCCCGGTCGCACTCTGATCGACCGGTAGCCTCGACCGCATGCCGGTCAAACGCCTGATTCGAGTTCTGCAGGCGTCGACCTTCTTCATCTCGGCGTCGTACGGCGTCATGTTCACGATGCTCGACGACTACCGCGACGAGTACGGCATCTCGGAATCACTGCTCGGCTTCGTGGTCGCGGTCGGATTCTTCGCCTCGTTCATCTCACAGCTCTCCCTCGCGCCGCTCGCCGACCGGGGACACTCCCGCCGTCTCCTCGTGGTGGGCTTCACGACCGTGATCGCCGGCTGTCTGTTGATGGCCTTGGGTACGTCGGCCCTCGCACTGATCGTCGGCCGACTGGTGATGGGTCTGGGCACCGGCATGTCACTACCGGCACTGCGTCGCATCATCATCGTGGCCGACCCCGAACATCTGGGCGTCAACATGGGGCGCCTCATGAGCGTCGACGTCGCCGGCTTCGCCATGGGACCGGTGATCTCGGTCGCCACCGTCGGGCCGCTCGGAATCCCGGCTCCCTTTCTCGTTCTCGCCGGAGTCCTCGGAGTGGCTGCATTCATTCTCGGGCGCCTGCACGTACCGGAGACCGACGCTGACGATCGCCCGACCGAGCGTCTGGCCTTCGATCTCCTGCGTTATCGCGCGGTGACGGCCGCAGTACTGATCGGGCTCGCACTGTTCCTCATGATCGGTACCTTCGATTCGCTCTGGGCGCTCATGATGGAAGACCTCGACGCGCCCGAGTGGATGGCCAACGTGGGCATCACGTTGTTCGCCTTGCCCATGATCTTTCTCGGCCCATACGGCGGACGGCTCTCACAGCGCGTCGGCCCCTATCGCGCGGGCGCAGCCGGAATGCTCCTCGGTGGACTCTTCATGTGCATGTACGGACTCCTACCGAGCCCGTACATGATGATGGGCGTCTTCTTGTTGCACACGATCAACGACGGGCTCACCGTCACGAGTGCCGGAGTCGCCATCGGGATTGCCGCGCCACCGTCACGCCAGGCCGGCGCACAAGGTCTGCTCGGCGGCTTGCAGACACTCATCGGTGGCATCAGCGCGACCGCCGCCGGTTGGAGTTACGACTCAGCCGGTCGTGGGGTGACCTTCGTGGGCTGCGCGGCGATCATGTCGGTCCTCGTCGCCATCGGACTTCTGCTCGCCGGTGACCTACGGTCGAAACGGCCCGACGCCACAGCCGAAACACTCGAACCCGTGGTGTGAGTTCGCCCGTCGACGGGCCACATGACAACATCGATGCATGGGTTTCCGCGACGGTGACGGTTGGGTCTTCTGCCAGCGCTGTCAGTCGCGTCACTGGGGGCTGTACGGCGCGGCCGGACTCCTCATGGTCCGCCTCGATCTGGAGACGCCGCGCGTTCTCCTTCAACTTCGCGCCGCCTGGACCCACGGCGGTGGAACGTGGGCCATCCCGGGCGGTGCGCTCGACTCACACGAGGACCCCATCACTGCTGCGGTACGCGAGGCCTGGGAAGAAGTCGGAATCGACGTCGAGGCCGTCACCGTCAAGGACGTCTACCGCGACGACCACGTCAACTGGAACTACTTCACGGTCATCGCGCACGTGTCGGGTGACGTGATCGTGTCGGAGGGCAACTACGAATCCGAGGAAATCGAATGGGTCGCGCTCGATGCCGTCGATTCGTATCCGTTGCACCCGGGTATGCGCGGCACGTGGCCGCAATTGCGCGATCTGGTGTCGGCTACTCTCCCCACATCATGAAGACCACCGCCGCCGTTCTGCGGGCCGGTAACGGCCCTTTCACCGTCGAGACGCTCGAAGTCGGCGAGCCCGGACCGCACGAAGTGCTCGTGCGAGTCGTCGCCGCCGGTATGTGCCACACCGACCTCCTGTCGCGCGAACTCCCACCCGAGTTCTTCGGTGGCCCCCAGGTGTACGGGCACGAAGGTGCCGGTGTGGTGGAGGCCGTGGGCGCGGGCATCGGGTCGGTGGCCGTGGGCGATCATGTGGTGCTGTCGTTCAATTCGTGCGGTTCGTGCCCGGCGTGCGCGAAGCGGCGCCTTCCGTACTGTTTCAACTTCTCGCTCCACAACATGTCGGGCGGACGCCCCGACGGCACGTCGGCGTTCTCCGATGCCACCGGCGCTCGGGTCGGCTCGCACTACTTCGGGCAGTCCTCGTTCGCCAACCACACCGTGGTGGCCGAATCATCGGTGGTGAAGGTCGATCGCTCGGCTCCGCTCACCAAGATGGGTCCACTCGGTTGTGGAATCCAGACCGGGGCTGGCGCAATTCTCAACACGCTCAAGGTCGAGTCCGGTTCGAGTGTGGTGATCACCGGCGCCGGTGCCCTCGGTCTCAGTGCAGTGATGGCCGCCAAAGTCGCCGGCGCCGGCACCATCATCGCCGTGGACCGCCATGAAAGTCGGCTCGAACTCGCATCGCGCTTCGGTGCCACCCATACCGTGAGTGGATCCCCCGAATCGATCACTGCGTCGATCATGCAGACCACCGGTCATGGCGCCGACTACGCATTCGACACCACCGGTAACGCGGCCATCGTGCGGGCGAGCCACGCTGCGCTCAACGTGATCGGGACCATCGCGCTCGCCGGAGTGGGCTTCGGTGACCTCACGGTCGACTTCCTCTCGATGATCAGCGGTCGCACGATCACCGGCGTGATGGAAGGTGACTCGTATCCGCACGAGTTCATCCCGCATCTCGCGTCGCTCAACGCACAGGGCAAGTTTCCCTACGACGAACTCATCACCGAATTCCCACTCGAGGCGATCAACGACGCCGAAGCCGCCAGCGCGAGCGGCAAGGTGATCAAACCCGTTCTGGTGATGCCGTCCTAGGCAAGACCGAAACGAATCACTGCGTCACGAAGAGTTTCGAGAGCGGCTGCTCCGTGACCCATGACGATCCGGTCGGGTCGCACCACCACCACATCGGAATCGGTGTGATCGAGGATTCGTGCCGTGACGGTTCCTGGCTCGGCCACGAGCACGAGACCGCCCAAGGATTCGACCAGCATTCGATGATCGGTACTGAGTGAGGAATCACTCGCAACCACGATGCACCAACGACCATCGAGAACGTCGTCGAAAATCGCCGCACCCACGCGACCGTCGCTCACGACGTATCCGCCTTCGTCGGTCACGAGTGGCGAGCCGGCGAGCCGGGGCATCGGGGCGCCACCTCGATCGGTCGGGTCGTTGGCCCGGGCGGCGAGCATCATCGCGTCGCGGCCGGCCGCCTCGTCGGCATCGAGCGTGCAGATCACGCGACCGAATCCGACGGCCGACTCCACGATCGCCCGCACATGAGGTGAGCGCTCCGGTTGGTAGGTGTCGAGCAACGATTCTTGGGCGCCCTTCACGACTGCGGCCAACTTCCATGAGAGATTGAGCGCATCGCGGATGCCGCTGCACATACCCTGCCCGAGGAATGGCGGCATCTGATGCGCGGAATCTCCGGCCAGGAGCACGCGACCCCGACGCCAATCGTTGGCGATGAGTCCGTGAAACGTGTACACGGCCGACCGCTCGACCGTTGCCCGATCAGCGTCGAGATACGGAGCCATCAACTCGGCGATCACCTCGGGCCGATCGATCGACTCGGGATCCTCGCCCGGCAACAACATGAACTCGAACCGCCGTCGCCGCCCGGGCATCGGAACGATCGTGTGGGGGCGGGCGGGGTCGCAGACCTGCAACGTGCGCCTGGGCGTATCGGGGTCCGGCTCGTTCAACAGCACGTCGACCACCAACCATGGCTCGTCGAAGTCGAGGTCGACCTGACCCGTGCCTAGGAAGCGACGGGTGAACGATCGGGCACCGCAACAACCGATCACCCACGCCGCCTCGACCGAGACGGACTCGCCCGCGAGGTTTCGTGCAGTGACCAACACACCATGATCGGTCTCGTCGATGGCCACGACGTCGTGAGCCACGAGCAACGTCGCGCCGAACGTCGTGGCGCGAGCGCGCAGAAGTCGGTCGAGTGAGGGTTGATGGAAGAGATTCGACGGTGGAGCCGTGTGATCCGAGTCGAGCGTTGCGGTCATCCGGATGAGCAATTGCTTGTCGGCCGTGAGGAAATCCATTCCCTCGTTGACGATCGACCAATCGGGTTCGTCCGACCAGGCACCGATCTGCCGCAGAGTGCGCAGAGTCTCGGCGTCGAGATGAGCGGCGCGCGGCAACGGGTACACGTCGGTGTCGCGCTCGAACACGCACACCGACAGACCCGCCTTGGCGAGCAAGGCCGCCAGCGTGGAACCGACCGGACCGGCGCCGACGATGGCGACGTCGACCTTGGTCATGTCAAAGCGGCCCAGCCGGACTTCATGGCCTCGAGATCGGGTGGGATGATGAACTCGAGCGGCATGTTTGGTCCCCAGGAATGGCCGATGTGCTCGGGACCCACCGGCGTACGTCCCTTGGTCTCCCATTCCATGTCGTCGGTGATGATGTCCATGTCGGAGTAGAACTCGATGAACGAACCCGACGGTTCGAGCAGATACCAAAAGAAGTTCGATCCCACGAAGTGGCGACCGAAGCCCCAACCCTGACGCGAAGCATCGCTGCGGACGAGCGCGGTGGCGTTGTGACCGACGTGGTCGATGTCGTCGCACTCCCACGAGTAGTGCTGGAGTTGCGGGACCTCCGAGTTCACCACGGCCACGTTGTGATGATCGGTGCTGCATCGCAGGAACGCGATGATGCCCGGGAAGTGGTCGCTGACCTTGAAGCCCAGACCTTCCACCAGGAAGCGGATCGTGGAATCGATGTCGGGTGACCCGATCACGATGTGGCCGAGTCGGCGGGGCGCACGAACGTGTGGACTCACACCACCCGCGCGCGCGTTGATCCGCTCGTTGCGCCCCGGTCCGGTGTAGACCGTGGCCGGGAGCTTCGTGAGTGCGGGAGCCACGCCCGGGCGAACCGAGAACTCGACTCGGGTGGTCGGGTCGATGGCCCGCAACGTGTCGTCGACGATTCGCGGTTCGATCCCGAGACCGGTGAGGCGTGAGGTGATGATCGAGATGTCGGTCGTGTCCGAGGCGAGCAGATTCACGTTCAGAAGTCGCCGAAATCCGCCTTCTTCGAGTTGCACCTGTTGCCCACCGTCGGATCCGCCGAAGCTCGCGCCCGACTCACCCGCGATGAAGCCGGCTTGTTCGTAGAAGGAACGTTGACGAGCCGCATCGGGAACGGCCACCCGTATCGAATCGAGTCGGTGAAGCGCCATGATCGGCTACTTGCCGGCCACGCAAACGTTGCGCAGCGTGCCGATGATGTCGGCGCCACTGTCGATCACGTCGCCCGCCTTCAGGAGTTGTCCGCGGGCCATACCCACGCCGTCCGGCGTACCCGTGAAGATCAGGTCACCCGATTCGAGGGTGCAGATTCCCGACAGGTAGTGGACGAGGTACGGGATGCTGAAGATGAGGTTCGTGGTGCGCGACTCCTGCATCCGCTCCCCCGAAACGTCGCACCAGAGTCCGATGTCATCGGGATTCGGGAACGAATCGACCGAGACCACGGCCGGTCCGATGGGTCCGTAACCATCGAAGCTCTTGCCGAGCGAGAACTGCGGTGGCTTACCGGTCGTCTGGACCTTGCGGTCCGAGATGTCCTGTCCGAGCGTGAGTCCGGCGATGTGTGACCACGCGTCGGCTTCCGCGATGTGTCGTCCGCCTTTACCGATCACGACCACGATCTCGACCTCCCAGTCGACCGTGTCGCCCGAGAGTTCGATGTCCGCCGTGGGGCCGGCCAGACACGACGGAAACTTCGTGAACGTGAGCGGCGCCGGCGGTAGCTCCATGTTCGATTCGGCGGCATGCGACTTGTAATTCAGACCGATGCCGAAGACCTTGGACGGCTTGGGCACGCAGATTCCGGGGGTTCCCTGAATCCGCGGTTGGGCTGCGGCTTTCTCGGCCAGTGCATGGAGTTCGGTGAAGCGAGCGATGGCATTCATCGGCGAGCCGAGTGATTCGTCACCGGCGACTCGCGCGACGTCGACGAACCCGTCGTCGAATTGAAATGCCGAACGGCCGTCGATGGTGGCGAGGCGGAACATGTTTCTCCTTGATTGGTCAGTCGTTGTTGGTGGGTCGAGTGATCGGGGCCGGGTTCTGATCGATGAGCATCTGCACGGCCCGAAGCGTGGCTGCGAGATGCTGGGTGTGAACCTCGATCGTGCGCTCAGCATCGAAGGCGACGGCCGCGCGCAATAGTTCGAGATGATCGTTGCGATGCGGGGTGCGCCCATTGGGTTTGCCGATGAACTGATACAGACGCGCGCGGTCCATGAGGGTGGCGATCTGGGCGAGCAGAGTTCGGTTCGGGCACCTTGACATGAGCGCCAGATGGAACTCACGGTGCGCGGTCTGTTGCTCGACCGGATCCTTGGCCTCCACGAGCGCCGAGAATGCTCCTTTCACGAGCGTGACGAAGGAGTCGTCGCCGCGCGCGAGGGTGATCGAGTCCCCGAGCGCGACCGGCTCGAGGAGTAAACGGACCGAGTAGAGCTCGGCAGCCAGAGTCGGGTCGACGATGGCCACCCGCGCACCACGTTGTGGCGTGAGATCCACGAGACCCTCACCAGCGAGACGACGAAGTGATTCACGGATCGGAGTGGGAGACACCCCCCAGTCGTCGGCGAGGCGCTCGACCGGAATGCGGTCGCCGGGGCGCAGGCGACCCGACCAGATCTCGGAGCGGAGTCGGCGATCGGTCCAGTCGGCCCGCGTGAGCGGAGCGGCTTGGGGATCGACCATGCCCGGAAACTAGGGCTTCTCTTCCCCTGATGTCAATAATCTATAGATTCTCACCACCGGTGTTCTGGTGATGATCTTTCACCGCCAGGGTGAAGAACCCGCACCAGAAGACGCCCCTTTCCATGGAACTACCTTGACCCCATGAGCGACATCCCTCGTTTCAACAGCCAGTCGGCCCCGGCCGAGGTGGCGGCCGCCGTGACCACAGTTGGTTGTGCCGTGATCGAACGCCTCGTTCCCGAGTCGACCATCGACCGACTGCTCGACGAGATGACTCCTCATATCGATGCCACTCCCAACGGCGCCGACGATTTCTCGGGTCGACTCACCAAGCGAACCGGGGCGCTCCTCGCCCGTTCGGTCTCAAGCCAGCAGCTCATCGCCCATCCACTCGTTCTCGGAACAGTCGATCAGGTTCTCGGTCCCAATGCGACCAACTATCAATTGCATCTCACGCAGATCATCAGCATCGGTCCGGGTTCTTCAGCGCAGCCTTTGCATCGCGACCAATGGTGTTTCGACTTCTTCCCATTCCCGCCTGAACTCGACGTGGAGGTCTCGACGATCTGGGCGCTCGACGACTTCACCGAGGAGAACGGCGCGACGCGGATCATCCCTCACTCGTTGCTCGATGATCGTGCGGCCTGCGCCGACGAACACCGCGTCGAACAAGCCGTCATGCCCAAGGGGTCGGTCGTGATCTACACCGGTCGCACGATTCACGGTGGTGGGGCAAATCGCTCGGCCAAGGTTCGGCGGGCGCTCAACGTCGACTATGTGCTCGGATGGTTGCGTCAAGAAGAGAACCAGTACTTGTCGTGTCCGCCCGATGTCGCCCGTCGACTCCCGGAGCACATCCAACGACTCGCCGGCTATTCGATGGGCGCGTACGCGCTCGGCTACATGGATGACGTTCGTGATCCGATGTCGATGCTCCGCGGCGAGTCCGGTTCCTCATCGTTCGGTGGCGACGGCTCGATCGTTCCGAACGTGACTCGATAACCGAACTTGTTCGATTCTGGTGCGGGTTCTTCACCTATGCGGTGAAAAATCATCACCAAAACAACGAGTTAGAGGAAGGTGAAGGGGTCGGTGGTGCGGAGGCGGCCGGGCTTCACCACTCGTGCGTACACCCCCACGTTCTGATCGAGGTCGCGCACGATGTGTCTCAACACCGCCCGGTCCTCCGGCAGATCGTCGGCTACCGCGCGCGTGACCATCACACAGCGGGGGCACGGCCCGATGAACTCGATCTCGGCCTCTCCGACCTTGGCCCGCCGACCCGTCCACGAGAACTCCGGATGACCGGGTTCGTCACCGGTGTCGATCACGAAGTTCGGCCGAAAGCGCCGAACATCGACGTGGGAGTCGGGTAGCGCGGCAGCCAGTGACCGCAGCGCCGACGTGGTCATCACCATGAGCGGCCAACAGTCGTAATACGTGCCGGGCGGCGATTCGAACTCCATCACCACCGGTGGGAACTGCGAAAGATCGGGCAACGGCTCCGATTCCTCGCGGCCGAACACTCCGCGTAACTCGGCCATGATGTCGTCGGAGTCGGGTGCGCCACGTCGATAGTGGTCGAGGTCCTCGGCCGGACGCAGATGTTCGAGGGTCACCGATGTGCCGAGTGCGGCGCTCAGTACGTCGTTCACGCTCGCTGCATCGGAACGGATCTCACGTCCATCGGGCAAGGTGATCCGAACGACATCGTTGCTGCCGCGCAACGAGTCGTCGAGGCGTCGGGCCGACAATCGCATGAGCCCACCGATCTTCTTGGCCCCGCGAATGCCGCCCTTCTCGGTGTCGCGCACCGCCCAGATCCGGTCGCCCACCATGCCGAGTTCGTCGAGATCGCACCACTCGACGGTGGCGCCCTCCATCGACTTGACCGGATGGAGCCAAATCTGATGGATCTTCATGAACGCTGGGTACCGACCTTCAGATCTTTGAAGGGCACGTCCTTGTCGACCATGGGTTCGCGCGGCAGACCAAGCACTCGGTCACCGATGATGTTGCGCTGGATCTCATCGGTGCCACCCGCGATGCTCGACTGGAAACTGTTGAGCATGCGCCGCGCCCATGCTTCGCCACGACTCGATGTGCCTTCCCATGCATCGGACTCGGCGCCGAGCAGATGGTTGATCACGGTGCGGCTGTGCTTGGCGATCCGCGCACCGTGCAACTTGCCGAGCGAACCTCCCGGGCCCGGCACGCGGCCGGCCTTCATCTCGGCCCGGGTGCGCATGGCGACGAGTGACTTAGCGGTCTCTTCGCTGTAGATCTTCATGAGTTCCTGGCGCATCACCGGATCGCTGATCTTGCCGTTCTTCTTGGCGACCTCGATGAGGCCGTCGGCCAGCGTGTGGGTCACGCCGCTCGTGGAGCCGGTACCGATGGCCACGCGCTCGAACATGAGCATGGCGGTCGCTTGGTTCCAGCCGTTGTTCAGTTCGCCGAGCAACCACGACTTCGGGATGCGGACATCGGTGAGGAAGATCTCGTTGAAGTGACGCCCACCGTCGATCTGATGGATCGGCCTGATCTCCACGCCTTTGGCCCGCATGTCCATGATGAACATCGAGATTCCCGCATGCTTGGGAGCATCCGGATTCGTGCGGGCGATGATCACGCCGTAGTCGCACACATGGGCAAGAGTCGTCCAGACTTTCTGTCCGTTCAACACCCACTCGTCACCATCGAGTTCAGCCTTGGTCTGCAGACTCGCCACATCGGATCCGGCGCCGGGCTCGGAGAACATCTGGCACCACATCGTGCGGGCGGCGATGTTGTCGGGCATGAACTCGCGCTTTTGCTCCTCGGTTCCGAATTGATTGAGAACCGGCAGGCACATGCCATGGCTGATCACCAATTCGTACGTCATGTCGGGGAACTTGCCGTACTCCTCGCGATAGATCCGCTCGTGCGCCTTGGTGAGTCCGGCCCCGCCGTACTCCTTCGGGTAGGTGAGTCCGGCCAGTCCGGCTTCGGCCAACTTCTGCTGGAAGGCCCGCCCGACTCCGACCGAACCTTCGCCGCGCTCGATGCCCTTCGCGTGCTTCGACAGGAATTCACGCACCTGGGCACGAAAGGCCTCGGCTTCGGCGGGGGCAAGGGCGTCTTCGACAGTGCTGCTCATGCGGCGATTCTGCCACCGGCTTCCCGGACGGTCGCTATCCGAAGCGCATCTCCCCGACTCACGCCCGCCACCACTACCTTTCGGGAATGGACCAACCCGCCCAACCCGTCGTGCGCCACCTGGACGACTGCCCGACCGAGTCGTGGAGCAGCCCCGAGCGTGGCACGGTGGCGTGGTGGGAACTCATCGGTGGCGACACCATGCCGACCGAAGAACTGACCCTCGGGATCGCCGAGATTCCGGTGGGGGCCGTCCCACCCCCTCGCGGTCATCGTCACGATGCGAGCGAGGTGTACCTGATCGTCGGCGGCGACGGCGAGGTCGTGATCGACGGGCGAGCACATCCTGTTCGCACCGGCTCAGCCGTGTGGATTCCCGCCGATGCCGAGCACTACGCACACAACACGGGACGCACTCCCCTTCGACTCGTCTATGCGTTCGCACGCGACAAGTTCAGCGATGTGCACTACGAATTTCCGGGCGGATGAACTAGTGCGCGGCCGGTGCTGATCCGGGGATCATTTCACTCACGTATCGCGGCCGGAACACGGTCACGAAGAGCAGCCCTCCGGCGATGATGCAAGAGCCGGCCACGAGGAGTGGCGTCGCCGAGCCGATGCTCCCGGTGATGTAGCCGACCAATACCGCAGCCGGGACCTGGGCAAGGTTCGTCACGCTGCTGAAGATCCCCATGGCCTCACCTTGGCGCTCTACCTCAGCCGATCGACTCACGAGGCTCGTGATGTTCGACATCGACAGACCCTGGAAAAGTGCGAGTACAGGGATGACGGCGTACAGCCAGAAAGTTGTCGTGGTCGGACTGGCGAAGAAGACGAGGATCATCGCGCCGGTGCCGAACATGCTGAAGCGCAGCACCTTCCAGTCCACCAGTCGACGGGCGATGCGGCCGACCAGCACTGCTTGCGAGAAAGCGATGAACAGGCCGACGATGGCGAAGTAGTCGCCCGTCTTGCCCTCGTCGAATCCGAAGTTGTTGCGCAAGAACACACCGAAGAAGGTCGTGAAAAAGGTGAAGCCGGCGCTGAAGAGAAAGCCGGTGGCGAGAATGGTTCGCAGACGAACCGATCGGAATCCGGCCAGCACATTGCTGAACGACTGGTTGAGTTGCAGACGGCGGGTCGGATCCTTGGCGGCGAGAGTCTCGGGCAATGCAATCAGGATCTGCGCGCAGTTGAGGAGTGAAATCACCGCTGCGAAGAGGAACGGCGTCGTGGCTCCGAACCAGCCGGGGGTCGTGAACAACCCGTAGAAATCCTTTCCGGGTCCGCTCAGACGGCCTCCGAGATACGGACCGATGATGAAACCGAGCCCGAAAGCCGCCCCGATCACACCGAAGTTCTTGGCCCGGTTCTCCGGTGTGCTCACATCGGCGATGGCGGCTTGGGCGACGGCCTGATTGCCGCCGGTGATGCCGTCGAGCGCGCGCGATGCGAAGAGCAACGGAAGATTGGCGGTGTGGATCCCGAGAGCGAACAACGCGTAGCCCACGGCGGTACCGAAGATCGAAATGGCGAGTACCGGACGCCGACCCCAACGGTCGGACATCTGGCCAAGAATCGGCGCGGCCAGGAAGATGCACAACGGGAAGATTCCCTGCAGCCAGCCGAGCATGATGAGACCTTCGGTGAACGACCAGCCGTCGGGAGTCACCTTGTAGGGCGAACCCGGGCTGATGAGCAATGGATACACCGGGATGAGGATCCCGAAACCGAGCATGTCGATGAAGACCGTGGTGAACACGGCCATGATCGGGCTACGACCGCGCTTGGCTGATTCGTTCATGGAGTTCCGTTCGAGAAGGGACGATCAGTATCGCACGGGCATGGCGTGCACACCGGCGATGAAACTCGAGTGCATTCGCTCCACGGGGCCACCGGGCTCCATGTGTGGAAGGCGAGTGAGAAGTTCGCGGAACATCACCGCGAGCTCGACTCGGGCCACGTGCATACCGAGGCACAGGTGCGGGCCGCCCGCACCGAAGGCCACGTGCGGGTTCGGATCGCGAAGAATGTCGAACTCGTCGGGCCGTTCGAATATCTCTTCGTCACGATTGGCCGAACCGTAGAACATGACCACCCGATCTCCGGCCGCGATCTTCTGGCCGCGAATCACGGTGTCTTCCATGACGGTGCGCTTGAAGTGCGAGACGGGGCTCGAGAACCGGAGCATCTCCTCGATGGCAGTTCCGAGCCGACCGTCGACGTCGGCGAGCAACATTTGCCGTTGGTCGGGATTGTCGAACAGCAACTGCAGGCCCGCGGCCAACAGGTTGCGGGTGGTGTCGCCCCCGGCGTTTACGAGCAACAGGAAGAACCACTGGAATTCGGCGTCGGTGAGCCGATCTCCGTCGACCTCGGCGTTCACGAGCACCGTGGCGAGGTCGTCGGCCGGATTCTGCCGTTTGAAATCGGCCACCGACTGCGCATAGCCCAGCATCTCCCCGATCGCGGCCATCTTGACCTCGGGCGGCGCGATGGCATCGTCGTTGGTGTGCATGATCTCGGTGAGGTCGTACAGGCGCTCACCGTCGGCGCGCGGCATACCCATGAGTTCAGCGATGAGTCCGGAGGGCAGACGTCCGGCGATCTCGCTCACGAAGTCGCAATGACCCTTCTCGATGACGGAATCGACGATCTCACGGGCGAGTTCTTCGATCCGCGGCCTCAGCAACGGTGCGTTCTTCGGGGTGAATCCCCGGCTCACCAGCAACTTGAACCGATCGTGTTGTGGCGGATCCATGTTCAACATCATCTGCCGCTGTGCGAACAAGTTGCCCTCGTCCGGGTCCGGGATCATCACTCCCTTTTCGAACGAGCTGAACAACTTCGGCGTTCGGCTCACGGCGCGGATGTCTTCGTACTTGGTGAGCGCCCAGAAGCCCGGGCCGCTCTCGGCCGGTTCGTGATGCCAGAACACCGGGGCGTTCTCGCGCAACCACGCGTATTGCTCCCACGGATGTCCGTGAGCCGCGAAGTACTCCGGTGAGATCAGGTCGATCTCCATGGCTCCCCCTGACGATGTCGGTACGACGAAGCCCTACTTGTGGCCCGACGGGCCAACACTACGTGGCTCTCGATCGAACGCGAAAGGGTTGTCGACCAATGACGTGCCGTCGACGAGATCGGCGATTCTTCGGGCGAGTTCGGGCAGGAACTTGAATCCGTGACCACCGAGCCCGGTCCCGAACACCACATTGCCGACCCGATCGACGAGGAAGTCTTCGTCGGGATAGCCCGCGTACAGACACGTCGTACCGCTCACTGGTTCGGGATCGACCCCGGGCACGTTCTCCCGCATCCAATCGGAGACCGCTCGCTGCGCGACGGCATCGGGCTCGGCTCGTCGATCGGGATCGACGGGTGCCCCCGTGTAGTGACCGCCCGCCTTCAGCAGGCCGCCCGGTGTCGGCAATCCGTAGTACTCGGGGATTCGACGACGAATGAACGTCGGCCACACCACGTCGATCACCGGACGAAAGAAGAGGACGCGCTCCATCGTCACGGTGAGTTCGGGGAGGCGGGCGAGTCGATCGAGCCCGGCCGAGAAACCGGCGAGCATTCCCTCGAGGAGACGGTCGGCCCAGGCGCCACTCGTGAAGACGATCTGATCGGCGCGGACATCGCCGCGCGACGTGCGCACGATCGCTCGCTGGCCGTCGTTGACGACCGATTCGACCGGGTTGTCGAAATGCAACTCGGCTCCCCGTCGACGAGCGAGATCATGGAACGTCGCCACGGCTCGATCGGCATGGACGGTTCCACTCACCGGCTGGAAGAGAACCGGATCCTCGAAGCGGAACCCCGCGAATCGACGATTGGCCTCGGCGGGCTCGAGCCATTCGGTCGGCATGCCGGCCGAAGCGCAACTCGACGCGATGTCGCGCAACTCATCCACGAAGCCCGTGTCGATCCCCCCACACATCGTGAGTAGCTGCTGCGACGTGTCCCGCTCGATCCGCCCCCACGCACGGAGCGACTCGGCGGCCAGCTGGGCGTACATCGGATCGGTGTACGCAGTGCGCACGATTCGCTCGCTGCCGTGCGAACTACCCCGATCGTGAAGCGCCGAGAAACGCTCGATGGCCACCACACGCCGACCGCGAGCGGCCAACTCGGCGGTTGCCGCCGCTCCGAGCCCACCACACCCGATGACGACGACGTCGGCTTCGGTCAGCAACTCGTCACGGTCCGACGACGTCCTTGAACTGGACTCGCAGATCCTTCTTGAGTGCTTTGCCCGAGGGATTACGCGGGATCACGTCGATGAATCGCGCCGCGACCGGCTGCTTGAACCGCGCCAACTTTCCTTCGCAGTGCGTAAGCACGTCGGCCTCGGTCAGATTCGGATCCTTCTTGACCACGATGGCCAGTGGCGACTCCCCCCATTTCGCCGACGGAATTCCGATCACGGCCACTTCACCGATTCCGGGGTGTCCCATGATCACGTTCTCGATCTCGGCTGGGTCGACGTTCTCACCACCGGA
>SYCI01000143.1 GCA_005787035.1 Actinomycetota bacterium | reverse complement strand
CGACTGCATCATCGTCTCGCTGCACCCGCACAACGACCGGGGCTGTGCCACCGCCGCCGCCGAGTTCGGCATCATGGCCGGCGCCGACCGCGTGGAGGGAACGCTCTTCGGCAACGGTGAGCGCACGGGCAACGTCGACATCGTGAATCTTGCCATGAACCTCTTCGTGAACGGCGTCGATCCCGAACTTGACATCTCCGACATCGACGCGCTGCGCCGCACCGCCGAGTACTGCAACCGTCTTCCGGTTCATCCGCGCCACCCGTACGTCGGCGACCTCGTGTACACCGCGTTCAGCGGCAGCCACCAGGACGCCATCAAGAAGGGTTTCGAGGCGATCGACAACAAGGCGGCGGCCGCCGGTCGTCCGGCCGGTACCTACGACCAGTGGGGCGTTCCATATCTGCCGCTCGATCCCAAGCACCTCGGTCGCACCTACGAGGCCGTGATTCGCGTGAACAGCCAGAGCGGCAAGGGTGGCGTGGCCTACGTGATGAAGACCGAGCACGGCTTCGACCTGCCACGGCGTCTGCAGATCGAGTTCTCCAAGAGCATCCAGCACATCACCGAGGACCTCGGTACCGAGATCAGTCCGCTCACGATGTGGGACGCCTTCCGCACGGAGTATCTGCCCGAGGCACCGCGCTTCGTTCTCGACAGCCACGAGATGCGGAGTCAGTCGTCGAACGGCGGCAAGACGTCGATCACCGCCCAACTCACGATCGATGGACGTCATTGCACGATCACCGGTGAAGGCAACGGACCGATCGACGCATTCGTCTCCGCCATGCGTACCGGACTCGACGCGAGTATCGACGTGGTCGATTACACCGAGCACGCGATCGGCAAGGGCTCGGAGGCCAAGGCCGTGGCCTACGTGGAGACCATCGACGGTGATGGCGAAGTTCTGTGGGGAGTCGGCACCGACGAGAACACGGTGACGGCCGCCCTCCGTGCGGTTCTGTCGGCTCACGAACGCCACCAGTCCGCTCGCTGAGGGCTATCGTTTCGCGACAGCGGGCCGCTTCGGCCGCACGGAGAGGAGTGATCCATGCGGGTCAAGGTTGATTACGACATCTGCGCTTCCACTGGTTCGTGCGTGCAGGTCTGCCCCGAGGTGTTCGAGGTTCGTAGCGACGGCTACCTCTACGTCCTGCAGGAAGAACCGGGCGAAGAACTCCGCGACAAGGTCGAGCAAGCCGCCGACCTCTGCCCCACTGCGGCCATCACGGTCGAGGGCTGAGTACTTCGTCGTGGGTTTCCACGACAAGTTGGCGTCCGCCTGGCGGGCGACCGACTCGATGCTGTGTGTCGGACTCGATCCCGACCTCGGCAAGATGCCCCGATCACTCGGCCGTGAACCATCGGCCGTCCTGCGATTCTGTCGGGAGATCGTCGATGCGACCGCGCACACCGCGTGCGCCTTCAAACCCCAGATCGCCTACTTCGCGGCCATCGGTGCCGAACGCGAACTCGAACAACTCTGCGCGCACATCCGCGCCACCCACCCGAACACGGTTCTGATCCTCGACGCCAAGCGTGGCGACATCGGACCCACTGCCGAGCGCTACGCATCGGAGGCCTTCGAGCGCTACGGAGCCGATGCCGTCACCGTGAACCCGTACCTCGGAACCGATTCACTCCAACCCTTCTTCGCTCGTGCGGGCAAAGGTGTGATCGTTCTCTGCCGCACGTCCAACCCGGGCAGCGGCGATCTCCAGTCGCTCGACACCGAAGGACGTCCGCTCTACGAACGGGTCGCCCACCTCGCAGTTGACCGCTGGTCGTCGCTGGGTGAGGTCGCGCTCGTGGTGGGCGCCACCTATCCGGCCGAGTTGGCCCGGGTGCGCTCGATCGTGGGCGATCTTCCCCTGCTGGTGCCCGGCATCGGCGCGCAAGGCGGCGACGTGGAAGCCACCGTTCGAGCCGGACGCACCACGAACGGCTACGGCATGATGATCAACTCGTCGCGCGCGATCCTCTACGCGTCGTCGAACGACGACTGGGTAGCAGCCGCTCAGCGAGCCGCCGAACGAACCCGCGACGAGATCCGCGCCGTTCAGGCGTGAAGTACGTGCACGCTCACGATGCCCGCTGACTGACGCAGCGCATCGAGCACCGTGTCGGGAACCGGGCCCGACGGCGCAATCACCATGAGAGCAGAACCCGGCTCGTGCGAACGACCGACGTCCATGTCGTTGATGTTCACACCGGCATCGCCCAGAACCGTTCCGACCAGACCGATCACACCCGGGCGGTCGTCGTTGCGAACGACGAGCATGTTCTCGGCCGGCGGAACGTCGGTCGTGTGGTCCTCGATCATCACGAGACGCGGCTCGAGCCGCCGCCCCGTGAGCGTGCCGGCGATGCTGTGGCCACCACCTCGAAGGGTCACGAGGTTCACGTAGTCGTGCGAATCGCGGGACGAGGTCTCGCGAACTTCCACACCAGCGGCCTTGGCGAGTTGCGGTGCGTTCACGTAGGTCACCGGTTCGTCCGACACGGCGCCGAAGAAACCCTTCAGAACGCTGAGCGTCAGGATGCGGTTGTCGTACGCCGCGATTTCACCTTCGGCCGAGATCTCGAGCTGCTCGGGCATCTGACCCACGAGGGTGGCGAAGAGTCGGCCGAGTCGTTCGGCGAGCGGTAGGAACGGACGCAGAGTCTCGTTGGCCTCGGCTGCCGAGACGTTCACGGCGAAGGGAACGAAATCGCCGGCTAGCGCGAGTTGAACCATGTCGGCGATGGTGTCACCGGCCTTGTCCTGAGCTTCACGAGTGCTCGCACCGAGATGTGGCGTCACGACGATCTGATCGAGTTCGAAGAGCGGGCTGTCGGTGCACGGCTCCACGTCGAACACGTCGAGTGCCGCACCGGCGATCTGACCCGAACGCACCGCTTCGGCCAACGCTTCTTCGTCGACGATTCCACCGCGCGCGACGTTGATCACTCGGAGGTCGGGTTTGGCCTTGGCGAGGATGTCGCGCCCGATGATCCCCTTGGTCTCTTTCGTCTTGGGCAGGTGCACCGTGATGAAGTCGCTCTGGGCCACGAGGTCGTCGAGTTGCAGAAGATCGACGTTCATCTGACGCGCCCGATCGGGGGTCACGAAGGGGTCGTAGGCGACGAGACGCATTCCGAACCCAGCGGCGCGTTGGGCGACGAGCTTGCCGATGCGTCCGAGTCCGATGATGCCGAGGGTCTTGTCGGCGAGTTCCACACCTTCCCACCGACTGCGCTCCCAACGACCGGCCTTCAACGCGGCATGGGCTTGGGCGACGTTGCGGGCCGACGCGAGGAGAAGAGCCATCGTGTGTTCGGCCGCCGAGACGATGTTGCTCTGCGGGGCATTGACCACCATCACGCCGCGCTTGGTGGCGGCTTCCACGTCGACGTTGTCGAGACCGATGCCGGCCCGGCCGACGACGATGAGGTCGGTCGCCGCGGCCAACACGTCGGCGGTGACCTGAGTGGCCGAACGGATGATGAGCGCCTGGACACCGGCGAGGGCCGCCGGCAAGGTTTCGGGAGTCAAGGAGAGGTCGACGATCACCTCATGACCGGCCGCCCGCAGACGGTCGAGTCCACCATCGGCGATCTCTTCGGACACCAGGATTCGAGCCATAGACAAGTTCCTATCGTTGTCGGTCGGCATCGTCCTCGAAGAACCCGATTGACATTTCGTTCAAAGGGCGTGACATTCGGCGGAGTTCGGCCGCGGTGGGCACCACATGCGCCCGGGGACGCGCGGTTCGGCGACTTGTAGCGTCGGAGGCGCCGTGAGCATCGAGATCCGCCACCTTCACCGACTCCCCGAGATGGAGGAACTGGTCGTGGTCGCCGAACGGGTCTGGGGTATCGCCCCCGGCGGACTCGTCGGCCCCGACTTCCTCATGGCACTCGCTCATGCCGACGGCTACGTGGTGGGTGCATTCGATGGCGCGCGGATGGTGGGCGCGTCGTTCGGGGTTCTCGGTCGACACGACTCCGAGTGGTGTCTGCACTCGCACATCACCGGTGTGATCCCCGAACTCCAGAACTCCGGACTCGGTCGACGACTGAAGCAACACCAACGCCGGTGGGCGATCGAGCGCGACCTGACGTCGATCACGTGGACGTTCGATCCACTCGTGCGACGAAACGGCTGGTTCAACCTCCACGCGCTCGGTGCCCAGGCGGTGGAGTACCACGTGAACTTCTACGGTCCGCTCCGCGACGAGATCAACGGCGACGACGACTCCGATCGTCTGCTCGCGCGATGGGACGTTCGCTCGCCACGTGCGGTGGCCGCCGAGAAATCGACGATCCCACCCGCCACTCCGACCGCCGACGACATCGTGGTCGAGACGCCCGACGACATCGTGGCCTTACGACGATCCGACCCGGATCGGGCCTGGGCCTGGCGGCGCGAGATGCGCGATCGGCTCGTGCCCCTCCTCGCGACCCACCTCGTGCGCGACATGACCGAATCGGGGCAGTATGTACTCACCCCTCGTTCTACGGAAGTGAATCGATGAGTCTCGAAACCATCGCGCCGATCACGCTCGAAGCGATC
This sequence comes from Actinomycetota bacterium, assembly GCA_005787035.1. GTDB lineage: Bacteria > Actinomycetota > Acidimicrobiia > Acidimicrobiales > Ilumatobacteraceae > Casp-actino8. Next base: position 27,050 of record SYCI01000143.1, on the reverse strand, counting down.
GAACTCCGACGCATCGCGTTGCCACTCGTTTCACCTTTCCGGACATCGTTCGGCACCGAGACCGCCCGCGACATCTTGTTGGTCCGGGCCATCACGGCCCACGGTGAAGGATGGGGCGAATGCGTGGCCGGTAACGATCCGCTGTATTCGAGTGAATACGTGGAAGCCGCCGAGCACGTCCTGCGTCATCACCTGATCCCCCGTCTCGCCGCCCACCGTTCATGCCTCGACGCCCACGAGATCGCGTCGATCCTCGAACCGGTCAAGGACCACCGCATGGCCAAGGGGGCACTCGAGGCCGCCGTGCTCGACGCACAGTTGCGCGGCGCGGGTGTCAACCTCGGCGAGCATCTCGGTGCCGTCCGAGATCGCGTTCCCTCGGGCGTCTCGGTGGGGATCATGAACTCGCTCGACGAACTCGAGCGCGTGGTCGGTGGCTACCTCGCCGACGGCTACGTGCGGATCAAGCTCAAGATCGAGCCGGGTTGGGATCTCGAACCCGTGGGCATGGTGCGTCGTGTCTTCGGACCCCACGTGCCCCTGCAGGTCGATGCCAACACCGCGTACACGCGCGATGACGGCGCGCATCTGGCCCGCCTCGACGAATTCGGACTCCTCCTCATCGAGCAGCCACTTCCCGAGGACGACGTGACCGGCCACGCCCTCATCGCCCGTGAAGTCCGCACACCGATCTGTCTCGACGAATCGATCGTCTCGCGTCACGCGGCGATCGACGCCATCGAACGCGGTGCCTGTTCGATCATCAACATCAAGGCCGGTCGGGTCGGCGGCTACCTCGAAGCGGTCGCGGTGCACGACGCGTGTGCCGAACGCGGGGTCCCGGTCTGGTGCGGCGGCATGCTCGAAACGGGTATCGGACGGGCCATGAACCTCGCCCTGGCGGCCCTTCCCAATTTCACCATCACCGGCGACGTCTCGGCCTCCGATCGCTTCTGGAAGCACGACGTCGTCACCTCCCCCGTGCGCCTCGACGCCGGCCACGTGCACCTCCCCTCGGGAGCGGGCACCGGAGTCGAGATCGACCGCGACTTCCTCCAGAGTGTCACCACCTCCGCCGTGACGATTTCTTGGTGAGCCAACTAGCGTCAGGCACATGACTCACGAGTTCCTCTCCGACGAATGGATGCAAGCCGCCCGCGAGATTCGCGCGAAGTACGAGGGCCAGGCGCCCAAGATTCCGGCGGTCATCCGCATCAATCAGGTCATCACCGAGGTTCCCTTCGGAGCCGGAGAGATCAAGTCGTTCGTCGACACGTCGTCGGGTGACATGCAGATGGATCTCGGTGAACTCGAGAATCCCGACGCCACCGTGACCACCGACTGGGCCACGGCACGGGCCATGTTCGCACTGGGCGATCAGGCCGCCGCGATGCAGGCTTTCATGAGCGGCAAGATCAAGGTTCAAGGCGACATGATGAAGATCATGTCGATGCAGACCGCGGTTCCTCAGACCGACATCACCTTGAAGATCGCCGAAGAGATCAAGGCGATCACGAAGTAGAAACGTCGCGCGGGGTCGACTTCACGTACGACGCCACGAGTGACGAACACAGGGCCACGCCCATGGCCACGAGGAATGCCGCTCGGTACGAACCGTCCACTCCGTCGTCGACCATCGACTCGTGCACCGTGGCCAGGACCACCGAGCCGAGCACGGCGCCGATCTGATTGAGGAGTTGCTGCATCGCACCGGCCACCCCGAGGTCGCGTTCGTCGACCGCGTTGGCGACCAGCGATGTGAGGGCCGGATTGGCGATCCCGATTCCGGCTCCCGAGAGTCCGAGAGCGAACATCACCAACACGAGCCCGGTCGAGGGTGAGACCAACGAGAAGAGCAGCATCGACGTGCTCACGCACAGCGCCCCGAACACACCGGTCGCACGTTCCCCGATCCGAATCGTGACCAGACTCGCGAGCGGAGCGATGAGCGCGAAGGTGAGCGGCCGGGTGATGACGACGAACGAGACCTGCGAGGTGTCCCAGCGAAGGACGTCGTGCATGATGCGCGGAGCCATGAGAAAACCACCCATGTAGGCGAAGTTCGACAGGGCCTGCGACGCCACCGGAAGTGCGATGTTGCGTGTTCGAGCCCATTGCAGAGGCATGAGCGGATCCGACGTGGTTCGCTCGATCCGCACGAACGACACGAGGAGTATCGCGCCCGCCACGAGGAGCGCGATGGTCGGTGGACTCGACCAGCCCCACTTGGGACCCTGATTGATGCCGGCGAGGATCATCGTGGCCCCGACACCGAGCGTGATCGAACCCCGCACGTCGAAGCGTACGTCCGGGGTCTTCTCGGTGTCGGGCAACAGCCAGAGAGCGATCACGACGCCGACGATGCACAGCGGGGCTTGCACCGCGAAGATGATCCGCCAACCGAAGGCGTCGACGAGTGGCGCGCCGGCCACCACGCCGAGCACCGGTGCACCGGCGTTCACGAAACTCCAATACGACAGGGGCCGCACGCGATCCTCGGGCGGGAAAAGCCGATTGATGTAGGCCATCGTCGCCGGCCCGGTGGCCGCACCCGCCGTGGCCGAAAGGATGCGGAAGGCAACCATCGACGCGGCATTCCACGCGATGGCGGTGAGTCCGGCGAAGATGCCCGCACCGAGAAGTCCGAGGGTGAACACCCGCTTGTGCCCCCAGAGGTCACCCGCCTTTCCGTAGGCGGGTCCGACCACTCCGAAGGCGAGCATCGGTCCGGTGATGCTCCACGCCACGGTCGACACCGTCGAATCGAATTCGTCGGCGATCGATTCGAGCGAGACGACGAGGATCGTGATCGTGAAGCCGACGGTGAACAGCGCCGTCAGGACGACCGAGAGCATCGCCCAATGGCGATCGATGGGAACGCGACGACCGAGCCAACGCCGAAGCAGGATCGGCCACGGAACGACTCCGACCTCGTCGACTCCGGCCGAGTCGACGTTGAGCGTGCGCGGCTGGTGGGCTCCGTCGCCCACGGGTCAGGACTTGGGAGCGAGACCCGACATGGCCTTGGCCAAGTCGGCGACCGTCCAGCGGTCGTTCTGCTTGATCTCCTCGGCCATGGCCCAAGTCTGCACACGGGTGACCTGACCACCCTGCACGTAGAAGGTCTCACCGCTGAATTCACAGGCCTCCGACGACAAGTAAGCCACCAGCGGACTCACGTTGGCCGGATCCCACATGTCGAAGGCGCCTTCCTTGGGAGCCATGACGTCTTCGAGGCCCGGGGTCGCAAGCGTCAGTCGCGTGCGCGCCGCCGGAGCGATGGAGTTGCTCTTCACGTTGTAGCGCGAGAGTTCCTTCGCGCAGATCTGGCTGAACGTTGCGATTCCCGACTTGGCGGCGCCGTAGTTGGCCTGGCCCGGATTGGAGAAGAGGCCCGAGGTGCTCGACGTGTGCACGAGATTGCGGACCTTCTTGGAACCGTTCTTCGACTGCTCGCGCCAGTAGGCCGCCGCGTGATGCGTGGGTGCGAAGTGACCCTTCAGGTGGACGGTGATGACGGCATCCCATTCGGCCTCGGTCATGTTCACGAGAACTCGGTCGCGCAGGATGCCCGCGTTGTTCACGAGGATGTCGAGATCGCCGAAGGTCTCCACGGCCTGATCGATCATCCGCTTGGCTCCGTCCCAGTCGGCGACGTTGTCGGTGTTGACGATCGCTTCGCCACCCATGGCCTTGATGTCGGCCACCGTTTGCTGGGCCGGGGTCATGTCGCTTCCCGAGCCGTCATTGGCACCACCGAGATCGTTGACGACGACTTTCGCGCCTTCAGCGGCGAAGAGAAGCGCGTGTTCGCGACCGAGACCGCGACCGGCTCCGGTGATGATGGCTACTCGACCCTGCAGTGCACCCATGATGGGCCTCCGTGAAATCCGGGCGGCTCGTGCCGCGACGACCACGAGACCTTAGGCAACCACTCGGCGAGACGAGAAGCCGACTACCCGTAATACGCGATCTCGACTGCCGAGCCCCGTGGTACGAGCTGACCAGCGGTGACGGCCTGTCCGTTCACCAGCAGGGCGACCGGCGTTCCGCGTGGATTGCCACTCACCCGGGCGACCACCAGACCGGCATCGGTGAGCGCACGTTTGATCTGATCGACGTTCATCCGCCTGATCGAGGGCACGGCCACGACGTCGGGACCCTTCGACACGACCACGCGCACCTCGGAATCGCGCTCGACCTTCTCCCCCGCGGCCGGAGTCTGCGAGCCGATCGCCCCCGCGGGTACGTCGATGAAGAACTGGTCTTCGTCACGCGCGATGGTGAGTCGCATTCCTTCGAGGGTCGACTGCGCCGACTCGAACGCCTGACCACGCAGATCGGGCAACACGCGGGGCTCGGGACCCTGCGAGATGTACACGTCGACCGTGGTGCCCTTCACCACTTCGTCTCCGGTCGTGAGATTCGGCTGCTCGGGCACTTCCCAGCGAACGACGAATCCGATTGCGATGTCCTCGCTGTAGTCGTCGAGGAGATTGGCCTCGAGTCCGGCGTTGGCGAGGAACGTGACGGCGTCGGTCGACTCGATTCCCGACAGATCGGGCAGCGGTACCGGAGGTGGTCCACTCGAGATCACGAGTGTCAGAACGTCACCCGATTCGAGCTTCTTCCCCGCCACCGGTTCGGTGCGTACGACTTGGCCGGCTTCGCGCGCTTCGCTGAATTCCTCGATGGTCTCCACCCGCCAGCCGAATTCGGTGACGGCATTGGTGGCCGAACCCTCGTCGAGTCCGGCGAGATCGGGAACCGGTTCCGAGTCGTCGCTCAGGGCGCGATAGGCGAAGAGTCCGCCCACGATCAACGCGAGGACGGCCACGGCGACCACGATCCAGCGCCCCACGAGCGGACGATCCTCTTCGGTGACCGACTCTTGAGTCTCGGGTTCGTCCTCGGTGCGGATCACGAGCCCGCCTTCGATCGTCGGCGGAGCGGACCAAGTGCGCTCCATCGACGAGTAATCGGCCGGACGCGACACATCGACCGTGGCATCGAGTTGTTGCGCGGTCACCACGACTTCACCGGTCGCATCGGCGAGCACGATCGGCAGCGGTGTCGGGCGCGACATCGTCGATGCAGCCTGCACGAGCGCGCGTCCCATCTCGGCTGCGCTCGATCGATCGGCCGGATCGGCGCGACCGGCGCGTTCGAGCACGGCGGCCAGTGGTCCGAGATCGGCCGACACCGGGAACAGTCGGTCGACTCGCGCGCTCAGAGTCGCCACCGCCGAATCGGCGAGGAAGGGAACCACGCCCGTCATGGCCTCGACGAGAACCAGCGCGAGTGAATACACGTCGGACTTCTCGTCGAACGCCTGGCCGGTCGCCTGCTCCGGCGATGAATAACGTGCGCGTTCGAGCGAGATCGTCGAGAGATCCGCCCAGGCCCGGTCGGCCACGACCGATGCCACACCGATGTCGGTGACCGACACGACCTGCTGATCCGAGAACATGATCGCCGACGGGCGCAGGTCGTGATGAACGAGACCGCGACGATGCGCGCGATCGAGCGCGCGACACACCTCCACCCCGACGACCACGGCCTGCGACGGCGTCAGCAGGCGCCCGCGGTCGATCATGTCTTGGAGAGTTCCGCCACCCGGGCGGGCGGTCGCGACGAACACCTGCTCGCCAGCGGATGAGTTCCAGCGACCGTGAGCGATCACCGAGGTGATCGTCGGGTGCTCGATGGCCTCCACGCGGGCCGCCTGCTCGAGAATCTCGGCCCCCAGGGTCCCCGATGCCTCGGGGGTGAAGAGCCGGATCACGGCCGACCCACCCACCGATTCGTCGGTGCTCAAGAAGGTCGACGACGACGACGAGAGCGAGACGAGCCGCTCGAGGCGAAAACGCCCGGCGACGAGGGTTCCGATCAGGTCGTCGGGATCGACGGCACCGGCTTCGACCATGGGCGACCAAACTAGTGGTGGGTGACCGATGTCCGTCCGTCGGGCGCCCGTCATGGGGCCATGGATCGTGCATAAGCCCTGCGCAAGGGCAAGACTGACGGTGTGAGCCGCTGGAGACGCCGTTCGGAGGGCAAGCCCGCCCGGGCCCGACGCGAGCTCCTCGTGGTCAGTGCCGGACTCGGCCTCGGACTCACGTTCGTGATCTGGGGACTGATGTCGGCCACGACGGGTCGTGATTCGCTCGGCTACCCCGACGCCATCGTCGACATCTCACCCGCCCCGAACGACCGGCAGGTCCTGTCACAGACCGAGATCTCCGTCGACCTGCAGGACGGCTTCGAGGCGACGCTCACCCTCGATGGCATCGAACTTCCGACGACCCGTCTCGAAGACGTCGCCGGTGTTCTGGCCAAACCCGGCCAGATGATCGAACTTCCGCCGACTGCGATCTACGACCAGGGCAACTCGTTGATTCGCTTCGAGCCGACCGAAGGCGCACCGATCGAGAAGTACTCGGTGGGCGAACATCAGGTGACCGTCGTGTTCTGGAAGATCGAAGAGGGCCGCGGGACCGCGCGCAGCTACTCGTGGTCGTTCGAAGTCCTCTGATCAGTCGAGTTCGCCGGTTTCGAGGACGCGTCGGAAGGTTTCCTCGTCGATCATCGGCACGCCGAGTTCTTCGGCTTTGCTGACCTTGCTCGCACCGGGTTCACGACCGATCACCACTGCGAACGTCTTCTTCGACACCGATCCCGGACTCTTGCCCCCTCGGTCCTTGATCGCCTTTTCGGCGCCGTCGCGATCGAATCCGTCGAGCGTGCCGGTGACCACGATGGCCTTGCCCACCAGAACCTGAGGCAGACGCGACACTTCCACGTTGCCGAAGTCGACGCCGGCTCGTCGCAACTTCTCGACGAATTCTCGGTTGTCGGGAACGGCGAACCACGAGGTGATCGATTGCGCGATGACCTCTCCCACACCGTCCACGGTGGCGAGATCGTCGATCGACGCCGCCATCACACCGTCGAGGTTGCCGAAGGCCGACGCAAGAGCCTCGGCCGCCGACGGACCGAGGTGCTTCACACCGAGTGCAGTGAGGATCTTGGGCAACGGTCGTGATTTCGATCCTTCGATGGCGGCCAGCAACTTTTCGGCACTCAGGCGCCCGAAACCCTCGAGGGTCAGGAGTTGCTCGATGGTGAGCGAATAGATGTCGCCCGGATCGGCCACGAGGCCGGCATCGGACAATTGGAAGACCGTGCGCTCACCGAGACCCTCGATGTCCATCGCTCCGCGTGACGCGAAGTAGATGATGCGCTGATCGCGCTGATGAGGGCAGTTGGGTTCGACACAACGGGTGTCGGACTCTCCCTCGTTGCGCGCGAGCGTGCTACCGATCGGACACGGACACGTGGTGGGGAACTTCCAGGCCGCCAAACCTTCGGGGCGCAACGACAGAACCGGACCCACGACTTCGGGAATGACGTCACCGGCTTTGCGCACCACCACGGTGTCGCCCGGCCGGACGTCCTTGAGGCGCACTTGGTCCTCGTTGTGCAAGGTAGCCATGCCGACCGTGGATCCGCCCACGAAGACCGGTTCGAGAACCGCGAATGGAGTGGCCCGACCGGTGCGACCGATGGACACCTGGATGTCGCGCAACAACGTGGTGCGCTCCTCGGGTGGGAACTTGAACGCGATCGCCCAACGCGGAGCGCGCGCCGTGAAACCGAGTGCTTCACGCTGCGCGAGGTCGTCGACCTTCACGACCACGCCGTCGATCTCGTACGGGATCTGATGGCGCTTGCTCTGCCACTCGTCGCAGTAGTCCCCCACTTCGGCGAGGCTCGCGACCACCCGGATACTGGGGTTCACGGGAAAGCCGAGCGCGGAGAGAAACGCGAGTGTGTCGTGATGCGACGCGAACTCGGGCCCGCCCACCACTTCACCCACTTGGTACGCCCAGAACGCGAGCCCTCGTCCGGCGGTCACGGTGGAATCCTTCTGACGCAAACTGCCCGCGCCCGCGTTGCGCGGATTCACCGGCACCGGCTCGGGCTTACGACCGGCGGCCACCCGCTCGGCGTTCTCGGCTTCCTTGGCCGCCTTGAGTCGTTCGAAGGCATCGATCGGCAGGTACACCTCACCGCGAACTTCGAGAACTTCGGGCACGGTGACGTTCTTGGTCGATTTCAGAACCTTGGGAACCACCGCGATCGTGGCGACGTTCGCGGTGACGTCTTCGCCGATCCGGCCATCTCCGCGCGTGGCGGCCTGGACGAGTCGGCCGTTCTCGTAGCGAAGGCTCACCGCGAGTCCGTCGATCTTGAGTTCGCAGCAGTAGTGCACCTCGACGTCGCCCAGTCCTTTCAGGACTCGCTCTCCCCACGCATCGAGTTCGGTGCGATCCATCGCGTTGTCGAGGCTGGTCATGGGCACCCGATGCTCCACGGGAGCGAAGGCTTCGCTGATCTCGCCACCGATCAATTGAGTGGGTGAATCGGCGGCGGCTTCGGCCGGATGGGCGCGTTCGAGATCTTCGAGTTCGCGGATCAGTTCGTCGTATTCGGCATCGGCGATCTCGGGCTCAGCGAGCGTGTGATACAGCCGCCGATGGTGATTGATGGTCTCGCGGAGCTCGGCGATACGTCGGGCGATCGTGGCTGAATCGTCGGCCGCCGGACGTTTGGGCATGAACCGATTGTACGACTGGGGTGAGGTCGGTGATCAGGCGCCGACGGTGAGGCGAGTCGCCAAGGCCTGAGTCCGGACCTTCTCGCCGATCTCCCGCACCTGATCGAACACTCGGTGCGCGGTTCCCGCATCGTGCAAGGCGAGTCCGCAGTCGGGGGTGACCAAACTCTGTTGACGCAGGCGCATGGCATCGCAGCCGGCCTGGACGAGTCCGCACCACACCGACGAGAGTCGACGCCACCAGCGATCGACCGATGTGCCGAGCGGACCATCGGTGGGCACGACCCCCCATGCGATCCAGCCACCCGACTCGAGGAACGCGCTGATCGTCGTCGCCGACTCGACGAGATGCTCGGAGGCCGGAACGCTCAGGATGCGCGGTCCGGCGGCGATGAGCGGTGCGAGCGATGTGGTGCCGCAACTGTGCAGACCCACCACGGCGTCGCGTTCGACGGCCGCCATGGCCCCCGACAGGATGTCGATCGCGCTGTCGAGCGCGAGCGGATGATTCTCGTCGAGCAGATCACCCAGTTCGGGTTCGTCGAGGATCACGATCTGCGGGTTCGCCGGCAACGCCGAGCCGATGTGGTCACAGATCACCCGGATGTGTTCGCGAACCGCGCGCACCGCGACGTCGAAAGCCAGATGCGGGGCCACCCCGGCGCGGGTCAGCGCCCAACCGAGGGTGATCGGGCCGGTGAACTGCCACTTGACCGGACCCACGTGATCGCGCGCGACGTCGAGAAACGTGCGGAGCGCTCCGAATGCATCGTCGTCGAGTGAAGTGCGAACCGGAGCGAGTGGATCGACCATACGGGTGTCGACGAGCAGCGATCCGTACTGACCGAGGCTGATCCCCTGGATCCCCACGACCGCCTGGGCGATCATTCCCTCGGCCGGCGAGCGGCGCGGCAGAGTGGGAATGCACGGCAGTTCGGGTGAGTTCGCCAACGCGAAGGCGACGGCCTCACGGGAGTCACGGTGCGGAAGGCTGCCGACTCCTGTGGCGATGCCGCTCTTGGCGAGCACTGACTGCAACTCGGCGACCATTTCCATTCCCCCCAGCAGTCTTTCGTAGCAGGCACACCTCGCCGAGGCACAATTGGAGGAAGCGAACGGATGCCCATGACCGAACCTACGATCACTCCCCGAACGAATTCGATTTACCACCGAATCCTTTTCCTACTCGTCGTGTTCGTCGGCGGAACCGTGCCGCTCGTGACCAATGCACTCGACGACGTGGACGGTGGCACGAAAGTCATCGCGTCGATTTCGTTGTGGGCGCTGTGGGCCGTCCTGCTCACGAGTGTGGCGATTCCCAGCTCGATCACTCTGACTGCATTGCGTCTCGCGGCACCGGCCCACGCCGCGATCGTGATCGTCACGGCGACGACCGAACTCGATGCAGGGTCGGCGATCGCGGTGGTACTCACCGCCGCCACCACATCGGTCGCCTTCATGGCCGAAACCGGTTCGTACTTCGTGCAGCGTTCGGCGTACGGCGACGAACAACGATTCCTTCTGCGGTGCCCCACACCGATGGCGACCGTGCAGATCCTGATGTGGGCACTATGGGTGAGTTCGGCGATCGTCGGCGCGCTCGCCCTCGTGAACGAGGCCTGGGTGGCCGGCGGTGTTCTGGTTGCGTTGGCCATCGGCGGCCTGGTGCTCCTCCCCCAACGCTTTCATCGCCTCTCCCGCCGTTGGCTGGTGAAGGTGCCGGCCGGCATCGTCGTGCACGACCACGTGTTGCTCGCCGAGACGGCGATGTTCGCGCGCAACGCGTTGGCTGCCGTCGAGATGACGCGGGGTCCCATCGGCGACGATGCCGACCTGGCCGGTGGTGGCCGGACCCCCGGACTCCGGATCACCCTGCACGACTTCGACACCGTGGTCATGGCCGCGTCGGCCGGTCATCCCGGAGGTCGGGCCATTCATGTCCGTTCGTTCCGCATCCGACCGAGTCGGCCGGGACGCGCGCTCAGGGCGTTGCAGAACTGATGGTGCGGGCGACCGTCGTCGCGCCACCCAACACGAATCGATCGGTCGGGTCGTAGAACACGAGGCTCTGCCCTGGTGAGATCCGTCGTTCGGGATGGGTCCAGACGACGCGCACGTTGTTCGAGTCGTCGGCGACGATCGTGGCCGCACGCGGCGCACCATGCGCGCTGCACTGCACCAACACCGAACCCGAATACGGACCGTCCGACCACGTGGGTGCGGTGCCGACCTCGTGATCGACGAGAAGTGATTCCTCGGGGCCGACGGTGACCCGCCGACCCATGACGTCGACATCGACCACGAAGCGCTTCGTGCCCCCGCCGCCCGCCACCCCGCGCCGCTGACCGAGGGTCACGAGTTCGACCGAATCGACCGAACCGAGTCGTTGACCACTTTCGTCCACGACCTCGGCCGCATGGAGCTCGATCCGTCGGCGCAGGAACGCCGACCGACCGGTCTCACCGGCTTCGTTCTTGGTGGAAGTGATGAAACACACGTCCTGGCTGTCGGGTTTCGACGCAGTGCGCAGCCCGAGTCGGGTCGCGTGGTGTCGGACATCGGACTTGGTCATGTGCCCGACGGGGAAGAGGGTGCGGGCCAGTCGACTCTGATCGAGCATGTGGACCACGTAACTCTGGTCCTTGGCCGGATCGGCACCGCGCTCGACCCGCAATAGCGGGCCATCGGCCGAGATCCGCGCGTGATGACCCGTCGCGACCGCGTCGAATCCGAGGATCTCGGCGCGGTCGAACAAGCGATCGAACTTGAGATGACGATTGCACTCGATGCAGGGATTCGGGGTGACACCCGCTGCGTGATCGGCCACGTAGGGCTCGACCACGTCACGGTGGAAGTCGTCGGTGAAATTGAAGACGAGGTGGTCGATACCGAGTTGCTGGGCGACCCGGCGCGCGTCGTCGACGTCGCTCACGCTGCAGCATCCGGTGTCGCTCTCGCCGCCCCACAGACGAAGAGTCACCCCGACGACCTCGTGCCCCTGCTCGCACAGAAGCGCGGCAGCCACCGAGGAATCGACTCCACCCGACATCGCGACGAGAACCTTCACTGTGCGCCTCCTACGGCAAGGCTACGGCGTCAGTTGCGCGACGATCCGAGACGCCGCGTGGCTTCGCGGACCCGCTCGACGGCCCGACCGATCACGTCGGCCGCCTCGGCGACCTCGGCCGATGTGGTGGTGTGCCCGAACGAAAGTCGCAGCGACCCGCGGGCGAGGTCGGCGCTCACGCCCATGGCGGCCAGAACGTGCGACGGCTCCATGGCCCCGCTCGCACACGCCGATGCCGAAGAAGCGCACACCCCTTCTTCGTCGAGCAGATAGAGAAGTGCCTCGCTCTCGATTCCGGTGATGCACAGGTGAGCGACACCGGGGACACTGAGCGCCGAGGGCACGGTCCGTCGTAGACCTTCGATGTCGGCGAGTCGGGCGAAGAGATCTTCCCGGATGGCCGACACGCGTGCGACCTCGGCGACGCGCTCATGATCGGTGAGGGCGAGGGCGGCGGCTGTCGACACGATGCCGGCGACGTTGTGCGTGCCACTTCGCCGATCGCGCTCTTGTCCGCCACCGAGGATGAGTGGAGCCAGATTGCTCCCGGCACGAATGGCGAGCACACCCACACCCTTGGGTCCACCGAACTTGTGAGCACTGAGGGCGAGGGTGTCGACATGCGGCCAGATCGTGCGGAGATCGATCCAGCACGCGGCTTGCACCGCGTCGGTGTGCAGCACGGCACCTGGTGCCCGGCGGCGCACGATCCGACTCACGGCCGCGAGGTCGGCGATCACGCCGGTCTCGTTGTTGACCGCCATCACCGAGACACTCGATACGGGTGCCTCGGCGAGCACGCTCTCGAGGTGGTCGAGATCGACTTCACCAGTGGCCCCGACGCGCACCACCCCGCCCTCGAGTCGTTCCACGGCGTGCAGAACCGCGTGATGTTCGGTGGCCGTACAGACGGGTCGACCCGCCCGCGACTCGGCCGAACCGCGCACTGCCATGTTGTCGCTCTCGGTTCCGCCACTCGTGAAGACGATCTCACCGAGGTCGCAACCGATCGTCGCCGCGATCGATTCACGCGCCTCGTCGACCGCCTGGCGTGCTCGTCGGGCGAAGCGATGCGAGCCCGATGGATTGGCGAAGACCTCGGTCAGGAATGGTCGCATGGCCTCGACGGCCTCGGCCCGCATGGGCGTGGTGGCCGCATGGTCGAGATAGATCAGTCGTTCAGCCACGAAAAGAAGGGTAACCGCCCGCGCCGGTGGCCGGCATTGGCGGTGACGATTCCCACATGGTGAACTGACTTCGTGCGTGGCTACGACGAATCGACCTACGGGGATTCGTTCGCCGATGTCTACGACGAGTGGTACCGCAACGTGAGCCGAATCGACGCAACAGTCGATCGACTGCGCGCCATCGGCGGTGACGGACCGTTTCTCGAACTCGGCGTCGGCACCGGCCGACTCGCGATACCCCTCGCCGCCACCGGTGCTTCGGTCACGGGTGTCGACAGCAGCGAAGCGATGCTCTCGAAGTTGGCCGAGAAGGACCCTTCCGGATCGGTGACCGCCGTACTCGGAGACATGGTGGACGAACTCCCCGTCGGACCCTTCGCCGTCGTGTTCGTGGCCTACAACACTCTCTTCAATCTCGCCGACCCCGATCGCCAGGCTGCTCTCTTCTGCTCGGTGGCCTCTCGACTCGAAATCGGCGGCCACTTCGTGGTGGAGGCATTCGTCCCGGATCCCCAACGTCCGGCCGGGAGTACCGTCACCGTGCGAACGATGGCCGCCGATCGACTCGTTCTGCTCGCCGACGTGCACGATCCGGGTCGACAGATCGTGGAGGGTCAGTTCGTCGAATTCACCGATGACGAGCGGGTGCGCCTGCGTCCGTATCGCATCCGCTACTCCACGACGTCCGAACTCGATCGAATGGCCACACTCGCCGGTCTCGAACTGCGATCCCGAACCGAAGACATGGCCGGAGCACCGTTCGATGACGATTCACCTGCACACGTCTCCGTGTATTGCCGAGTCTGATTCCGTATCCTGAACTCACCGTGAGCCAGCTTCGCCTCAATCCCCTCACCGGCCGGTGGGTTACCATCGTTGCCGAGCGCGCCATGCGCCCCACCGATTTCGCCACCCGAGTGCAGACCGTCGAATCGGACCCGAGTCGTCCGTGCCCGTTCTGCCCCGGCAACGAAGATCCGGCCAGCCTCCCGCTGGCAACCGTGGGCCCCGAGGGCAACTGGCGTATGCGCGTGGTGCCCAATCTCTACCCGGCCTTCGACGGTGACGATTCGCTCGCCGTTCGCAACCTCGGTCCGGTTCATGTGATGGCCGAAGCGAGTGGCACTCACGAGGTCTTCGTGTTCACTCCGAATCACCGCGGTGGCATCGACACCTTCGCCGATGATGCGTGCTCCGAGATCATGGTGATGCTCAAGCAGCGCTTGTCGCACCATGCCGAAACCGGGCACATCCGCTACACACAGGCGATCGTGAACCACGGTCGCGAAGCCGGTGCCTCGCTCTCGCATCCGCATGGTCAGTTGCTCGGACTTCCCTTCGTTCCCGGTGAGATCCTCGACGAAGAGCGCGCTTTCGTCCGCTTCGAAGGTGGCTGCATTCTGTGCACGACCGTCGAGGCCGAATCGTCGGCCGACGAACGGGTCGTGGTGGAGAACGACGACGCCATCGTGGTGTGCCCCTTCTGGAGCGGTGGGCCCTACGAGATGCTCATCATGCCCAAGGCGCACCATCAGCATCTGCCCGACGCATCCGACGAGTCACTGGCCGGTGTCGGACGCGCGATCCGTGATGCCCTCGCCCACCTGAACGGCGTGTTCCCCGATGTCGCTTTCAATCTCGTGTTCCACACGGCCCCGCATCAGCACGACGGTCCGTTCCACTGGCACGCACACTTGTGGCCCAAGCTCACGACGGTGGCCGGTTTCGAGAAGGGAACCGGGGTCATGATCAACATCGTTCCGCCGGAGAATGCCGCCCAAGAGCTGCGGCGTATCGGCGTTCGCGCATGAGTCGCATCACCGTCGCCATCGATCTCAACGCCTCGCCGACTCGGGTCTGGGAGATCGTCGAACCGATCGAACGCCACATCGACTGGATGGCCGACGCCGTGGCGATTCGCTTCGAGGGTGAGCAGACCCGCGGTGTGGGCACGAAGTTCCTGTGCGACACCAAAGTCGGGCCCATCAAACTCACCGATCACATGGAGATCACCGAGTGGATTCCCGGTGAAGCGATGGGTGTGAAGCACACCGGGCTCGTGACGGGTTCGGGCATCTTCACCATCGCTCCGCTCGACGAAGGTCGTCGCACGCGCTTCACCTGGAGCGAACAACTCCGATTCCCTTGGTGGCTCGGCGGTCGCCTGGGCGAGATCGTCGGCGGTGGCCTCGTGATGAAGGCGATCTGGCGGCGAAATCTCACTCGCTTGAAGAGCCTCGTCGAAGTCTCCTGATCCGGCGCGAGAGCGCTCAGCCGAATCGACGCACGAGCGCAGTGACCACCGCGCCGAGCACGATCACCACGATCAGTGGCCAACGTCGCCAAGCGGCGAGAGCAGCCGCGGCAATTCCGGCGGCGCGCGCATCGAACACGATGTCCTGACCAGCGGTGAGGGTGTCCTTCACGACGAGCGCGCTGATCACGGCCGCCGGGATGAGTGCGAGACAGCGTTCGAGGATCGGCGGAAGTGAACGGCCGCCGAGGAAGACGAGGCCGGTCACCTTGAACGCGTAGGCCCCTAAAGCCAGAACGATCACGAGGGCCCAGGTCATCGCGCCACCACTGCGCCATCGACCGGACGTTGCAGACCCACCAGCACGGCCAGCGCCGACAACAGGATCGGCACGCCGACGGGCGTGATCGAGACCGATGCGAGACAGATGAGCGCGCCGAGGGCTGCGGCGAGGCGGGCCCGTCGATCACTCAACAACGGCCAGACCATGGCCACGAATCCAGCCGGGAAAGCGGCATCGAGACCGAAGGTCTGCGGATCGATCGCACTTCCGGTGAGGGCCCCGATGAGCGTGCCGGTGTTCCAGAACAGATAGAGCGTCACACCGGTGAACCAGAACGCGATCTGTCCGTGACGCCGATCGGATTGCGCCACCGACATCGCGGTGGTTTCGTCGATCGTGAGTTGCGCCGCGAGAAGTCGACGGCCGAGTGATCCGTCGAGTCGACGCGACATGGCGAGTCCGTAGACCCCGTTGCGAGCCGCGAGGAGCAACGCGCCCCCGAGTGCCGAGCCGAACGATCCCCCGGCACCGATCACGCTCACCGCCGAGAATTGCGATGCTCCCGTGAAGACGAAGAGCGACAAAGCACAGGTTTGCGCAACCGAAGAGCCGGCGGCCACCGAACCGACGCCGAACGAGAATCCGAACACCCCGACGGCAGCGCTCAAGGTGAGGCACGCAAGGATCATCGGGCGCAGGTCGGGATCCCGCCACCACGTGACGTGGTCGCCTCCGTCCCGCTTGGCCATGCCGTCAGGCTACGAGCGCGCCATTGGTACCGTCGGGTTCATGCGGATCCTGATGCTCGCGCCCGAGTTCCCGCCCCGTGGCGCGACGGCTATCGCGGCCCACGTGCACGGACTCTCACGGGCACTCGTTCGCGCCGGTCACGACGTGGTGGTGCTGACGAGTACCGACGAGGACTCGCGTGACGATTCGTCGGCCGATGGTGTGCGCGTCCTGCGCACCGACATCGACCTTCCGTGGCTGCCCGACGACTTCGTCGTAGCTCACACCGCGGCCGCCAACAGCCATCTGATCTCGTCGCTCTCGCGCCTCGGCGACTGGCGACCGGACGTGGTCCATGTGCACGACTGGAACTTCGCGTGGGCCGGCAACACACTCGCGACTCTGAACGATGCTCCCCTCGTGGCCACCATTCACTCGACCGAACGAGGACGCCACGGTGGTCACGTACCCCAAGGTGATCCGTCGGCGATCCACTCGGTGGAGTGGTGGCTCTCGTGGCAAGCCGCCCGGGTCATCTGCTGTTCGCGCTTCATGATGCGCGAAGTTCTCGAAGGATTCGAACTCACCCCCGACACCGTTCGCCTCGTCCCCAACGGCGTCGATACCGCCGAATGGGCGCCACCGTCGTTCGGAGCCGCGCGCGAACCCTTGGTACTCGCGTGGGGTCGTGTGCAGTACGAGAAAGGTTTCCAGGTACTGGCCCAAGCGATGGCCCGACTGCGCGGTCGGGTACCGGGTGTCTCGTGTCTGATCGCCGGACGCGGGCCCTATCTGCCCGAACTCCAGAGTCAGGTCGATATCGAAGGCGTGGGCGACCTCGTACAACTCGCCGGTTACGTTCCGCGTGATGATCTCCGCGCACTTCTGCATCGCGCCGGTTGCGTGGTGATTCCGTCGCTCTACGAACCGTTCGGGGTCGTGGCCCTCGAAGCTCTCGCCGCCGATGCTCCCGTGGTCTCGGCCGACACCGGTGGCTTGGCCGAGATCATGCAGGGATCGGGAGCGGCATTGCTGTTCGAACCCGGAAACGCGGCGCGACTCGCCGAGGCGATCGAGCGAGTTCTGATCGACACCGAGACATCGCGATCGCTTCGCGCTCGGGCCCGCGACCTTCTCGAGGATCGCTATTCGTGGGACGCCATCGCCGAGCAGACGATCGGCGTGTACGGCGAAGTGGGCTAACGCCCGGTGAACTCGGCTTTGCCCGGGCCGTTGGCCAGAAAACTCGCCACACCGATTCGACTGTCGTCGGAGCGGAACGATTCGGTGAAGAGCTTCTTCTCGAGTCGCAAGGCGTCGGCCAGCGGGAGTGATGCTCCGTCGTCGACCGCCTTCTTCACGAGTCCCTGCGCGACCACCGCACCGCGTGCGATGTCGGCGGCGAGCGCGCGGGCGCGCTCGTGCAACTGATCGTTCGGCACGACTTCATCGGCCAGGCCGATGCGCAACGCCTCATCGGCTTTCACCTGACGACCGGTGATCATCATCTCCTTGGCCCGACTCACCCCCACCGTTCGCGGTAACCGCTGCGTTCCGCCACCACCGGGGATGATGCCGAGCAAAACCTCGGGTTGGCCGAACACCGCCTTCTCGCCGGCGATGCGGTAATCGCACGCCAGCGCGAGTTCACATCCCCCACCGAGCGCGTATCCACTCACGGCTGCGATCACGAAACGCGGAATGGCGGCGACGGCGTCGAGCGCACTGTGAAAACCGGCGCCGATGCGGTCGGCCTCCTCGGGTCCACCGAACTCGGAGATGTCGGCCCCGGCGGCGAAGAGTCGCTCACCACCGGTGATCACGACCGCGCCCGGCGGATCGGCCGTGAGATCGGCCGCGACGTCGGCGAGTCGCGCGAGCACCGCTTGGCTCAGTGCGTTCACCTTGGGGTTGTCGAGGGTCACCACCGCGACGCCGTCGGCGAATCGCTCCACCCGTACGAGTTCCGGATCGGACATGACTCCCCCTTCTTGTGATTCGGTTCTGGTCTGGTTCAGGCGCCGACGGATTTCAGCATCTCGTCGGCCGCCGTCCACGGATCGACGGTGCGTCCGACGACGCCATCGGTGAGCGCATCCCAGCGGTCGCCGGTGCAGATCTCACGCGCTCGCTGTTCGAGCCGGCGGGCCACGATCTCACGGAGTTCTTCGCGCAACCGGAACCGGCGACGACGATCGAGTTCACCCGACGCGGTGATGAAGTCGCGGTGCTCGTGCACCTTGTCCCACAATGCCGGCACTCCCTCGCCGGTCGATCCGATGGTCGGCACGATCGGCGGACGCCATTCGCCGTCGGGGATGTCGGAGAGATCGAGCATCTGCTCGAGATCGCGCCGGGTTTCGTCCACACCTTTGCGATCGGCCTTGTTGATCACGAAGATGTCGGCGATCTCCATGAGCCCGGCTTTGTTGGCCTGAACCGAATCGCCCCAGCCGGGGTTCACGACGACCACCGTTGTGTCGGCCTTGCCGGCGATCTCGACTTCGACCTGACCCACGCCCACGGTCTCGACGAGAACCCACAGACGACCGATGGCATCCAGGAGTCGGATGGCCTCCGGTGCCGCGAGCGACAGTCCTCCGAGGTGACCACGGGTGGCCATCGACCGGATGAACACTCCTTCGTCGGTGGCGTGATCTTGCATGCGTACTCGGTCGCCGAGGATCGCACCACCAGTGAATGGCGACGACGGATCGATGGCGAGGACGGCGACCTCGAGCTGTTGACGACGCAGATGACCGATGATCGACGACGTGAGCGTGCTCTTGCCGGCCCCGGGTGCACCGGTGAGACCGACGGTGTAGGCGGTACCTCCACGCGGATACGACAGACGGCCGATCACTCGCGCCGCGTCACCACCTTGTTCGATCAACGACAGAAGTCGGGCGAGCGAACTGCGGTCTCCTTGGAGGGCCGATTCGAAGAGGGTTTCGGGATTGCGGTCGCGCCGACTCACACGTTCACCACTTCGGTGACGCCATCGACCCGGTCGCGCATGATGCGTTCGATCCCGGCCTTCAGGGTCTGGGTGGACGCGGGGCACGTTCCACAAGCGCCGACGAGAGTGACCGACACGACTCCGGTCGTTTCGTCGACGTCTTTCAACTCGACGTCTCCGCCATCGGCTTGCAGCGCGGGGCGGATCGCTTCGATGGTCTCTTCGACCTGTTGGCGCATCGTCGTGGTCATCGTTGATCGGGCCCGGGACGGTCGGACGACCGCTGACCAGGACACCCCAAATCGTAGAGTGGGAAGCGGTGAGAACCTCCGACGGGAGCCCGATGTCATGACCGTGATTCCGGTTCTGAACGGCCTGATCGCACACCAGGGTGGCTGGGACGAGATCCTTCTCGTTGCCGGACCCATTCTCGTGATCGTGGGTCTGCTCGCACTCGTCAAGCGCCGACTCGATCGCTGAGTCCGAGAACCCGCGCTCGCTAGGCGCTGCGTTCGATGGTGGCACCGATGGCCGCCAAGCGACCGACGAGATCGTCGTATCCACGATCGATGTGTTCGACCCCGCTGATGATCGTGCGTCCTTCGGCGGCGAGCCCGGCCACCACCAGGGCCGCGCCGGCCCGGATGTCGGGGGCCACGACCGCAGCCCCGCGCAGTCGATCGACCCCGTGCACGACCGCGTGATGACCGTCGGTGCGGATGTCGGCGCCGAGTTTGGAGAGTTCTTCCACGTAGCGGAATCGGCCCGGGTAGAGGTTTTCGGTCATTACACCGATGCCATCGGCCATGGCGAGAAGGGTGACCATGAGGGGCTTGTAGTCGGTGGCCACACCGGGATACGGCAAGGTCTGTACGTCGACCGCGCGCAGACGACCGTTGCAGCGAACGCGCACACCCGTTGGATCGGCCCCCACGTCGACGCCCATCTCCGACAACTTCCGTAAGAACATCTCCATGTGATCGGCGCGAGCACCGCGCACGAACACGTCGCCGCCGACCATGGCCACCGCCGACATGTAGGTGGCGGCCTGGATTCGGTCATTGACCACCGCGTGGCTGACCGGATGCAGTGATCCGGCCTCGACCCCGTCGATGGTGAGCACCGACGTACCGATGCCGTCGATTCGTGCACCCATCTCCACCAAGAGTTGGCAAAGATCGGCGACTTCGGGTTCGCGGGCCGCGTTGCGAAGCACGGTTCGGCCGTCGGCGTGCACCGCTGCGCAGACGATGTTCTCGGTGGCCCCCACCGACGGGAAGTCGAGAGCGATCTCGGCACCGTGCAGATTTTCGGCTCGCGCCTCGATGTGCGTGGCGTCGGTGTCGAACTCGACTCCCATCGCGGTGAGGCCGGCGATGTGCATGTCGATCGGACGATCGCCGAAGTCGTCACCGCCGGGCATGTCGAGACGAACCCGTCGGCAACGAGCAATGAGTGGACCGAGAACGTTGATGGAAGCGCGGATGCTCTCGACGTTCTCCGGCGGCGGGTTCCAGGCGATGTCACCGGAGTTCGAGAGAACGAGTTCGTCGTGTCGACCTTCGGCGAAACCCACCTGCACACCGAGAGAACCGAGCAACGCACCCATGGTGAGGACGTCGGAGATTCCCGGGACGTTCGTGAGTCGATGCTCACCTTCGGCATAGAGCGAGGCGACCATCAACTTCAGTACCGAATTCTTGGCTCCGGGAACGATCACCTCACCGGCGAGTGGACCGCTCTGATGCGCCACGATGCGGTCCATAGAACCCCCAGTATGCTCGCCACGTGGCCCGCACGAGTAGGCATGTGGTGCGGACGTGGCCGGCTGATCACGACCAACCCGCTGACATCATGCAGCCGCGCGAGGACGTGGTTCTCGAAATCGCCGTTCGACCCGAGAAGAGTGAACTCGCGCGCTTCGAACAACGAGAAGGCCCGTTCGGTGGCTACCGACGTACCGTGAGTCGCGATCAGTCGACACTCGTCGTAACGGAGCGGACCACGTATCGACTCGATGTCCCGTGGTTCGGATGGTTGTTCGGCCCACTCGTGCGTCGGCAATTGCGTCGACCCGAGCGATCGGACCCCGTGTGGGCGCCGCCCGATCGACTCACGACGCGCCAGGTGAACGTGCTCGGCCTGCTCGCCGCCGCAAGTTTGCTCTCCGCTTTCAGCAACACCCTCTTCACCCAGACCGTCGCCTACGCCGGTGACGACTTCGGAGTCGGTGACTGGGGTCGCGGAGTGGGCGGCATGATCGTACGACTCGGGATCATCCTCGGACTCCCGGCCGCACTCGTGGCCGATCGCATCGGGCGTCGCCGCGTCGTGGTGTTCCTCGCGTGGACGGCTCCGATCGTTGCCGCGCTCGGCTCACTCGCCCCGAACTTCACTGCGCTGGTGGCCACACAGGCTGTGAGCCGACCCCTCGGACTCGCGCTCGATCTTCTCGTGGCGGTGATCGCTGCCGAGGAGATGCCCCGCAATTCGCGTGCGTACGCGGTGAGCATCCTGGCCATGGCCAACGGCCTCGGCGCGGGGGTGGCTGTGATCCTCCTTCCACTTGCCGATGTGGGCGACAGCGGGTGGCGTGTGATTTACGCGATGTCGCTCGTCTGGCTCATCGTGGCCGTCGATCTCACCCGTCGATTACCCGAGACCGAACGTTTTCTCGTTCGACGTGCCGACACGCGAGCCGCCGTCCCCATGCAACGACGGCGATTGGCGGTGCAGATGTCGGTGTCGTTCTTCGGCAATCTGCTTCTCGCCCCGGCATCGTTCTTCCAGAACGGCTACTTGAAGGACGAGCGCGGTTTCTCGGCGGCCATGGTGGCCGTCTTCACTCTCGTGACCTCCACGCCGGCCGTGATCGGACTGGTGGTGGGTGGACGAGTTGCCGATCAGCGGGGTCGGCGACGCCTCGCCGTCACGTGCGTACCCATCGGCGCGACGCTCATCGCCTCGTCGTTCTTCTTCGGTGGACCGTTGCTGTGGATCGCGGCGATCAGCGGCGCGGTGATGGCCGCGACCGCCTATCCATCACTCGCCGTGTATCGCACCGAGATGTTCCCGACCGGACGACGCGGACGGGCGGCCTTCCTCATCCTGGCCAGTGCTCTCGTGGGGGGAAGTCTGTCGCTCCTTCTCGTGGGCGCGCTGCTCGACCGCGATGTCTCGCACGGTCCGGTGATGATGTCGCTCGTGATCGGACCGGCCATGGTGGCCGCGATCGTGTGGCGCACCTATCCGGAGACCGCGCACCGCGAGTTGGAAGACATCAACCCGGAGGACACGACCCTCTCTTCGTGAGGGAATCAGTCGGTCAGGATGCGGCGGGCTTCGCTCAGATCGCCGATCACCGAACTCGCGACCGACTCGTCGCCACCGTGATCGGGATGCACTTCACGCAAGCGCGAACGGAAACGCTTGGCGACTTCCCGATTCGACGGGCGGGTGGTTCCGGCCGGAAAACCGAGGATCTCGAGGGCCCACGCTCGGGGATCGGCGAGCGAGCGCAAGGTCGAGGTCTTCGATCCGGCCAAGTGGTTCACGAACGCCGCGCCGAGTGGGCCGCGCCATTGAAGGGCTTTCATCAACACGGGCTCCAACAGACGACGCGTCGACGTGTCGAGTCGTTCGAGGGCGTAGATCGAGCCGAGCACCTGTTGGAGCGCGCTCCCCTGCGTGTCGAACTCGAACTCGATCTCGTCACCTTTGCCCCACAACCGATGGAGACTTCGCGCCATTCCATGGCGGTCGACCTGGAATCGATGTCGAAGTCGTGGTTGGGCCACGCGCTCGCCGCGTTGCACTTGCATGAGCAGACGATGCACATCGGGCACGAGTTCGTCATCGACGTCGATGATGTGACGCGCCACCACCGCTCCCAGCAACAACCCTCCGAATCCGGGTGCCGGGTCGCAGGGCAGAACCATGTGGCCGAGCGACACGCGCCGCGTCGGGGTGAGTGGCCGCGTGTGCCACACCTCCAACTCGGCGAGAAGCGGGTCCATCGGTCAGTCGTCGATGATCTCGTCGGCGAAGCCGTCGCCCGAGTCGTCGAACTCGTCGAGGATCTCATCGACGATCTCTTCGGCCGCCGCCGGCACGACGAGCGTGGTCTCCACCCAACGGTGCGTCACGCGAGCCGCCACCAGACTCTCGGTGATCTCCCGTCGTTCACCGATCGAGTACTCGTCGAGTTCGAACTCGATGGTCTCGTCGTCTTCGTCCACCCCGCCGGCCACGGCCGTGGATCCGATGCCGAGTTCGCGCTCGAGACGATCGAAGAGTTGGTCGACCACGTCTTCGTACTCTTCCGACACCACGAGTTCGCTCTCCACCCACGCGTGGGCGATGTCGGCATTGGCGAGTAAAGCGGTGAGTTCGGCCTGTTGATCGGAAGTCCACGACGACAAGTCGTAATAGACGTTCGGCGCATCCGGATCGAGCGGGTTCCAATCGGTCACGACGACGACGCTACCGGTCGGTTCCGGAGGTGACCAGACAGGAATCGTTCCATGGCGTGGTATTCGTCTCGCTTGGCATCGAGTCCACGAAAACCGTGACCCTCCCCCGCGAACTCCACGTACTCCACGACTCCACCCGCACCACGTAGCGCCGACACGAGATCACGACTTTGAGTCACCGAAACAACCGGATCGGCATCGCCGTGGAGCAACAGAACCGGTGTTCGCGAGAGTTCCTCGGCTCGGTGGATGGGTGAACGAAGTCGCGATCGCTCTGCGGTCTCGGCCTCGGATCCCATCAGGGTGCGGTTGTAGTGCGCCTCGAAACGATGTGTCGCGCCGTCGAGGGCGGCGATGTCGGCCACCGGATACGACACGAGGCACGCAGCAACGAGTGTCGGTTCCGTGGCGGCGACGTTCAGAGCCGTGAGACCTCCGGCCGATGCGCCGAGCACCGCCGTGGCATCCGGCGCGAACCCGTAGTTCCGCTGCACGTCCCGCAGGATCTCGATCACGTCTCGGGAGTCGAGTGCGCCCCATTCTCCGCGCATTGCGGTCGTGAATGCCCGCCCATGACCAGTGCTGCCCCGGTGATCGGGGACCAGGATCGAATAACCGCGACTGATCCAATAGTTGAAGCGTGGTTGGAACGACACGGGCGTCTGATCGGTCGGTCCGCCGTGCACCCAGCACAGGAGTCCACGCGACTCGATCGGCGACTCGAAGAGCCGGGCGAACAACGTGGCGCCATCAGCCGCGGTGACGCGCACGAGTCGGGGCTCGACGAGCGACCAGTGATCGGCCCATTCCACACTCGACGACACCAACAGCGAGCGACGCGTCCAATCGTCGGTCGAGGTGTCGTACACGACGATCTGCGTCGGGGTCTTGCCTCCGGTCCGCAATGCGCACAGACGATCACCGACCCAACTCACTTGCCCGTGCACCGCCTTGGCTCGCTCCACTACCCGACCACTCGCGAGGTCGAAGGTGCACAGGCGACCGAAACCTTCTTCGTTGCGGGTGAAGGCGATCGTCCGGCCGTCCGGACTCCAGCACCACGATCGCTGACGCTCACCCCACTGCGGTCCCCCGTGTTCGGCGGCCTCGCCGACCCGAACGCCCGAACCCACCACCACGTTCAGCCAACCCGAGGCGTCGTCGAGCCACGCGAACTCCGACCCACCCGGCGCGAGGCGCCACTGCTGGATCTGCCGTTGTGGAGCGGCCATCACCACTCCATCGGTCGACACGATCGCGCTCTCGTCCCAGGGCATGAACGGAACCCGCCACGCTTGCCAGATCACCCGACCGTTCCACCACACCGGATCGATCACGAAGTCGAAGTCACCGTGATCGACTCGTTCGGCCACACCCGGTCGGTCGATCTCGATCACCCGGATCTCGGCCTGATCCACGACGAAGGCCACCTTGTCGCCATCGGGCGACACGCACGGCGACGAGATCACCCGATCGGTCTCGGAATGGAGCATGCGCGACTCACCGTCGCGACGGAGGATGCGCAACGCCCCCTCACGGTCGATCACGATCCAGCCCGAAGAATCGGCCAACCAGTCGAAGGTGCCTCCGCCCAGGCCGCGCACCGACCGCACCGCGAAGTCGGCCGGTTCGCGCCATTCGGTGTCATCGACCGCAGTCACCAGCAATCGGCTGTCGGGTGCAGTCGCGTCCCGTCCGGCCACGATCGCCGCCACCCATCGGCCGTCGGGACTGAGTCGGGGTTCACCGACTTCGGGCCCTGCCACCACGGCCTCGAAAGCAACCGCCACGCGCGGGTTGGATTCGGTCACGAACCGAGCGTAGGGCACCTTCGGGTCGACACCTATGGGTCGAGGGGCCCGACGACTACGGTGTGATCCATGCCCGAGAAGCCGTCACGAAATCTGGCGATGGAGCTCGTCCGCGTCACCGAATCGGCCGCCATGGCCGCGGCCCGCTGGGTCGGTCGTGGCGACAAGAACGGTGTCGATGGGGCCGCCGTCGACGCCATGCGCACCGTCCTCGCTTCGGTCCCGATGGACGGCCTCGTCGTGATCGGCGAAGGCGAAAAGGACGACGCGCCGATGCTCTTCAACGGAGAGATCGTGGGTGACGGTTCGAGCACCAAGACCGACGTCGCCGTCGATCCCATCGACGGCACCACGCTCACTGCACTCGGCCGGGGCAACGCGCTGTCGGTGATCGCGGTCTCCGAGCGCGGCACCATGTTCAACCCGGGTCCGTGCATGTACATGGAGAAGATCGCCGTCGGACCGTCGGCCGTGGGCCACATCGACATCACGGCCACGCCCTCGCAGAACCTGAAGTGGATCGCCAAGGCCAAAGGCGAGAGCGTGCGCGACCTCACCGTCGTGATCCTCGACCGCGAGCGACACAACGGGATCATCGACGAGATCCGCAGCACCGGTGCGCGCATCAAACTCATCGGCGACGGCGACATCTTCGGCGCTCTGGCCGCCGCCTGGCCCGAGGCTGGAGTCGACGTGTTGTTCGGAATTGGTGGCACCCCCGAAGGTGTGATCGCGGCCGCCGCACTCAAGTGCATGGGCGGCGAGATCCAAGGTCGGTTGTGGCCGCGCAACGACGGTGAGAAGTCAGCCGCCCTCGCCGCTGGCTACGACCTCGATCGTGTGCTCACGACCGACGATCTGGTGCAGGGTGACAACTGCTTCTTCGCCGCCACCGGCGTGACCGACGGTGAACTCCTGAAGGGCGTTCGCTTCCACCCGGGTGGCGCGAGCACGGCGAGTCTCGTGATGCGTTCGCATTCGGGGACCGTGCGCTTCATCGAGGCCCGTCACCGCCTCGACAAACTCGGCGAGTTCGCGTCCGTCGACTACGCCTGAACATCGGGCCCGATCATGCGGGCCTGATCATGCGGGCCTGATCATGCGGGCCTGATCATTCGGGCTCGACTGGTCGCGCAAAACGAATCGGGCGTGGCCCGAAGGCCACGCCCGAAGATCACCGGTTGCGGTGGGTCACATCATTCCGGGCATTCCGCCCATGCCACCCATTCCTCCGCCACCGCCGGCCGGCATGGCCGGGCGCTTCTCGGGCTTATCGGCCACGAGACACTCGGTGGTGAGGACCAAGGCGGCGATCGACGCCGCGTTCTGCAACGCCGCGCGAGTCACCTTGGCCGGGTCGATGATGCCGGCCTTCACGAGGTCGATGTACTCGCCCGTGGCGGCATTGAGTCCGACCGAACCCTTTTCGCTTTCCACCCGCTGAACGACGAGGGCACCCTCGAGTCCGGCGTTGTCGGCGATGTTGCGGGCCGGAGCCTCGAGTGAATCCCACACCGTGCGGGCTCCCGTGGCTTCGTCGCCGCTCAAGGTGTCGAGAACCTTCTTGACCGACGCGCGGGCCCGCAGGAGTGCGGTTCCGCCACCGGGCACGACGCCCTCTTCGATCGCCGCGCGAGTCGCCGAGACAGCGTCCTCGATGCGGTGCTT
>SYCI01000142.1 GCA_005787035.1 Actinomycetota bacterium | reverse complement strand
CGCTGATCACCGATTTTCGGATCAACGCCCCGCATCTGCGCGCATCGGTCGTGATGCCCGGCCACATCGGAACCTCCATCGCCATCAACTCGCGCAAGCTCCTCGGTCAGGATCCGAAGGAAATGACCGAGAACCAAGTCGCCCAAGTGCGCGCCCGCATGGCCAAGAGTGGACTCGACCTGAGTGGCGCGAGCGACGAGGACATCCGTCTAGGTATCCAGGCCCAGGGCGAAGCCTTCCGCGACCAGGCGCCGACCTCGGCGGCCCAGGCGGCCACGATCATCCTCGACGCCGTGAAGCGTGGCGATTGGCGCATTCTCGTCGGCGACGATGCCGTGATACTCGACGAGATGGTCCGCGAGATCCCGACCGACGCCTACCGGCCCGACTTCATGGATCGCGTCCACGCTCGCGGCGCGTTGGGTTTCACCTCGCCGGGCGCCTGAATCCTCCCGACACGAACTGGTTGAATGAGGGGTGTCCGGACAGCGAGGTCCGGACAAGGAGAACCAGACATGACTTCGCCCGGATCCCCCACCGTGGTCGGTGTTCTGAAAGAAGTGAAAGGGTTCGAGCGTCGCGTGGCCCTCACCCCGACCGGCGCCCGAGTCCTCGTGGCCGATGGACATCGAGTAGTCGTCGAGACCGGCGCTGGTCTCGGCTCCGGATTCAAAGATGATGAGTATCGCGATTCCGGGGCCGCCATCGCGCAATCATCCGACCAGGTCTTCGACGAGGCGAGCCTCCTTCTGCACGTGAAGGAACCCCAACCGCAGGAGTTCGAGAAGTTCCGCCCTCAACACACACTGTTCACGTATCTGCATCTGGCCGCCGCCCCCGAAGTGGCCGACGCGCTGTGTCGGTCGGGTTGTCGGGCCATCGCCTACGAATCGGTCGAAGTCGACCGACAGCTTCCCTTGCTCGCGCCCATGAGCATGGTCGCCGGACGTCTCGCCACGCAGATCGCGGCCTCGTACCTGGAAGCCCGCAACGGTGGACGCGGGATGCTGATGGGCGGCCTACCCGGAGTCGAACCGACGACAGTGGTGGTGATCGGTGCCGGCACCTCGGGTCGCCACGCCGCCGAGGTCGCCGCCGGCATGGGTGCCGAAGTCATCGTGGCCGACTTGAATCTGGAGCGCGCTCGATCGGTGGCCGATGCCTGCGGGCCATTGGCACGAGCAGTCGTGTCATCAGCGGCGGTGATCGAGGAACTCGCACCGACGGCTGAAGTGATGATCGGTGCCGTACTCGCACCCGGTCATCGGGCGCCGATCGTCATCACCCGCAAGATTCTCGACCTCATGCCCGAAGGGGCGGTGGTGGTCGACATCGCCATCGACCAAGGCGGGTGCGTCGAAGGTGTCGAGTCCACGACCCACGCCGACCCCGTGCGCACGATGGGACACGTTCGCGTGTCGGCCACTCCCAACATGCCCGCCGCTGTACCGCGTTCGTCGACGGCTGCTCTCACGGCCGCCACACTCCCCTATGTTCGGGCGCTGGCCAAAGGCTGGCCGGAAGCCGCCGCCTCACATCCCGAACTACTCGTTGCGGTCAACGTCGAGAACGGCGCGGTCGTGAATCCCGACGTCAAGGACGCCCTCGGCCGCTAAGGAGAGCAGGTCCATCTTCCGTGCATCCGCTTGGCGATCGGCTGGGGTCGCTGTGGGAGAATGAAGGCATGAGCACCATGACCGACACCGAACTCGGCGCCGTCGAGGCCGCCCTCGATGCCCTACTTGCCGCCCACGACCCGAAGAAGATGGACAACATCACCTTCCGTGGTCACCGTTTCGACTTCGGTCTGGCCTGGGTCCACTTCCCCAGCGGTCATGGTGGCCTCGGTGTCCGGCCCGAACTCAACAAGATCGTCGAGGAGCGCCTTCGTAAAGCGGGCGCTCAGCCCCAGGATCCGTCGACGTTCTTCATCGCCCTCGCCGGACCGACGATCGTCACCCATGGTTCGGAGGACGCGAAGAAGCGTTTCCTTCGTCCGATGTTCACCGGCCAAGAGCGGTGGTGTCAGCTCTTCAGCGAGCCCGGTGCCGGTTCGGACTTCGCCGGCCTCGGTACAAGGGCGGTTCGCGATGGTGACGAATGGGTCGTGAACGGTCAGAAGGTCTGGAACACCCTCGCCCACCTCGGTGACTGGGGCATGCTCGTCACGCGTACGGATCCCGACCAGCCCAAGCACAAGGGCATGACCTACTTCGCGATCGACATGCACTCACCCGGCGTCGAAGTGCGTCCGCTCCGGCAGATCACCGGCGAAGCCGAATTCAACGAGGTCTACATGACCGATGCCCGCGTTCCCGACTCACAGCGCATCGGCGAAGTGGGAGAAGGCTGGCGAGTGGCCCTCACGACCCTCATGAACGAACGCACTGCGATCGGTGGCGGCGGTGGCGGAAACGCCCGGCGTCGAGGACCCATCGACGAAGCCGTGCGCATCTTCCGCGAGAACGGACACGGTGTCGCGCATCGCGATCGCCTCATGCAACTGTGGTGCAAGAGCGAGGCACTCCGACTCACCAACCTGCGCGCATCCCAAGCCGCCAAGGCCGGCAATCCAGGCCCCGAGGGATCGATCGCCAAGTTGATGATGGCTGAACTCAACAAGAAGATCACTGAATTCTCGGTCGAACTCCTCGGAGCCCACGGAATGGTCGATTTCGATTTCACCTTCCGTCGACCCGAAGATCTGTCGGTCGACGGTTCCGAAGGAGGCGTGCGTCATTCGTTCCTGCGCGCCCGGGCGAACTCGATCGAGGGTGGCACCAGTGAGATCATGCGCAACATCCTCGGCGAGCAGGTACTCGGACTGCCGGGCGAACCGCGAGTCGACAAAGACCTTCCCTGGACGAAGGTTCCGCGCAACTAATCACGATCGGGTCGCCGACGCTCCGACTTGCGTTGCGAATCACGCTTCTTGGCATCGAGCCGTCGCTGAACCGCACCCTTCGACGGTCGACTCGGCCGACGCATTGTCGGCGGCGGCGCGGCAGCTTCGTCGATCAACACCGCCAGCCGATCGAGGCACAACCGTCGGTTACGCCACTGACTTCGGCTCTCCTGACTCGTCACCGTGATCACCGCCGGGAGGTTGCGTTCGATGCGCTCCAGTAGAAGTGTTCGGCCGCGGATCTCGCGACGCTGAACCGTGAGAGTTGCCTTGGTCGCCACCTTGTTCACGTTCTGGCCACCGGCCCCACCGGCCCGGGCGAACGACCATTCGATGGCCGTTGCCGGGACGGTGAGACCGCGTGCGGTCAGCAGATCGTCGGTCTCCACCGACTCATTCTGACCCGACGCACACCAGGCCGTTGTTGTATCCGTCGAGATAGCCGGAGAGGGAACGGGCGAGACTCGCGTCGGTCCCCTTCTTGCCGATCGGATACGCCGTGGTGAGCTTCCCGTCGAAGTCGTACTTGTCGAGCAAAGTTTCTGCATTCACGACCGCGGTGACGACCGCCGGGGTCGAGCACGCTCCGGCCCCGAGGTTCAACTGAGCGGCCAACAAGTTGCGGGCCAACTGGCGGATCGGATCGGAGGCGAGGTTCTTGCCGTCGCCGACGGTGGCATTCACCGTGACCACCCGCATCTGCAGAATCTCGATCGCTTGCTCGGGCACCACCCAGAACGCCGGGAACGAGTCGGACATGATGTCGTCCCAACGGACTCCACCACCCACCGATTGATCGAGCACGTTCTCGGTGAGCCAGAAACCGTTCTCCCAGCCGCCGTTGGCGGCCGCTGTTGCGGCTTGGTTGCCCTTACCGAGAAGTGTCCAGTTCTTCCAGTATCCGGGCGAGCGCGGGGTGGATCCCTGCGGCGTCCGGTTGTCGACATCGATCATCAAGGTCTCACCGGTCGGGAACTCCGCATCGGTGTCGGCTCCGATGTCGACGCAGCGGTTCCCGAAGTCCTCCGACGGCGCATCGGGGTTGTAGGCGGTGATGGATTCGCCACCCACCTGCCAAGCCGATGAGTACCCGATGGGAGTCTCGAGTTCGCACACTGTGTACGTCTCGGCCGGATCGAGGGCCAATCCGCCGAAGTCGAGGACGCCGTCGGCGTCACCGCCACTGGATGCCGTGGCCAGAGGTGTCCCCCCGAAACCGTCCGGGCCGTCGTAGACCGCGAACATGAACTCGATCGTCGGATCGACCTCGCCGTCGATGACCTTTCGGAGATTCATCAATCCGGCACGACATTCGTATTCGGTCTCGGCCGTCGAGTCGAGGGACGGTCCGTCGACGACATCGAGTGTGGCCGTGTTCGAATCCGAGCCGGAATAGACACCATCGGCGCCATAGTCGGCGGCGTCGCTGGAGCACTCGTGTCCGCTTCCCTCGCCTGAATACGTCCACGGACCGTCGCCGGCCGTGAGCGACTCGTCGAGTCCGAGTTCTTCATCGGTCAGCGTCGCCGATCCTCCCGTAGCTTGCGTCTCGAAGGTCACCTCCACCTTCGCCGTCACTTCGAACTGATCTCCGAAGGTGATGGTCGCGGTGTTCAGCGTCGCCGAACCGTCAGCGGGTGACGCGCTGTAGGTGCACAGGACGGTCGTACCCGCCGCGAGGGTGATCATCGACTGATCACCTTCGGTCGTGTCATCACAGTCGACCGTAGCCACTGTCCCGTCGTCGAGTTCATCGGTCACCTCGACGGTCACCGAAGAGTCCGGATTCGGGTTCACGACGGTGATCACACCGATCACCGAGTAAGTGTCTTCGACCACCGATTCGCTGACGTCGACGGTCCACTCCCAATCGAGCACATCGCCCGGCGCGCCCGACTGCGATGCCGGATCCACCGACTTCTCGACCGTCCACTCGTGGCTCTCACCATGAGTCCCGATCGCCGTTTTCTCGGCCGTCGGCACGTAACAGACGGCCTCCACCGTGGCTTCGTCGTACTGACCTGTCTCATGAATGTCGGCGCGGTTCACGATGTCGGTACTGAACGTTCCGTTCGTGTACTCGGCCACGTCGGTCGGGCAGGTGTACGTGCGGCTGTAATCGAACTCGCCGTACTCGAACACCGCGCCGAGCTCCTCGTGGGTTGCACTCTCGTCCCACGGCCAGGTGTCGTGGACGTTCACGGTGTCGTTCACGACCGTGGTGGGCAGGCCGGTCACGAGGGTGTCGGTCTGGACGGCGCCGTCCACGTCGACCGTGAGACTCGTGACCGTTGCCGTGATGGTCAGCCCATCCGGATCGTCGGCCCAACTCTGCGAGAACGTACACAGCACCTCGCTGTCGGGAGCCAGCGTGTAACTCGGGCAGACCGCGGTGCCCGGGGTCGAATCGACTTCGACGTCGAGCGTGAACTCCGCGGTGAGCGGAGATGGGTTCTGCACTTCGATCGTCGCCTCGACCATCCAGTCGGAGTCCGTGTAGCCGTCCCAGGCCGCGATGACGCTGTAGTCGTACGTGAGGTCGTCACCGGCGAAGCCGACGAGACTCGAGGGAGTTACCGACTTCTCGATTGTCCACGCGTACGTGCGTGTGAAGTCGACCTTGGCGTTCACGCTCGCGTTCAGGTCGTAGTTGTGACAGAACGACACGTGACTCAAACCGAACGGCTGACCGGTCCCTGGATTCACCGGTGCGTGCAGAGCGGTATCCGACTGGTCTTCCGGGAAGTAGACGTAGGTGTTCGAGTCGTTGCCGCCTTTCACGATCACCGCCTGGATGGGCAAGGTTGCCGACCAGTTGAACGTGGTGCTCGTGACTCCGCTCAGGGTCACCGAGTTGTTCGGGTCCTGAGGTGCGCCACCGAGCAAGGTTCCCGCCGAACTCGTCAACGTGTAGGTACCGTTGGCGACCGGCTGGATCTTGATCCCGTAGTCGGAAGTCACGGTCGGAAACTTCGCCGAGTCGGCGTTGAGGTCCGCGCACGTCACGGATCCACCGGTGATCACCGGCTGCACTCCGTCCCCCGACGGAGCCCCGGCCACTGGAGTGGGCGGTGTCGCGTGGGCGGACGTATCCACCACGGCGATGGCCGCCGTGGCGAGAATCGCCGCCAATCCACGCAACACCCTGCTGGATGTCGTTCGTTTCATCTGATCCCTTTCGTGGTCGTCCCGCCACGAACTTGGCTAGTTCAGATGAATGCGAACGTCTCCCCGCTTCTGTCACTTCGCAGACGATGGGCCGAAATGAGAACCACCACCGATTGCTCGGTGGTGGTTCGTCGATGTTCAGTTGTGATCGAAATCAGCTACAGCCGCTGGTGCTCCCGCACGACGGACACGCATGACACGAACCAGCGCGCATCATCTGCACACCGCACTGCATGCACATCGGCGCATCGGAGTGCTTGTTGCCGGGCCGGCTCATCTCACCCGAGTGGTCGCTGATGGGCGCCGGCGGAGCGATGCCCATCTCCATCTGGGTCACGAGTTCCTCGACCGACGGAATGCTCTTCGGGTCGGCGGCGACTTCGGTACCGTTCGTGGTTTCCACGACCGACTCCTCCACACCGGGAAGCGTGGGCTGGAGCCGCTCGTCCACCGAGAAGATGCCGAGTTCCTGACGCTCGTCGTAGGTCATGTACTCGAGGGCCAAGCGACGGAACAGGTAGTCCATGATCGAAGCCGCGAACCGGATGTCCGGATCGTCGGTCATGCCGGCCGGCTCGAAGCGCATGTTGACGAACGCCTCGACGAAGGCCCGCATCGGCACGCCGTACTGGAGTCCGTAGCTGATGCTCTTGGCGAAGGCGTCCATGATGCCCGAGAGGGTGGAACCCTGCTTCGACACCGTGAGGAACACTTCACCGGGGCGACCATCGTCGTATTCACCGATCGTCGCGAAGCCCTTGCAGTCGGCCACGCGGAATTCAAACGTGCGACCCTTGCGGCTACGCGGCAGCTTCTGCCGAACCGGCTTCTGCACGACCTTCTCGACGATCTTCTCGATCACCTGCGCCGCGGCCTCGGGAGCAGCGGGGGCATCGGCTTTGTCGTCGTCCTTCTTGGCCGTGGAGAGCGGCTGGGCCACCTTGCAGTTGTCGCGATAGATGGCCACGGCCTTCAGGCCGAGCTGCCACGAGAGGAGATGCAGAGCCTCGACATCTTCGACGCTCGCTTCTTCGGGCATGTTCACGGTCTTGGAGATCGCCCCCGACAGGAACGGCTGCACCGCACCCATCATCCGCACGTGACCCTCGTAGTGGATGGTGTTGTCACCCATGGAGCAGGCGAACACGGCGACGTGCTCGGCCTTCAAGTGCGGCGCACCGAGAATCGACTTCTCGCTGTCGATGTAGGCGATGATCTCGTCGATCTGCTGGGCCGAGTAGCCGAGTTTGCGCAACGCCTGCGGAATCGTCTGGTTGACGATCACCATGTTGCCGCCGCCGACCAACTTCTTCATCTTGACAAGACCAAGATCGGGCTCGATACCAGTGGTGTCACAGTCCATCATGAGACCAATGGTTCCGGTCGGCGCCAACACGGTGGCCTGCGCGTTACGCACACCGTATTCTTCGCCATCGCGAACTGCGGCTTCCCATGATTCTTGGCCAGCGCGCAACAATTCGCCCGGCATCACAGTTTCGTCAGCGATTTGGTAGCT
>SYCI01000141.1 GCA_005787035.1 Actinomycetota bacterium | reverse complement strand
TGGAGCCCCGCTGGTACATCGGCGCGTACTCCTTCGTCATGAACGAGCTCATGGCCGTGCTCGCGCGCAAGCACAAGCTGAACTCGGCGGCGCTCGCCCGAAGGTCCTCGGCGCTGATGCGGGCGGTGATGCTCGACATGGACTTCGCGATCTCTGTCTATCAGGACGTCCTGGTCGAAGAGCGTCAGCAGCGCGGCCAAGTCCTTTCCTCGGCGATCACAGATTTCAGCCAGGCCGTTCAGACCAGCCTCTCCATCTGCGCTCGCGCCGGTGACGCGCTCGAGCACTCGACGGAAACGCTCAATCGAACGTCGGGCGAAGCGAATGTCCTCGCGGCCGAGGTGTCGGGCGCGGCCGAACTGACCTCCAGCAACATGCAGGCGGGCGCCGCAGCCACCGAGGAGCTGTCGATCTCCGTGAGAGAGATCGGCCTTCAGGCCGGACTTTCGGCCGACGTGGCCCGGAAAGCTGCCGAAAGCGCGCACCGGACGAACGAGACGGTGGCGGGATTGTCCGAGCGGGCAGGGGAAATCGGCGATGTCGTGCGCCTGATCGAGGACATCGCGGCTCAAGCCAACCTTCAGCCCCATGCCGCTCTGCTTCATCAGCTGGTCAACCAGAGTGGTCTTGCCATGATCGACGTGCGCGACCAAGGCGACATTGCGGAGTTCTCGGGTCATCGAACGGGCTATTCGAAATCTTCGTTCGAGTCGTCGTCGTCGAGATCCTGATCGTCGTCTTCGTCGAAGACGACGCCGTACTTCTCGGCGATGGCGGCGTACTCGTCGTCCTGGCTCTTGGGCGCACGACTATTACCCAGACCGAGGTCGGAGGCGGTCGGACCAGCTTGTTTGAGTTTCCTCGCCTCTTCGAAGCGACGGTGACGACCCTTTTTCACGGGAGGGCTCCGAACTAGGTGTCTGGGGGGACGACGGACGATGGTGACCTTGGGGTCAGCAGAAGAGTCTAGGACCCAGCGAAGGGCCGCAGCGGGCAATTCCTGATCGATTTCGCCTCTTTGAGCAGGTCAGGCGGGTCGGTCGCCCTCGGGCACGTCGAAGAGGCGCAGATTTCCACGTCCGTCGAAGGCCAGTCCGGAGGAACCTTCGACCAGTCGCCCCAACTGATCGCCGACCATGCTCCGCCGCCACGACGCACCCAGTCGACTGTCCGGTGACCCGCGAAGGAAGTCGACGATGTCGGATCGGGTGGCGAGGAACATCGGGTCGATCTGCTCCCGCCGGGCGACCTCACTGACCCAAGCGGAAACGAGAGTAACGGCCGGACGAAGATGACGTTCGAGCTCCTCCCCTTCGGGAACCGGCATCTCGACCGGATGATTCCGACCTCGTCGAACGGCCTCCAGGATCTCCTGGCCGAAAGCCCCTCGCACGTGCCGATCATCGACGCCCCGCGCCTGTGCGAGTTCCTCGAGCGACGTGGGCTCACGCTGAGCGATGCCGTGCAACGCCAGATCGGCCAGGACCTGACGGGGCGGGATGTCGGACGCCATCGCTCTCCGCTCACGCCACTCGGCCAACGCAGCGAGTACGCCTCGAGAACGAGCCTTGAGGGCCCGAACGTCTTTCAACTTCAACCATGCTTCCGCCGGA
The DNA here is from genome assembly GCA_005787035.1 of Actinomycetota bacterium. GTDB lineage: Bacteria > Actinomycetota > Acidimicrobiia > Acidimicrobiales > Ilumatobacteraceae > Casp-actino8. The sequence continues at coordinate 11,325 of SYCI01000141.1, read as the reverse complement.
TCGGCCGGGCCCATCTTCTTGGTGAGTGCTTCGGCACAGGCATCGAGCGCCCAATTGTCTCGACCCTTGATCTGCAATTTCTCCATGAGCGCATCCCGCAGGTCGAACAGGTACTCGACGTCGGCCGCGGCGTACTTGCGTTGCGCATCGGTGAGGGGTCGACGCAACCAATCCGTCAGCCGGTCACCTTTGGGAAGCGTGAGACGGAGTTCGGCATTCACCAAGTTGGCGAGAGATGGTGTGGAGTAACCGAGGAAACCAGCGGCGATCTGCGTGTCGAAGACCTTCCTCGGTATCGAACCGAAGGAATGGGTGAGCACGTCGAGATCCTGCTGACACGCGTGGAACAGGAATTCGCGGTCCGACGTGAAGAGTGTTGCCAATCGCTCGGCTCGACACGCCAACGGATCGATCAACGCGATCCGTAGAGCATCGTCGACCTTCCAACCGACCTGCACCAGCGCCAGGCGGGGAAAGTAGGTTCGCTCACGATGGAATTCGGTGTCGATGGCGACGATCGATTGACCATCGAGTTCCGCGATCAGCCGGTCGAGGCCGGCGTCGTCGTCGATCCAAAGGGCGGTCACTTGGGGTCGACACCAAAGACGACATCGCGCCCGGACATGAGCCACGCCATGGTTCCGCCCGAGACGTTGAGAACCGAATGGCCCTGCCCGTCGAGGAAGTCACACGCCCGGGACGAACGACCGCCCGACTGACAGATCACCAGGAGATCCTCCCCGGAACCAAGGGCGGAGAATGTGTCGGACAGCTCGGACAACGGCCAATTCTCAGCTCCCGGCACATGACCGGATGTGTACTCATCGATCTCACGAACGTCGATCAGGCGAGCTCCGTCGTTGAGACGCGCTTCCAACTCGGAGATGTCGATGTCTGCGCCTCGGGTCATGAACGAACCTTATTCGCTTCTGAGGGCAGCCAGTTCTTCCGGAGTGTTGACGTTCACGAGCACTTCGTCGCCGACGATCAGATCCTGCACGACCAAACTCTCCAGAATTCGGTGAATGGACCGTTGACCTGATGCATAGAGGGGCTGAATCGCCGTGAGGGTCGGGACTCGGCGCCAGGACGCCGCGAGCGCTTGGCGACCCTGACCTCCCCGCAACACGACGGCGTCCAGATCCAAGTTCTCCGCGAGCGTTTCGCGCGTCCGACGCAAGACCTCGCCGGTCACGCCCGGAAGGTCGACACCGAGTACCGAGACCATCGGCGCGGTCGAATTCGTGAGTGCGGTCAGAAGGCCGTCGAGTGGACCCTGGCCGCCATGGAGATCTCGCCAGAAATCACTGATGTCCGGATGGGTCTCGAGATCGCTTCGGGTGACGACCACGACCCGGTCGCATCCGGCCTCGATCAGACAACGAGCCGCCCGCACGTACAAGAACTCGCCGTCGAGTCGGATCCGGGCCTTGTCCCGACCCATTCGGGTGCTGAGGCCTCCGGCCAGCACCACGCCCTGCACGAGGTCACTCACCTTCGGGGACACCGCCGGGTTCAAGTTGAAGAACGAACAGTCGACACCGTTCGGCTTCGTCCATCTCCCCGATTTCGGCGGCTGCCGCGGCAAGACCGGCGAGACAGCGCAGGAAACCGCGATTCGATTCGTGTTGCCATCGGACGTAGCCCGAACCCCGCCACCCGTTGGCACGCAGCGAATCGAGACCACGGTGATAGCCGACCCGCCAACACGCGTAAGACGAAATCGAGCTCGATTGCAACGAAGCGAGAAGTGCCCAACCCTCACTCTCACGAGGAAAGTCGGCCACGAGTTTCTCGGTTGCCTCGAGTGTCGATGGGCCATCCGATGCGCGGATCTGGGCGATTCGGTGGCGAAACTCGATCGACGCGAATGGGAGGACCGTCTCGGGTGGACCCTGCCGATGCAGATGGACCGGGTTGCTGTCCGACATGGTCCGAACCTAGTCGCCCGGTGATCACCTAGCATCGCGATGTGATCTCCCTCACCGTCGACACCGTCAAGAACTACGTGACAGCTGGATCCTTCGCTCCGCTCGTCGTCGCCCTCCTCGTGGTCTTTTTCATCGCCAACAAAGTGATTCGAACCGTGGTCCTGGTCGTTGCCGTTGCGTTGGGTGCCTTGATCTTCAGTCAGCGAGCCAAGATCGACGACTGTGCCGACAAACTCAGCCGGTCCTCCGACCCGACGTCGGAGAGTTGCTCGTTCTTCGGCTACGAGTTTCGTCTGGATCTCAGCAAGCCAGTTTCATCAGGGGCCTGATCACCGCCTCGGCGAAGGTCTCCGGAGCGCTGGCCGGAGCGTTGTGCCAGGCGCGGTCGAGAACCACCAGTGGTAACGGTGAACAACGCTCAGCGAGCAACTCGGCTCCGCGGCGAACGTGTTCGCCGGCCCGAGTACCGACGGCCGAGAGCACCGGAACATCGATGAGACCCGTGTCGTACGCCGGAGTCCGGCGTACGTCGGACAATTCGCCGACCAAGGCCCGACCCTCGTTGCGTCGTGACTGCTTGGTCGACTCGGGCAGACGATTCCAGCGGTCGTCTCCGATGAATCTCTTCAGGAACATCTCGGCTGCTCCCTCGGGATCGTCTTGTTTGGCGGCGGCCAACGCGCCTCCGGTGTCTCGGGGCCACCAGGACTCCCAACTCATCGGGCTCTCGTACACCGCCACCGCAGCGAAGAGATCGGGGCGGCGTTGTGCAGCGGCCAGGACGGTCGTGCCGCCGAAACTGTGCCCGACCGCATGTACGCGCTGGCCGATCGATTCGACGACGTCGATGAGATCTTGTGCATTCGCCGCCACCGTGTAGGGACCGGGCACCTGAACTGAACGCGCGTAACCGCGACGGTCGTAGGTCAGTCCTCGCAAGTCACGGACGTGGCGCAGAGTTCGGGCGAAGGCTGCCTGACGGTCCATGCTCCCGTGAACCAGTACGACCGGGAGGCCATTCGGATCACCATGAGTGGTGATCGATCGACTCACATGCGGTCGGATGTCGGAATCGGCCTCCACAGATGGTTATCTAGTCCATCGATGGAACTTCTCCTCATTCGTCATGCCATTCCGGTCCGCCGCGAGGTGGAGGTGGGCCCAGCTGATCCGGACCTGTCGGAAGCCGGATGGCAGCAAGCCCGACTGCTCGCCGAGTACTTGGCCACCGAGAAGATCGACCGGCTGTATGCGAGCCCGATGCGTCGGGCGATCCAGACCGCTACCCCACTCAGTGAGGTCGTCGGAATTTCTCCGCAGATCGAAGACGATGTGGCCGAGTACGACCGGAACAGCAACGAATACGTTCCGGTCGAGGAACTCAAGGCGGCCAACGATCCTCGTTGGCGGGAGATGCTCGATGGCGGTTGGAGTGTCGCCGAGGAGACCGAGCAAGAGTTCGTCGATCGAGTGTGTCGCGGAATCGAGTCGATCATCTCCGCGAACCAATCGGCCAAGGTCGCCGTCGTGTGCCATGGAGGAGTGATCAACGCGTACATCGCTCGCATCCTCGGTCTCGGTGATCAGCGAGGCTTCTTCTACCCGAACTACACCTCGATCCACCGGATCGCCGCCGCCCGTTCGGGTGAGCGGAGCATCGTCACGATCAACGAAACCCCGCACCTTCGCGGCACCGGTCTACCCATGGGACTCTTCCAGAAATGAACCGAACACCCGAACTGACACGTCTGCTCGAGCACCTCGATTTCTCGGTCACGCCGCAGCATTCGGTCTCCCACTCCGCACGATCATTGGTCGCGGCCGGATTCGAGTCGGTCGATTTCGGGCGGCTGGACGCCCTTCCCGATCGGGGCTTCATCGCCGACCGTGGTCTGCTGATCGGCTGGCGTCGGGGCGCGAAGAGCCATGGCTTCCGCATCGTCGGTGCGCACACCGATTCCCCCGGTCTGCGTCTCAAGCCATCCCCATCGAGCACCGCCCACGGATGGCGTCAGCTCAACGTCGAGGTCTACGGAGGGATCCTGAACAACTCGTGGCTCGACCGTGATCTAGGAGTGGCCGGAGTGGTCGTTCTCGACGACGGAACCTCACGATTGATTCGCTCGTCGCGACCGATCGCGCGCATTCCGCAACTCGCCGTTCATCTCGATCGTGAGGTCAACGATCGCGGGCTGGTCCTCGATCGCCAGCAACATCTCGCACCGATCTGGGGGCTCGACGGCGGCTCGTCGGCGGGAGTCATCGAATGGCTCGCCATCGACGCAGGTATCGACCCGAGTCGCATCCGTACGTGGGACCTCGGTCTGTTCGATGTCACGGCGGCAGCGCTTCTGGGAGCCGACGAAGAGTTACTGGCGTCCGGTCGGATCGACAACCAAGTGTCTTGTTGGGCGGCCATCGACGGACTCATCGCCTCACCCGACGGGCCTTCCACCGCCGTTGTCGCACTGTTCGATCACGAAGAGGTCGGGAGCGAGTCGACCACCGGAGCCGCCGGCCCTCGCCTCGAGTGGATTCTCGAGGCTCTGCACAACGGTCCCTCATCGGACTTGCACACCCGCTACGCCGATTCCCTGTGCGTCTCAGCCGACTGCGCTCATTCGGTTCATCCCAACTATCCCGAGCGGCACGACCCGGCCCATCGGCCGTTGCCCAACAAGGGGCCGGTCGTCAAGATCAACGCCAATCAGCGCTATGCCACCGATTCCGCGTCGGCGGCGGCCTTCATCGAGCTGTGCGATCGAGCCGGGGTCCCTCATCAGTTCTTCGTGAGCCGCAACAACATGCCGTGTGGATCGACCATCGGACCCATCACTGCGACCCGCCTAGGGATCCCAACGGTCGACGTCGGCGCGGCCCAACTGTCGATGCACTCGGCGCGCGAACTCTGCGGTAGTTCTGATCCGGCGATGCTCAGCTCAGCGCTCCGAGAGCATTTCAGTTCTTGATTCCGACTCGCGTCTGGGCCTGATCGAACAACCGCTGAAGCTCGGTGTGCAGGAGCGCCGAAGTCTCCTTCACCGCCGATCGGGGCAACCGTCCGTCGACTGCTTGTGGGACCGGTAGCGGCCGGCCGATGATGACGTGCACCTTGCGCGGATGCGGAACCTTGTGTCGTTTTCCCATGACGAACTCGCTCCCGCCGATGCCCACGGGAACGATCGGAACGCAGGCTTTGCAGGCGACGTAGGCCGCTCCGTCGAAGAGGGGCTGAACGATCGGGCCTTCCTTACGCTCGCCTTCCGGGAAGAGAACGAGCGGTTCTCCTCCTTCGAGGACCTTGATGCAACGCAGGATCGCTTCGCGATCGGCCGACCCACGGGTGACCGGGAAACTGCCGAGTGCCGAGAGGATCCAGCGAAAGGGCTGCTTCTTCCAGAGCGAATCCTTGCCCATGAAGCGCATCCGTCGACGGGTGCAGCCGGAGGCGATCGGAGTGTCGATGTAACTCCGATGAACGGGTGCGAGGACGAAGGCTCCGTGCGACGGGATGTTCTCACGCCCCTCGATCGTCATTCTCATGTAGGTACGACAGAACACGGTCACGATGAAACGCACGACCTTGTAAAAGGTCCGGCTCCCGATGCCGTTGCCGGCGAGGAAGGTCTCGGTGCCGATCATCGGACCCGACCCGACAAGAGACCGTGCAATTCGTTCACGACGTCCTCGATCGTCCGATCGGATGTGTCGACCACGACCGCATCACTCGACTCACGCAATGGACTGTCGGCACGCGACGAATCGAGGCGATCGCGTTCGATGATCTGACGTTCGACTGCGTCGACGTCTCCACCGCTCTGCGCCACCCGTCGGGTCGCCCTTATCCTCGGCGATGCCGTGAGGTATACCTTCAGGAGAGCGTCGGGGAACACCACTGTGCCTATGTCGCGCCCTTCGATCACACCGCCGCCCCGCATTTCTCCCCACTCGCGCTGACGGCGGCGCATCTCGGCTCGAACGGCTGGGTATGCGGCCACGACGCTCACCAGGGAGGTGATCTCGGTCGAGCGAATCTCGGAAGTCACATCGTGGCCATCGGCCATGACCACGTCGAGTCCGACGTCGAGCGCGAAGTCCTCGGCCATTCGCGCCACGGCGGCCTCGTCGTCGATGGCGATTCCCCGCCGGATGGCCACCGCCGTGACGGCGCGATACATCGCTCCGGTGTCGAGATACTGAACACCCAAGCGCCGAGCCAGTGCACGGGCGATCGTCGACTTACCGGCGCCGGCCGGACCGTCGATGGCCACGACGTTCAGTGGCGTGCTCACGGCGTTCACCAACTCGTTCCGAGCGGGCGCCCTTCGTCGAAGCCCGCAGCGCTCTGCACGCCTACCACCGCTCGCTTCCGGAACTCCACGACATCGCCGGCACCCGAATAGGTGAAAGCACTACGAACGCCGGCCACGATCTGATCGAGAATGTCTTCGACCCCCGGTCGATCGGGATCGAGATACATGCGCGACGAGGAGATTCCTTCTTCGAAGAGTTCCTTACGCGCTCGGTCGAAGTTGCTCTCTCGCCGTGTCCGGTTGCGCACCGCACGGTTGGATGCCATGCCGAAGTTCTCCTTGTAGAGGCGACCCTCGGGGTCCCGAAGTGTGTCGGCGGCCGATTCGTAGGTTCCGGCGAGCCACGAGCCGAACATCACGCTTCCGGCACCCGCCGCCAGCGCCAGTGCGACGTCACGCGGATAACGGACGCCACCGTCGGCCCACACCGATGCACCGAGGCTTTCGGCGGCTTGGGCGCACTCCATCACGGCGGAGAATTGCGGCCGACCGACTCCGGTCATCATCCGTGTCGTGCACATCGCTCCGGGCCCGACTCCGACCTTCACGATGTCGGCTCCGGCTTCGACGAGGTCGGATGTGCCCGAGGCCGTCACGACGTTTCCTGCGACCACGCGCGCATCGGGAGCCGCGCGCCGCACCGCCTTCACGGCGTCGACCATCCGATCCTGGTGTCCATGGGCCGTGTCCACCACGAGGACGTCGACTCCGAGCTCTCGAAGCCTCTCGGCTTTTCCTCCCGGGTCGCCGTTCACGCCGATGGCCACAGCAGTCAGGAATTCACCTCGTGCATTCAGGGCTGGGCGATACAAAGTGGAACGAAGGGCGCCCTTGCGGGTGATGCACCCGACGAGGCGGCCGGCGGCATCCACGACCGGTGCGGTGGTGAGTCGGTGCCCCGACAGAACGTCGAAGACCTTCTCGAGATCGGTTCCCTGTTCGATACTCAACAGTTCGGTCGACATGACGTTGTGGAGCTGCGTGAAGCGGTCGTATCCCACCGCGTCCGCCTCGGTGAAGATGCCGAGCGGTCGGGATTCGGTGTCGACCACGATCACTGCTCCGTGCGCTCGCTTGTGAACGAGACTCAGGGCTTCGCCGACGGTCTGCGAAGGGCCGAGAGTGATCGGAGTGTCGTACACGTGATGGCGAGTCTTCACGAAACGAACGACTCCCTCGATGACGTCGAGCGGTATGTCCTGGGGCAGAACCACCAATCCACCTCGGCGGGCGACCGTCTCGGCCATACGACGGCCGGCCACCGCCGTCATGTTCGAGACCACCACCGGAAGAGTCGTCCCGACTCGGTCGGTCGAGGTGAGATCGACATCGAGTCGGGAGCCCACCGCCGAGTGGCTCGGAACCAAGAAGACGTCGTTGTACGTCAGGTCGTAGGGCGGCGGCGTCGGAACGAGAAAGCGCATAGGGGCCTCCAAGGGCGCTCTCAGGCTAGGGGCTAGTTTGACCGGCGTGAGGAACCTCGACGATTCCGACGCACTTCCGGTCGTGATGGTTCACGGTTGGGGCGGGTCCTTCGCATCGACGTGGGCCGCTTCGGGGTTCAGCGCCTTGCTCGAAGATGCGGGCCGGCCGGTGATCGGAGTCGATCTGCTCGGCCACGGAACGGCACCCAAACCGCTCGACGACGATTCCTACAAGGACCTCACACCTCGAGTACTCGAGGCTCTGCCCGACGGGCAGTGCGACGCAGTCGGATTCTCCTTGGGTGCCATGACCTTGCTCCGCTTGATGATCAGCCACCCCGCCAAGCTCCGGCGAGTGGTTCTGGCCGGTATCGGTCGCAACGTTCTGGAACCACCTGATCCTCAGCAGACGGCCAAGATCGTCGGGGCCATCGAGGGTCGGGGTGCCGCCGATGATGTGATGTCGGGACTGTTCGCCCAGTACGCACATCAGCCCGGAAACGATCCAGCGGCCTTGGCCAAGGTCATGATGGCCGAGCGGCCTCGACCCACCGACGACGAATTGCGATCGATCGAATCCTCGACCTTGATCGTGATCGGAGACAAGGATTTCGCCGGACCGGGCGAACCTCTGGCCGAACGGATTCCCGGATCGACGCTAGTCACTCTGCGTGGCGTCGATCATTTCGCGACCACCGAGAATTTCGGCTTCTTCGACGCCGCCCTCGAATTCCTCGGTGCTCTTCCGTCGTGACCGAACCTGACCGGGGCACCGATGCGGCGCGAGCGCGCGACGTGCTGGCACGCGGTGGTTTGGTCGGCTTTCCCACCGAAACCGTGTACGGACTTGCGGCGTCGATCGCGAGTGAGGAGGCGATCCGTCGTGTGTTCGCGGTGAAGGGTCGACCGGTCGACCATCCGCTCATCGTTCACGTCGCCGACGCGGAGGCGGCCCGACTCATCGCTGGTGATTGGCCCGACGTCGCTCGACGTCTCGCCGAGGCTTTCTGGCCCGGACCGCTGACCCTCATCGTGCAACGATCCGCCGACGTGCCCGACATCGTGACGGGTGGTCGGAACACCGTGGCCATTCGGGTTCCCTCCCAGCCCCTCGCGCGCGAAGTACTGAGGCTCCTCGGCCGAGCGGTCGTTGCACCGTCGGCCAATCGATACGGCAAAGTCAGCCCCACCACGGCTCAGCACGTGGCCGATGATCTGGCGAACGACGTCGACTACATCCTCGATGGTGGACCGTGCGACGTCGGCGTCGAATCGACCATCGTCGACTGCACAACCGGTCCCCCGCAGGTTCTTCGTCCCGGTGCCGTGACGATGGAGCAGATCGAGACCGTCATCGGAGAAGTGGCTCCGGCTTCTGGACCTTCACGTGCGTCGGGAATGCTCGATTCGCACTACGCACCGCGTTGTCGGATCGTGACCGTGGATTCGATCGAAAGAGCGCAATCAGAACTCACGGGTCCCGACACGCGACTGATCGATGCTGCCTCCGATCCGGTGGCGGCGGCCCACGATCTCTACACCCAACTCCGAGCATGCGATCGGGATGGCATATCTACTGCGGTGATCGTGTTGCCCCCGGCCGGTGGCTTCGGTGACGCCTTGCGGGATCGGATTCTGAAAGCAGCCGCTGGACGCTGATCTTCGCTTCATCGAGCGGTGTTCGACGAGCGGATCAGAGTGGGTCTCGTCGCGAGATCTCATTGATCGTTCGGACCCACGTGTCGCACAGTTCGCTGGCCGAGACCCGACCCTCGCTCTCGATGCTCACCGTCGAACCGCCGGCATCGGGAACGATTTCGAGTCGACACCAGGTCAACGGAGGGTCCTCCAACATCACTTCGAGCAGATACGGAGGTTCCTCGTCGGCGACATCTCCGAGAATTCGAGCGGCGAGCAAGAGGAACTCGAAGGCCTCGGCCGGCAGACGATCGATCACGAACGATGGCCGATCGATGTCGTGCACCCGGAGCGCGTCGTTGTGATCGCCAGCGGACTCGGCACCCAAAGCCGTCAAGAGAACTCGATACGCCTCGTTGACTTGCGCCATGTCGTCGACGGATCCGCCTACGTCGGGGTGGGCCGTGAGGGCCATCTGTCGACGGGCTCGTCCGATCTCCTCTTTCGACGCCCCCAACTCGACAGCGAGTATTCGTGCGGCCTGTTCGGGTGACATCAGCGAGGTGGACCGGCCGACGTGAAGGCGGTACCCGGCGGATCGAGAGCCCAATCGGCAGAGGTACCCCAGGTGTCTTCGTACACGAGTTCGGACAGCGGTCGACGACGCACCGGACCGTGGCCACCTTGCGGTCGACCGAGGGTGATGCAAGCGGACAGCGCGACGTCGGATCCGATGTTCAGCATTTCTCGCAATTCGTTCTCCACCGAGAGGTGCCACATGGTCAGCGCACCGCCGTAGCCGAGGGAACGCGCCGCCACCAGAAGGTTCTGGCACGCCGGGTACACCGACGCCCCTTCGTAGGGTGAGGGCTCGCGATATCGGTTCAAGCCCACGAGAACGACGACGGGTGTCTGCTCGAAGTGGTCGACGTACTGCTGCATGGCGCGAGCCTGACGCGCCTTGGGGCTGTTCTCATCGGCCCCGGACCCGGCCGTGTACCCATCGGCCGAGCGCTTGCTCGACCAACCCCGCCGAAAGGCCTCGCCCAGAAGAGCCTTGGCCTGACGGGCCACGATCGAGTCGCGCAGAACGATGAAACGAAACGGCTGACGATTCGAACCGCTCGGTGCCCGCGACGCCGCCCACAGGATCTTGGCGAGGTCAGCCTCAGGGATCTCCTCTTCGGTGTACCGACGAATGGTGCGGGTCGTCGCGAGCACACCGATCACGTCGGCCGGCTCTTCGCCGATCACCCGCAACCCTCAGCGGCCCGTGAAGTTGGCCGGACGCTTCTCCATGAAGGACGCCACGCCTTCTTTGAAGTCCTGAGTGCGAAAGAGCGGGAGGAGTTGCAAGAAGACGTGGTGGATGTTCTGTTCGAACGTCTCAGTTTCGGCAGCTCGCATCATCCGCTTGATGGCCCGCACGGCGAGGGGCGCGTTGGCCGCGATCTCCGAGGCGAGTTCGTGCGTTCGGGTGACGAGTTCATCGGGCTCGACGACGTGGTTCACCAGTCCGAGCTCCAGCCCCTCGGCGGCCGTCAGCGTGCGACCGGTGAAGCAGATCTCGGCGGCCTTGGCGTAGCCGACGATCCGAGGAAGCAACCAGGTGCCACCACTTTCGGGCAGGATGCCTCTCTTTGCGAATCCCGGATTCAGCTTGGCCGACGAGCTCGCCAGGCGGATGTCGCAACCGAAGGCCAGATCGAGTCCGTAACCCGCCGCGCCTCCGTTGAGGGCGCAGATCGTCGGGGTGTCGAGATTGTGGAGGACCACCGGCGGAGCGGTTCGGAGATCGAACTCGGCCCCCATGTCACCCCCGGTGTCGAGGACGCCCAAGGCCTTCTTCTGCCCCATTTGGGCGGCCAGGTCGAGACCCGCACAGAACGCCTTACCGGCCCCGGTCAGGACGATGCATCGGACCGAGCGGTCCCGGTCGCCCCGGAGCAGCTGGTCGGAGAGTTCGTTCAACATGTCGCCCGAGATGGTGTTCAGGCGCTCCGGGGCATTCAGCGTGAT
>SYCI01000140.1 GCA_005787035.1 Actinomycetota bacterium | reverse complement strand
GCGCCGCGGTTGCTCTCGGCGGGCGCGGGCACGGGCGCCGGCGCGGGCGCGTCGGCGACGGCGGCCGCCCTGCTCGGACTCGAGTGCAAGGTGTACATGGGCGCAGTCGATGTGGAGCGGCAGGCTCTCAACGTTTTTCGGATGAAGTTGCTCGGTGCCGAGGTCGAGGCGGTGCACAGCGGAAGCCGCACGCTCAAGGACGCCGTGAACGAGGCCATGCGTGATTGGGTGGCCACCGTCGAATCCACTCACTACTGCCTCGGATCGGTCATGGGACCGCATCCGTACCCGTGGATGGTCCGCGAGTTCCATCGGGTCATCGGTGACGAGGCACGGGAACAGATGCGCGAGCGTTACGGCTCCGATCCCGATGTTGTCGTTGCGTGCGTGGGCGGCGGATCGAACGCCATCGGAATCTTCTCGGGGTTCGTGGACACCCAAGCCCGCCTGATCGGCGTGGAGCCGGCGGGTGGCGCAGCCGTGGGTCGTGGTCAACCCGGTGTCGTGCACGGCATGCGGAGCTATCTCATGCAGGACGAGTACGGCCAGGTTCTCGAAGCGCACTCGGTGTCGGCTGGCCTCGACTACCCCGGTGTCGGGCCCGAACATTCATATCTCGCGTCGATCGGACGTGCGGAGTATCCGGTGGTCGACGATGCCGAAGTCATCGAAGCCTTCCAATTGATGGCCCGGACCGAGGGGATCATCCCCGCCCTCGAGTGCGCGCACGCCCTGGCCTGGATCGTCCGTGAGGCTCCGTCGATGCAGGGACGAACAGTTCTCATGAACCTTTCCGGACGCGGAGACAAGGACGTGGGCCAGATGATGGAGATTCTCGGTTCGTGATCTCGCTCGAGGATCATCTCCGGTATCAACGCTCGACGGGTCGCAAGATCCTGATTCCCTACGTCACGGGTGGTCTGAAGGGGTGGGAAGCCGCGGTTCGTGCGGCGGCGGCCGCCGGCGCTGATGCCATCGAGATCGGAATCCCGTTCTCGGACCCGGTGATGGATGGTCCGGTGATCCAGGAGGCCAGCCAGCGGGCACTGGACGATGGAGCGACTCCCGTCTCGATTCTGCACGCAGTACCGCATCTCGACGTCGATGTTCCGCTGGTGGTGATGTGTTACTACAACACGGTTCATCATCCGGGTCACATCCGGTTCGCGTCGCAACTCGCCGATGCAGGAGTGAGTGGCGCGATCATCCCCGATTTGCCACTCGAGGAGTCGGGGCCGTGGTGTGAGGCGGCCGATGCGCGTGGTGTGGCCACGGTGATGCTGGCGGCCCCCACGGCTCCGGACGACCGATTGCCACGGATCTGCGCGCGGGCTCGCGGATTCGTCTACTCCGTCGGTCTTCTGGGAGTCACCGGCGAACGCACGACTCTGGCCGATACGGCAACGGCATTGGCGGCACGCCTCAAGAAGGTCACCGACGTTCCGGTGGTCGTGGGTGTCGGGGTGTCGAACGCCGAACAAGCCGTCGAGGCATGTCGGGTCGCCGACGGAGTCGTGCAGGGGGCCTCGGTGGTCCGTCGTCTGCTCGAGCACGGTCCTGACGCCGTCGGTGAATACGTGGCCGAAGTGCGTCGCGCCCTCGACTCGAATCGATGAGCCACTGCGATCTCTGCGAAGCGGCTCGGATGACCGAGTGGTTTCACGAGGACGATCTCTGCTGGATCGCCGAATGCGAGGTGTGCTCGGTTCCGATGATCGTGTGGAAGGTGCACGACCCGAGTCCGAGCGACGAGGTCAAAGCGTCACTCCATGCGACTCTGCGCAGGGTGGTCGAAGCGTTGTTCGTCGACGAGATCTACATCGACGACAACATGCGCAACATCCCGGACCATTACCACGCGCACGCCCGTGGTCGCGGCAAGTGGGGGAGTCAGCCCCTCGAACGACGGCCGACCCCGTTGGGGTCCTGACTCAGCAAGGGCGGCGGATCGGGCGTCCGTTCACGGTGTTCCTCCGGTGGCAAATCGATGTCTGGAGGGAGACAAACACCGCTCAGGGTGGTCGACCAATGAGTCGGAAGTACCAAAAAGGTAGCGATTCTCACGCTGAGTGGTGGCAAGCCGACGATTCGCAGCCGCGAGGGGGGTGGCGGCCCGAACTACCGTGACCTCATGCTCAGCCCCGGACAAAAAGCCCCCTCGATCACCTTGCTCGACCAAGACGGCAACAAAGTCGCTCTTTCCTCGTTCGCGGGTCGACCGGTTCTCGTGTACTTCTACCCCAAGGCCGACACGCCGGGATGCACTCAGCAGTCGTGTGGCCTGCGTGACATCGCCAAGAAGATCGGCGATGTCGCCATCGTCGGCATCAGCCCCGATGCAGTCGCCAAACAGAAGAAGTTCGCCGACAAGTACGACCTACCGTTTCCTTTGCTCGCCGACACCGAGCACGTCGTGGCCGAGCGTTACGGAGTGTGGAAGGAAAAGAGCATGTACGGACGCAAGTACATGGGCATCGAAAGGTCGGCCTTCCTCGTTGATGCGAAGGGAAAACTGCAGGAGGTCTGGTACAAGATCTCGCCCAAGGACACCCCGGCCAATCTCTTGAAGGCGATCGGGAAGTGACGACGTTGCCGAGGCCCGAAGATCTTCTGCCTCACCGTCCACCTTTCCTCTTCGTCGATGAAGTTCTCGATCTGAGCCCGGGTGTCTCGGCGCGAGGTATCTGGCGCCTCCGCGGGGACGAATGGTTCTTCCCGGGCCACTTCCCCGGTCGACCGACGCTGCCGGGAGTTCTCATGTGCGAGGCGATCGCTCAGGTCGGAGCAATCGCCGTTCTCGCGTCCGACTCGCATGGTGGGCGATTGCCGCTCTTCGGTGGTCTCGACGGGGCGCGATTCCGTCGTCAAGTCGTTCCGGGTGACGAGTTGGTTCTCGAAGTCGAACTCGGACGCATGTCGAGTCGGGCCGGAAAAGGCAAGGGTCGGGCGCTCGTGGGCGGCGAAACCGCGTGTGAGTGCGAGTTGATGTTCGTACTCGTCGACGCCTGACGGGAGTCCAACGGACGGTCAGCCGGCCGGCGCGATGACGATCGAACCGTTGTGGCCGCCGAAGCCGAAATTGTTCGAGATCGTCGGGCCCGGATTCCACGGACGCGGTTCGGTGATGACGAGATCGATGTCCATGTCAGGATCGATGTTCGTGGTGCCGGCGGTGGGCGGAATCAGACCGTGTTCGAAGGCCAGGAGGACCGAAGCGGCCTCGAGTGCACCAGCGGCGCCAAGGGCGTGCCCCGTGACGCCCTTGATGCTGGTGACCGGAGGACGACGAGAGCCGAAGACCGTCGCCACGGCCGCCGCCTCGGCGGCATCGTTCAGCGGTGTGGAGGTGCCGTGGGCGTTCACGTGGACGATGGACTCGGCATCAAGCCCCGCATCGTCGAGGGCCATGCGCATGCAGGAAATGGCTCCGCGCCCTCCAGGTGAAGGAGCGGTGATGTGATGCGCATCGGCGTTGCTCGCCGAACCGAGGATCTCGCCGAGGATGTGAGCGCCACGCCGGTGGGCGTGATCCCATTCTTCGAGCACGAAGATCCCGGCGCCCTCACCCATGACGAAACCATCTCGTTCGGAGTCGAAGGGTCGGCTCGAACCCGACGACGAAAGTGCGGTCATGTTGCCGAATCCCGCGAGCGACACGGGTGTGGCCGCCGACTCCGCGCCACCACTGACCATCGCGTCGCAACGTCCCGATGCGATGAGACGCGCTGCGTATCCGAGTGCGTGCGTCGAAGCCGCGCAGGCGGTGCACACCGTTTCGTTGGGACCCTGGAGTCCGTAGCGCATGGAGATCGCCGCTCCGGTGGCGTTGGCCATCATCATCGGAACGAGGAAAGGAGAGACCCGGCGCTCACCTTTGTCGAGGAGAACTCGTATCTGCTCTTCGAGGGTGTTCAGGCCACCGATTCCGGTGCCGACCACGACTCCGAATCGTTCCGGATCGACGCCGATGTCACCGGCCTGCGCGAAGGCTTCGGCCGCGGCGGCCAATCCGAATTGCTCGACCCGGTCGGCTCGGCGGGCATCCTTGGGTGAGTCGAAGTACGGGGACGGATCCCAGTCGGCGATGGCGATCGACTTCGCTCCGGTGACACCGGGCCCGAGCAGTCCTTGCCAGAAGTCGTTTCTTCCGACTCCGCACGGAGCAAGAACGCCGAGACCGGTGATGGCGACTCGGCGTCCGAGCATCAGAGTTTTCCGACGATGAGGTCGTACGCCTGACCGACGGTCTGCACTCCCTCGATCTCTTCCTCGGGGACGGTGACGCCGAACTCTTCTTCGAGAACCATCACGAGTTCGACGAGATCGAGGCTGTCGGCGTCGAGGTCGTCGCCGAACTTGGCCTCAGGGGTGACCTTGTCGGGGTCGACGCTCAAGACGTCGACGGCGCACTTGCGGAAGCGGGCGAAAAGTTCCTGGTCCATGGAGGCTCCTTGGCGTGGGGGACGGTTCAACTGTAAACGCTCGGACCATCGAGACGGGGAAATGCTCGATCCAGCAACTGACCGGTCGGTGAGAGACGAACGCGCGAGGGTCCGGACTAGTGGCCCATCCCCAGGCCGCCGTCCACGGGTATGACGGCACCCGTGATGTATCCGGCGTCGGGTGAGGCGAGGAAGGCGACCACACCGGCGATCTCCTCAGGTGCGGCCATGCGCCCGAGAGGGACCGATTCGGTCAGAGTACGCAGACGCTCCTCGCCGAGCGCAGCGGTCATGTCGGTGGCGACCGGTCCGGGGGCCACGACGTTCACCGTGATCGAACGCGACCCGAGCTCTCGAGCGAGACTGCGGGCCAGACCCACGAGGCCAGCCTTCGACGCGGCGTAATTGGATTGCCCGGCCGAACCGAGAAGTCCGACGACACTCGACATCAAAATGATGCGCCCCTTGCGTTGACGCAGCATTCCCTGGGTGGCACGTTTGGCCACTCGGAACGCGGCGGTGAGATTGGCGTCGATCACCGATGCGAAGTCGGCTTCCGGCATGCGCAAGATGAGCGTGTCCTTGGTGATCCCGGCGTTGGAAACCAAGACCTCGACCGGACCGAATTTCTCTTCGACGGCTGCGAATGCGGCCTCGACTTGTTCGGTCGATGTGACGTCGCACCGCACGCCGAAGAGATCGTCGGGTGGAGGATTGCTGTTGTACGTGACGGCGACCGAGTCGCCGAGGGACGCGAATCGGCGAGCCACTGCCAGGCCGATTCCACGGGATCCGCCGGTCACGAGCACGACGCGGCTCACGGCGCGTCACCCCACCTGATGATCGCGGAGGCCGCGGTCATGCCACCGCCGAAGCCGACGAGAAGGACGAGGTCGCCGGCGTGGATCCGTCCGGCGTCGATGGCATCGATCAGGGCGAGTGGGATCGACGCCGCCGACGTGTTGCCGGTTCGGTCGAGAACGACAGCGGTACGGGATTCGTCGATGCCCAGACGGTCGCAGGCCGCCATGATGATTCGCAGGTTCGCTTGGTGGGGAATGAGCATCTTGATGTCGTCCCCCGACACTCCCGCGTGGTTCATGGATTTCTGCGCCGAGTCCACCATGATGCGAACCGCGCGTCGGTAGACCTCTTTGCCTTCCATCGTGATCGTCCCGCCGAGTTCGGCGTAGAGGATCGGTCCGGCCGAACCATCGGCGTCGAGGTCCCAGGAAACGAGTTGGCCAGGACCCTCGACCGCACTGAGGACGACGGCGGCCGAGCCGTCGCCGAAGAGAACCGCGGTGTTGCGATCGGTCCAGTCGGTGATGCGCGACAAAGTGTCGGTTCCGATCACGAGAACGTTCTGCATCCCCATCTGGATGAGACCGTGAGCCGTCACGAGGGCGTAGACGAAGCCACTGCAGGCCGCATTGATCTCGAAGGCGCCACAGCGCAGACCGAGTTCGTTCTGGACGGTGGCCGCCGTTCCCCATTGACGATCGGGTGTGGTGGTTGCGATCACGATCGCGCCGATCTCCTCCGGGGCCAGACCGGACTTGGCCAGAGCCGCCCGTCCCGACTCGATCGACATGCCGACCGTCGTGCCGCCGACGTGACGCTCTCGAATACCGGTCCGCTCCACGATCCAGTCATCGCTGGTGTCGACCATTGCCTCGAGATCGGCATTGGTGAGGACTTTGGGCGGCAGGTAACTGCCCCAACCGACGATTCGGGCTCCGCGTTCCGAGCGGGGGACGGCCGGCATCTCAGTGGGTCCGCAACCATGCGATCGGTTGACGAGGCGTGACTCGTTCACCGTCGACTGCGATGAAGGCTTGGAGGATTCCGTCGAAGGCCGAACGAACTTCATGATCACCGACGACTCCGAGGACCGTTCCGGTTTCGATCCGAGCGCCGCTGATCAGATCGGTTCGGGGCGTGAAGACTCCGGCGGCCGGGCTGACGACGAGACGTTCGACCGCGAAGAGGTGTTCCCCCTCCAGTTGGGCGGCGCCGGTCGGCGATGCCGCGTTCACCCATTCGATGAATTTGTCGAGGTCGTCCGGTGTGGCGACCGAGATCGTGCGCGAGTTCTCGAGCGTGCGTTTGGCCATTCCGGTCAGAACGCCGCCGGGTCCGAGTTCGGCGAAGGAAACGACTCCTAGCTCGCCCATCGTGAGAAGGCAATGCTTCCAGCGGACGGGGCTCGAGAGCTGAGCCGAGAGAAGGCTCGTCCATTCGTCGCCGGAATCATGGGCGAGTCCGTCGACGTTGCTGATGATCGGCACTTCGGTGTCGCGGGGTGACGCGTCGGCGATTGCCTGGCGGAGTCGATCACGAGCCGGCGTCATGAAAGGGGTGTGGAACGCCCCCGAAACCTGGAGAGCCATCGCCTTCTTGGCGCCGAGTTCCTTGGCGATGTCGCTCGCGGCTTTCACGCCATCGGGTGAACCGGCGATCACGACTTGGCCGGGGGCATTGAAGTTGGCCACCCACACGTCGGCATCGGCACGACGGCATGCGACTTCGACCAGTTCGTCGTCGAGACCGAGGATCGCCGACATCGTTCCCGGATTCTGTTGTCCGGCTTCGTGCATGGCGGCGGCGCGCTCGATCACCAATCGCACGCCGTCGTCGAAGGACAATGCACCCGACGCCGTGAGAGCGGTGTACTCGCCGAGGCTGTGACCGGCACAGAAACTGGGTTCCACGCCGAGACGCTCGACGGCATCGAGAACCATGAGGCTCGAGACGAACGTGGTCAGTTGGGCATTGCGCGTATCTCGCAACTCCTCGGCGTCGGCATCGAGGAGCAGCCGACCCACGTCGCGTCCGGCAACCTCGGAGGCTTCGTCGATCAGTTCCCAGCTCTCGTGGTCGACCCAGGGTCGACCCATGCCCGGCCGTTGCGAACCCTGGCCGGGAAAGGTGAAAGCGAGCACGAACGAACGATAATCCCCGCCGAGTGGCTCACCGGATGACCGGTGGTCGTCATGAGGTGGGGGAGCGAGATGACCCAGCGGTAACCTCGTGTGTGCGCCCCGGTAGCCCAACGGCAGAGGCAGCGGCTTCAAACTCCGTACGGTGTGGGTTCGAATCCCACCCGGGGCACCCTTCGCTTGCAGGTCGTCCGTACACTTCGCGACGTGGGCCAGCGTTCCATCGAGCGTCGTTTGCGAGAGACCGGGGATCGTCTGCGTCGTCTACGAGAGGAACTACGCATCGTCGACGAACAGCTCCATCACTTGGCCGATGAAGCCGAAGACATGGGTCTGCGGGCGTTGGTCTCCGAGACCCCGGGTGCCGACATCGAGTATCGAGACGCGCGTCGCCACCGTGACGCGATGCAGGCCCATCGTGATCAGGTCGCGTCGGGGATCGCCGAACTCGAGGCCAAACAGGACCATCTGCTCGAGCGCCTCTCGCGAGGCAGTGGTTGAATGATCACGTGAGTATTCGAGTCGTCGTAGCCGAGGACGAGGCCATCATCCGTCTCGATCTCACCGAGACCCTCCGCGAGGAGGGTTACGACGTGGTAGGTGAGACCGGCCGTGGGGACCGGGCCCTCGAGATGATCCGCGAGCTGAAGCCCGATCTGGCGATCCTCGACGTGAAGATGCCCGGCATGGACGGCCTCGAGGTCGCTCGCCATGTCGGTGACGAACGTATCTGCGGTGTCCTCGTGCTGACGGCTTTCAGTCAGCGAGAGATCATCGAGCAAGCGCGCGATGCCGGTGCCCTCGCCTATTTGGTGAAGCCGTATCAGAAGAGCGACCTCATTCCCGCGATCGAGGTCGCCATCGGTCGCTTCCGAGAACTGCAGGCGCTCACGGGTCACGTCGACGCACTAGGCGAGCAACTCGAAGCGCGTAAGGCGATCGACAAGGCCAAGGGCCGCCTGATCGACGAGTTCGGGATGAAGGAACAGGATGCTTTCTCGTTCATCCAACGGACGGCCATGAAGGACCGCACGCGAATGCGCGACGTGGCCGAGCGGATTCTCGCCGGCGAACTTCAGCCGTGAGCCCGTCGGCTTCCGCTTCCCGTCCGACTCTGCTGGTTCTCGACGGCAACTCGCTCACGTATCGGGCGTTCTTCGCCGTTCCGCAGGACATGATCACCGCGAGCGGGCAGGTGACCAACGCGGTTTTCGGATTCACGTCGATGCTCGTGACGTTGCTGAAGGATCGCCGACCGGATGCGCTCGTGGTGGCTTTCGATCGACCCGAACCCACGTTTCGGCACGAAATGGAGCCGAAGTACAAGGCACAGCGCGAGTCTTCGCCCGAGATTCTCCGCCAGCAGGTCGGGATCGTGAAGGAGGTCCTCGCGGCGCTGGGCATCGTCGTGATCGAACAACCGGGATTCGAAGCCGACGACATCATCGCGACGGTCGCGGATCGAGCCGTCGACCACGGTTTCGACGTGGTGATCGTGACCGGCGACCGCGACAGCTATCAACTCGTTCGCGATCCACACGTTCGAGTTCTGTACAACAAGCGCGGTGTCACGGACTACGCGCTCTACGACGAAGCGGGCATTCTCGAAAAGACGGGAGTGACTCCGGTGAAGTACCCGGCCTACGCGGCGCTTCGTGGTGACCCGAGTGACAACCTTCCGGGCGTGCCCGGAGTCGGGGAGAAGACGGCCGCCAAGTTGATCACGCAATATGGAGGCCTCGACGGCATTTTTGCGCACGCCGCCGAACAAACACCGAAGCTGCGTTCGTCGCTCGAGGAGAACGAGGCCTTGGCCCGTCACAACGAATTGCTGATGACGCTTCGACACGACGCGCCGATCGAATTCGATCCGACCACGGTGGCGATCACCCCGAACTTCGACGAAGTTCAGCGTCTGTTCGACTTCCTCGAGTTCCGCGCCATGGGTCCACGCATCCGCGATGCTCTGGCAGCGGCCGGTGTGGATGCCGGCGCACCGGTTCGCCCGACCGAGAGCGTCATCGACGTCGAGGTCGTACCGATTCGTGATGTATCCGATCTGACGACGGTCCTCGACGGGGTCGGGACCGTCGATGTCGCCGCCGGGTGGCAAGGCGATCCGGGGCACTCGCCACTGTTGGGGGTGGCCTTGTCGGCGTCCGGTCGGACCTTCTGGGTGGAGGAGCAGATATTGACCGACCCGGTGGTCGCATCCACATTGGCCGCGATGTCGTTTCGATGCAGCGACGCCAAGCCCTTGGTCAAGTATCTGCTCGATCGGAACTTGAGCGTCGGGCGGCTCGAACTCGACACCGCGATCGCCGCGTACCTCCTCGAGCCGGGCGCAGCGGACTATTCGATCGAGCGTCTCGTCGAACGAATGGCCGGTCGACACCTGGCGGAAGTCTCGGTGCCGAGCGGCCAACTCGATCTCGACGGTTCGGCGGTCTCGATCGAACGCGTCGCGGGTAATCGTGCGGCGGCCATCGCGGAATTGGTGGAACCACTTCGTGACGCACTCCGTGCGCAAGGGATGCTCGATCTCTACGAGTCGATCGAGAATCCCTTGGTGACCGTGCTCGCCCGCATGGAAGCGGTGGGAATCGGGGTCGACGCCGATCGGCTGCGGGAGATCTCGCGTCGACTGACCGAAGAGACCGAAGCACTCAGTGCATCGTTGCAACAGCTCGCCGGCGGACCTTTCAACCCGAACTCGCCGGCTCAGTTGGGGCGCATCCTGTTCGACGAAAGAGGTCTCACTCCACCCAAGAAGACCAAGACCGGATACTCCACCGATGCGGCGACCCTCGAGAAACTGCGCGACGAGTGGCCCGAGTTCATCGACGCACTCCTGCGCTACCGCGAACTCGAGAAGTTGCGAGGACCCTACGGAGAGGGCCTCCTCGCCGAGGTGGCCGTCGATGGTCGGATCCACGCGACGTTCAATCAGACCGTGGCCCGAACCGGCCGTCTGTCGAGCGATCGCCCCAACCTGCACAACATTCCCGTTCGTACCGATGAGGGTCGGGTCTTCCGCGAGGCATTCGTGCCCGATGAGGGTTTCGAATTCCTGGTGGCCGACTACAACCAGATCGAACTCCGATGCATCGCTCATCTGGCCGGCGACCCCGGCCTGATCGCCGCCTTTCGTTCGGGTCGGGACGTGCATCGGACGACGGCGGCTCAGGTGTTCGGCGTAGCCGAGGCTGACGTCTCCTACGAACAACGTTCGTACGCCAAGATGGTGTCGTACGGCTTGGCTTACGGAATGGAGGCCTACGGATTGGCCCAGCGGCTCGGGGTTCCCGTGGGTGAGGCCGCCGAGATCCTCGATTCGTACTTCTCGGCGTTTCCGAACGTGCGGGCCTACATGGACAAGACGGTCGAAGAAGCGCGACAGAAGGGATACACGGAGACGATCTTCGGTCGACGCCGACCCATTCCCGAGTTGTCGAACTCCAACTTCCGATTGCGCCAAGCCGGTGAGCGTCAGGCCATGAACGCGGGAATTCAGGGTCTGGCGGCCGACATCTTCAAGGTTGCACTCGTACGAATCGATCACGAACTCGAGGCCGCTGGTTTGCGAAGCCGTCTCGTACTGCAGGTCCACGACGAAGTGATCGTCGAAGTGCCGTCGGACGAGAAGGATCGAGTCGGTCCGCTCGTCGTGGGCATCATGGAGAACGCGGCCGAACTCGACGTGCCGCTCGCAGTCAACGCGGCCTGGGGGAATTCCTGGGCGGCGGCCAAGGACTGACATTGGAGCACTGGTTCGAGCCCTTGGCCGACCACATGGGGGAGGCCTACCTCCGCTACTCGTTCACCAAGGGCACGGTCCAGGAGATCGACTTCCTCTGGGACGCCCTGGCCCTCGAGCCCGGATCGCGCGTCCTCGACCTCGGTTGTGGGCCGGGTCGCCACAGCATCGAACTGGCATCGCGCGGGGTCGAGGTCGTCGGGGTCGACATCTCGGCGACCTTCGTCGAGGTCGCCACGAAGCTCGCCGGGCCGGACTCTCGAGCAGCGTTCCTTCGGGCCGACGCACGGGTGTTGCCGTTCGATCATGAGATGCTCGCCCCCGGATTCGATGCCGCGATCTGCCTGTGTCAGGGAGCCTTCGGGCTCATGACCGCCGACGGCGACGATCGTCGAGTCCTGTCCGGTTTGGCCCGACTGCTGCGTCCGGGTGGGCGATTCGCGTTGTCCGCCTTCAATGCCTACTTCTCGGTCCGGTACCACTCGGAGGCCGTGTTCGATGCCGACCGGGGTGTGAGCCGAGAGGAGACCACGGTTCGGTCGCCGGACGGGCAGGATCTCGCCGCCGTACTCTGGACCGGCTGCTACACGCCGCGTGAACTGCGCCTTCTGCTCGGTGTCGAGGGTCTCGCCGTGGACTCGATCTGGTCAGTCGAACCCGGCCGCTACGAGCGCAAACCACCCTCGACGGAATTCCCCGAGTTCCTGGTGTGCGGTCGTCGCCCGGGGTGACGGCCGGGGCCCGCCGGTAACCTTGCCGGGTTCCCCTAGGGAACTGTCCCTGTCCCATCGATCATCCCTATCCGAAAGCGACCCGTCCCTTGTCCGACCTACTCACCTCCTCCAGCCCCATGGGCACCTACGACGCCGAAGGCAACTACACGCCGCGGAAAGTCACCGAAAACGACCTCGACAAGCCCTTCGGTGAGGCGATCGAGGGAACACTCGTCGAAGTGGAGGACGGTCAAGTCGTTCACGGCACCGTCGTGAAGATCGACAAGGACGAAGTGCTCCTCGACATCGGATACAAGAGCGAGGGCGTCATCCCTTCGCGCGAACTC
Organism: Actinomycetota bacterium; assembly: GCA_005787035.1. Classification (GTDB taxonomy): domain Bacteria; phylum Actinomycetota; class Acidimicrobiia; order Acidimicrobiales; family Ilumatobacteraceae; genus Casp-actino8. The sequence goes on along the minus strand of SYCI01000140.1, from coordinate 111 downwards.
TCGATTCGCAACGACGTGGATCCCGGCGAGATCGTCTCGCTCGGCGAGAAGGTCGAAGCGCTCGTCCTCCAGAAGGAAGACAAGGAAGGCCGACTCATCCTCTCCAAGAAG
>SYCI01000139.1 GCA_005787035.1 Actinomycetota bacterium | reverse complement strand
GGAACCCGATGAACGTGTGCTCGTATCACCTGCAGGAGGCGGGAGCCACTCCGGTTCAGGAGATCGCTTACTCGCTGGCTACTGCGGTCGGTGTTCTCGATGCTGTTCGTGATTCGGGTCAGGTTCCCCCCGAGCAATTCCCCCAGGTGTTCGCGTCGATCTCGTTCTTCGTCAACGCCGGTATCCGGTTCGTGGAAGAGATCTGCAAGATGCGGGCCTTCACCGAATTGTGGGAGCGCATCGGTCGCGAGCGCTACGGGGTCCAGAACGACAAATCACTTCGCTTCCGCTACGGCGTTCAGGTGAATTCCCTCGGACTCACCGAGGCCCAGCCCGAGAACAACGTGCAGCGCATCGTTCTGGAGATGCTCGCCGTTTCGCTCTCGAAGAACGCTCGTGCCCGGTCGATTCAGTTGCCGGCTTGGAACGAGGCGCTCGGTTTGCCGACTCCCTGGGATCAGCAGTGGAGCTTGCGCATGCAGCAGGTTCTCGCGTTCGAAACCGACCTCCTCGAGTACGGCGACATCTTCGATGGCTCGCGGGTCGTCGAAGAGACCACGGCACGAATCCGTGACGAAGCGTGGGCCGAGTTCAACGAGGTCCTCGAACTGGGTGGCGCATTCGAGGCCGTCGATCAGTTGAAGGGTCGCCTCGTTCGTTCGATGGCCGAACGCACTCGACGTATCGAGAGTGGTGAACAGACGGTCGTCGGCGTCAACAGTTACCGCGAAACCGAATCATCGCCGCTCGGCGGTGAAGGCAAGATCGTCAAGGTCGATCCGGCGGTCGAGAAAGAGACCATCGACGACGTGAATCGTTGGCGAGGTTCTCGCGACGAAGCGGCGGTGAGGACAGCGCTCGACGAACTCCGACGCGCCGCCATCGAAGGTGACAACGTGATGGAGCCGTCGATCGCCTTGGCCAAGGCCGGAGGTACCACGGGCGAATGGGCCGGACTTCTCCGCGAGGTGTTCGGTGAGTACCGCGCCCCGACCGGGGTGTCGGCCGCCGTGGGCAAGCGTCCCGGTGAACTCGCCGCGGTGGCCGAGTTCGTGCGTTCGATTCCCGGCGGTCCGCCCAAGCTGCTCGTCGCCAAACCCGGACTCGACGGGCATTCCAACGGCGCCGAGCAGATCACCGTCGCCGCTCGTGATGCCGGCATGGAGGTGATCTACTCCGGTATCCGCCTGACCCCGGAACAGATCGCGGCCAGTGCACGAGACGAGGACCCCGACGTCATCGGTCTGTCGATCCTGTCGGGTTCCCATCTCTCACTCGTACCTTCGGTCATCGAACATCTGCGCTCAGCAGGAGTGACGATTCCAGTCGTGGTCGGTGGAATCATTCCGGAAGAGGACCAGCCTCGACTCATGGATGCCGGTGTCACTGCGGTCTACACGCCCAAGGATTACGAGATCGGTCGGATCATGCGCGACATCGCCGAGATCGCGGCCAGCGGACGACGCTGAAAATCAGACCGAGACGGGAAGCTGGGTTTCGATCCAGCGCTCGAGCGTCGGACCGCTTTCGAAGCTCGTGATCAGCGCGTAGCGAGGGCGGTCGTGCGGATGTACCACCACGTGCCACAAACGCTGGGTGTCGACGACGAAGCGTGCGCCACGCGGTAACGGCACTCGCCGCTCGGTCGATGGATCGGGTAGTCCGTCGGCGTCGTTGTCCATGAGGAGCATGTAGCTGTCGGGTTGATCCGTGAGTTCGACCCACGAACGAACGACCCAACCTTCATCATCGGGATTGAAGCGGTTGTTGTCGTCCCGGTGGATCGAACGGAACGCCGTGTCTCGATCCTGGGGTTCGAGTTTGATGATGCGAACCCGTCCGAAATTGGCACCGACCGAGTCGACGTACCGACGGAGGGTGGGCGCACTCTCGGCGTTACTGGTCCAGATCGCGTCCTTGTCGGTCTTGCCTTTGTCCCAGAAACCGCGACAGTCGAGCTGACCGTCGGCCGAGGCGAGCGGCGCGAAGTTGGTGTCGCCACCGCTCTTCCAATCCATGTACTCGAGGGATTCCCACTCGTGCGACGGCACTTCGAGGGGCATGGGACTGAGCGCTACGAATCCGGTTTCCTCGAGAACCCTTAGGCGCGGATGCGGTGTGCGGAGGGGAATCTTGACCGACCAGTGATCCTGATTCGGCCAGAACTTGTCTCCCGCATTCATGGCGACAGTGTACGAATTCAGGGAGTCGTTGTCTGGGCGACGGTCGTCGTGGAGGCCGGCGGGATCGAGGCGCCCACGGGCGGAACCTTCAGTCGCTGACCGGCCTCGATGGCGTCGGGGTCGGTGATGCCGTTGAATGCGATCAGATCGTCGAGTGTGATACCGAACGACTGGGCGATGCCATAGAGGGTGTCGCCCTGCTGGATCGTGTAGTACTCGACCGCCTCGGGAAGCGTGGTGGTGGTCGTCAGTTCCGGCGGTTGGGTAGCGACGGTGATCAAGGGCAGCGTGTCGTATGCGTTCTCGCCGCCGCCACCACAGGCCGACATGCCGACCATCACCAGCAATCCTGCGACGCCGACCGACTTCCTCATGCTCACAATGTACGGGACATCGAGTGTCGACGGCACACGAAAACCCGGACCGTCAGGTCAGCCGACGACTCACGTAGTCGGCCAGCACGACGAGTTCGCTTCGGGCGTCTTCGGTGATGGGTGCACGTTCGATCGCCTCCACCGCCTCCGTTGTCAACCGGGCGATGATCCGCTCCATCTCGTCGAGAGCACCGGTGGCGACGATGACTTCTTGAACTTCGCTCACTCGAGCATCGTCGAGGGTGACGCGACCGACCGCGTCCAGCACCTCGCGCTCTCGTTCACTCGCCATCTCGATGGCCAGCGCGAGCAACGGCGTCGGCTTTCCCTCACGAAGGTCGTCACCCACCGGTTTGCCGGTGAGTTCGGTCGAACCGAAAGCGCCCATGACGTCGTCGCGCATCTGGAACGCATCGCCGAGGGGCAGACCGTAGGCACTCAGAGCGGGGATCAACTCGGTAGCTCGATCGGGTGCCGCCATCAGGGCACCGAGATGGAGCGGGCGTTCGATCGTGTATTTGCCACTCTTGTAACGACAGATGCGCTCGGCTTTGAAGCGCCTTCGTTCATGTTGGGCCGAGCCCATCAGATCGAGAAGTTGACCGACGTTGAGTTCGATGCGCAACTCGTGCCACACATCACGCGCCACGGACGGTATGCCATCGAGAAGTCGATCGGAATAGACGAAGGCCAGGTCACCGACGAGTATCGCGATTCCCTCGCCGTACCGACGCGACTCACCACTTCCGCCGTCGCGGCGGTGCTCGGCCGCGAACACTTCGTGGGTGACCGGCTCACCACGTCGACTCGAGGAACCATCCATGATGTCGTCGTGAAAGAGGGCGAAGGCATGCAACAACTCGAGCGCCGCCCCGGCATCGATGACGTCGGGACTTTCCAAGACACCGCCGGCTCCGACGTATCCCCAATGACAAAATGCCGGCCGCAATCGTTTGCCACCCGCGTCGATCAGACGGGCGATCTCACCCACCGGCGATCCGAGATCCGAATCGAAACCGGCCCAACGCGACTCCTCCGCACGCAGAACCTCGCCCAACCGACGCTCGACGAGGCCAGCGATGCGCAACAGCGAAGTCGGCGGAGTGCTCACGAGATCAACCTACGGGTGGTCAGTCTTCGAGACCGGCCACGACCTTGTCGATCTGCAGCTTCGCGTTGCCGATCCGTTCCCGACAGAGCTTGATCAACTCCGACGCCCGCGCGACCTTCTCGGCGAGAACGTCGACGTCGACATCGGCTTCCTCGAGATCGGCGAGGATCGCCTCGAGTTCGACGATCGCCTCGGAATATCCGATGGAGCTCGAGTCTTCGTTCTTCTTGCTCATGATCGCCTCACCCTACTTGCGAACGTCATCGGGAGTCACGGCGTCGACCGTGCTCGAGATGGTCCCATCGGCCAATTGCGTCGTCAGGGCTTCGCCCTCGCCGACATCGGAGACCGACCGGATGACGGCACCCGACGACGAGCGCGTGACCGACCAACCTCGCTTCATGAGTTCTCGGGGATCGAGGAGACGAGCCCGAGCCTCGAAACCACCGACCTGCAAACTCGACCGCTCGAGAACCTGCGGAAGTCGACGGCGCAGTCGATCCCGACCACTCCGAATCCTTGTTTCGTGGGCGACGATCGAGTTCGCGACACTCGTTCGCAGTCGAGTGGATCGAAATCCGAGACGCTCCTCGGCTCGTTCGACCGCCGAGCGAGTGCGCGATGCGATTTGGTTGGCCATGACCCGGAGAGCACCGTTCGACTCCCCGAGTGCATCGGAGGCCAAACGAGCGATCGAACTCCACGCCTCCTCGGTCGCATTCACGAATGCTTGCACCCTCTCCACGAGCCCAGCTGCACACGCGGTGGGTGTCTTGAATCGCTCGTGAGCGACTTCATCGGCAACGCTCGTGTCGATCTCGTGTCCGATGCCGGTGATCACCGGAACCGGCGACGCCGCAATGGCCCAGGCGATTTCTTCGGCATCGAAAGTGGCCAACTCGGCCCGACTACCTCCACCCCGAACCACCGCGATCACATCGATGTCGTCGCGCTGCCCGAGAACGCGAATCGCCGTGGTGACGTCGCGGACCGCAGATTCACCCTGTACCCGTACATCGGCCAAGCGGAGATGAAAACCCAGTCCGCTGCGTTCGATCTCGTGGCGGAAATCGGCCCATGCGGCACTCGATTCGCTGGTCACCACACCGACCCGCAACGGAGCCGGACTCAGTTCGAGTTCTCGGTTGCGGTCGTAATCACCCGATTCGCGCAGTCGGCGGATGAGTTCCTCTCGCTGAAGGGCGATGTCGCCCAGGGTGAAGCGCGGGTCGATGTCGCGCATGTTCAGCGAGATCTTTCCGAATGGTGCGTAGAAGTCGAGCGAGCCGAAGACGCGTACCTTGACACCGTTCTCGAGGGTGACTCCACTCCGCTTCAGCAGTGGTCGCAACTTCGTCATGACCCCAGCCCACAAGTTGACGCTCAGTTGTGCCTTGCCGCCTGACGGCGTCGCCTCCACGAGTGAGAAATAGGTGTGACCGTTCTTGGTACTGAGTCCCGTGATCTCCCCCCAGACCCAGATCCCACGATCGAAGGCCTCGCCGAGGACATCGTTGATCGTGTCGGCGACTTCGGAGACCGAGAAAGTCGTGCCCGGCTCTTCATCGTCGACGTCATCGTCCCACTCGTCGTCATCGAAGAGATCGTCAGCCATGTCGTCTCAGCATTCGCACGGAATCGACCGGCATCGCGGACATCCCGACTCGTAACGACCGACAGCCGCTTCGAGGTCGACACCCATTTGGTTGGCCAGACTCGCGACCCAGGCGAGAACATCGGAGAACTCGTGGATCTGATCGTCGAGTGAACCCTTGCGAACGGCCTGAGCGAGTTCGCCGATCTCCTCGGCCAACCAAGCCACGGTGGACGGCACACCACGAAGCCGATCTCGGTCACCGTACGTGCGCTCGATGACGTCTTGGAGTTCGCGAAGATTCACGACCCCAACCGTAGAGCCCGTGACATCAACTGGCGAGCGCGTCCCGCACCAATCGATCGATCACGTCGATCCCCTGCTCTCCTGACGCACGAACCTTCACCTTGCCGTCGGCGCCCACGACGACGAAGAACGGAAAACCGTCCACGCCGTAAGCCCCAGCGGCGTCCATCTCGGTCGAATCGGCCATGACTTCGAACGGCCACTCCTTGTCGACGATCCACTTCGACGGCGGATAATTCGGCCGATCGGCGGCCACCGCAGTGCTCACACCGATCACCCGCAAACCTTCGGGCACCATTCCCGAGGCATTCCACTCGACAAGACGCGGAACCTCGGCGTTGCAATGCGGGCACCAGTGGGCGAGGAACACGAGCATGTAAGGAGTCCCATCGCCGGGCGTGACCGAAATCGTCGTTCCGTCGAATCCGGAACCGATCAATTCGGGTGCGCTCGCGCCGACGGAGAGATCAGCCCCCGTGGAACCGAGTGGATCGAGGGATTGACCGCTCACGCGAACGGGCTGGTTCTCTCCCGCCGCGCCGGACGGACGCGAGTCCCCGCTCACGATGGACACATCGGTCGTCGAATCCTGAGTCGACGCGCCGGATGAGTCGTCCGAGCCACTCCCGACGATCACCGCGACGGCGAAAGCGGCAGCGATCAGCGCGAGAACACCGGTCACGATCCACTTGGTCGATCCGGCCGCGGGTTTCGTGGTCTCGCTCATGGGTTCCTCTCTCGTCGACTCATTCGTATTCGTAACAGATCAGTTATCGGCAACCACGGGTTGGTTCCGGTCGGCGGCCGGGGTGACGAACAACAAGGCGCCGACGGCCAAGAAACCGGCCAGAGCCATGAACGCAAGGGTCACGAAACCGAGTTCGCGGAACCACACATCGGTGCACGACGGTCCGACTCCGCACGCCGACTCTCCCCACGAGGGCTTCCATTCGATGATGTAGTGGTACATCGAGACCGAAGCGCCCGCCACGAGCAGAGGCAGGCAATACCAGCGGGCACTCCGATCACGCCGCCAGGCCGCCACACCGAGGATGGCCACGAGCGGATACATGCAGATTCGTTGGAACCAACAGAGACGACACGGAACGAAATCGGCGATTTCGCTGAAGTACAGGCTCCCGGCCGTGGCGACCGAAGCCACGAGTGCAGCCAGCGCCAGGGAAGAACGACCGACGTCGGACGCCAACCGTGCGGCCACCGGCGACCACCGAGCAGCGACTTTCAGAACCAACAAGAAGGCGGCCCCACCGAGAGCGACGAGCGCCAGCAGAGCGGTGAACAACTGCATCGCCTCCACAGACATCGATACAAGTATGGCGGCGAAAAGTGCGAGGATGATCGTCTTGGAATCGATAGAGCCGAAGGTCCTTCCGCCCCTCGTCATCACCGCCGACGAGTTGCTCGAGATGTTGGCGGGTGCGCCGGACACCGATGCGCCGGTCCTGGTCGATGTGCGCTGGTATCTCGATGGTCGCGATGCGCGAGCGATCCACGAAGCCGGTCATCTGCCCGACGCCGTGTTCGTCGACGTCGACACCGACCTCTCCCAACCGGCCGAACCCACCGCCGGGCGCCATCCACTGCCCAACCCCGAGCACTTCGCCCGAGCCATGGGTCGTCTCGGAATCGGTGATCGAACGACCGTGATCGCCTACGACGACACCGGTGGCATGACGGCTTCGCGACTCGTCGTCATGTTGCGCATGATCGGGCACCCGGCATCGCTGCTCGACGGTGGCATCGATGCATGGACGGCAGCCGGGGGGTCGATCGAAGTCGGGCCGACACGGCGACGCGAGCATGCTGCATTCACCGCACGGCCTTGGCCGGCCGACCGGCTCGCCACGACCGACGAGGTCTTCTCGCACGCACTGGAAGGCTCGGCCTCGTCGGTCGTTCTCCTCGATGCTCGATCGGCCGAGCGGTTCCGCGGTGAGGTCGCATCGGTCGACCCGAAACCCGGACATGTACCCGGCGCACTGAATGCTCCTTGGTCGGACGTTCTGCACGAGGGCCGTTTACGAACACCCACCGACTTGCGTCGACACTTCTCGGCCCTCGGCATCCGGCGCGATTCCGATGTGATCGTGTCCTGTGGATCGGGTGTCTCGGCGTGTCTCGACATCATCGCTCTCGAACATGCAGGACTCACATCGGCCCGCCTCTTCGCGACTTCGTGGTCGGGCTGGGCGTCCGATCCGAATCTGCCGATCGAGACCGGTGAACACCGAATCGCAGTCGAGACGAGGCCCTCTGGTATCGGAGCACGCGGCGTCGGAGAACTTCGTCGCGCGCGACGACGCAAACGACTCGCCGAGGTCGAATGGTTCGAAGCGTTGTACCGCGTCTACCTCGCAGCTTTCGTCTTCGGAGGTGGCGCGCTCTTCCTCTCGGGGTTCGTACGTGATGCACCAGCCGCACCCGATTTCGTCGACGACGTGGGTCGGTACGGATCGGGTTGGCTCGGACTCCTGAGTGTCGTGGCCCTCGCGATGGGAATTCGATCCGGTAGCCGCGGTGGTCCGCTCGCTCTCGAAGAGGCCGAGGTTCGACACGTGCTTCTCGCCCCCGTCGACCGACGGCGTGTCCTCCTACAACCCACCCTTCAACGATGGCGTTCGATCGCTTTCGCCGCGGCGCTCGCCGGCGCACTCGGCGGCCAACTCGCCGGCCGTCGTCTACCGGGAACCGAACTGAGCTGGGCCGTCGCCGGAGCCGCGTGGGGCGCGCTCGCCGCCACGTTCTTCGTGGGTGGTGCGCTCGTGGCCCATTCGTTGCGGGTTCCCCGCTGGGCGGCGACGTTGTTCGGGGGCGCTCTCATCACATGGCAATTCGTTTCGGCACTACCGGCCAATGCGCACTGGATCGGTCCCGGCGACGCCACTGGCGACTTGCCTCTCTGGGGTGAGCGAGTCGACGCGTCCGATCTCGTGGCCGTGGCGGTGGGGATCGCACTTCTCGCCCTGGGCTTCTTGATGCTCGGTCGTCAATCTCTCGAAGCCCAATCACGTCGATCGGCTCTCGTCACCCAGCTCCGCTTCGCAGTCACGTTGCAAGACCTTCGAACCGTCCTCATCATTCGACGTCAGCTCAGCCACGAACAAAGTCGTCGTCGCCCATGGGTCCGCATCCCCCGTGGCGGTGGTTCGTACACCGAATGGCGACGAACCCTCGATGGAATCCTGCGCTTCCCGATCAGTCGAGTATTCCGGATCATCGTCCTCGTGGCCATCGCTGGTTTCGCGGGTCGCGGGATTCTGAACGGCACCACTCCTCTCGTCCTCGTCGGAGGGGTGTCGTTCTTTCTGGTCGGCCTCGAACTTCTCGAACCACTCGCGCAAGAGATCGACCACGGTGACCGCACCGATTCATACCCCGTCGAACGCGGACCTCTCTATCTTCGACTCACGCACGCTTCATTGGCGATCTCGGTGCCCCTCGCTGTCCTCTGGATGACGATCGGATCTTTCGGCACCGACCGATGGGTCGTCTTTGGAATCGGTGCGCTTCCTGCCGTGGCCGCCGGCTTGGCTGGCGCCGCCATCAACATCGTCTCGGGAGCACCCGATCCGGTCGCTTCCTCGGCGAACAGCAACCTCATGCCACCCGAGGTCGCCGGCACGGCCAACGTCATCAAAGCGGTCTGGCCTGTGCTCATCACCATCGTCGGACAGGTTCCGATTCTCGTTGCCGAGAACGCGATCGAAACTGGCAACGGACCCGAGGCAGCCGCGACGCGAGCCGCGATCGCCGTCGTTCTTCTGGTCGGATTGATCGGTGCATGGATCCACCGCCGCGACGCGATTCGCAACTGGATGGACGCCGCCGCTCGCGAAAGCCGTTCCCCGTCACGAGGAGTTTCATGAGTCGTCACCGCAACACAGGTTCGCCACGCGAGGTCCACGAGGAACGCGTCGATCGTCCGCCGTCCGCCGTCCACACTCACAACCTCGCCAAGGACTACGGGGACGGTCCGGTACTTCTTCCACTCGATCTCGACGTCGCACCCGGTGAAAAGATCGCCCTCATCGGCCACAACGGATCGGGCAAGACGACGCTGCTCCGCATGATCGCCGGACTTCTCGACGTGTCGAGTGGCTCGATTTCGGTCTTCGGACACGCACCCGGATCGATCGAAGCCCGTCGCCACGTGAGCTATCTGTCCGACACTCCCGTCTTCTACGACGATCTCTCGGTCTGGGAACACCTCGACTACACGGCTCGACTGCACGGTGTCGCGGAATGGGAGCAGGATGCGGCCGATCTGCTCGGACAACTGGGGATCTACGAGCGCGCCGACGATCTCCCCTCACGTTTCAGTCGTGGTCTCAAACAGAAAGCCGCCATCGCGCTCGCCCTCATCCGACCATTCGATGTTCTCCTGGTGGACGAACCCTTCGTCGGACTCGACGCGACCGGTCGAGATGCCCTTCTCGCGATGCTCGATGTCGCGGGTGAGCGTGGCGCAACACTTCTGGTCGCGACCCACGAGCCATCGTTTCTCGAACGAGTTCCCCGTGTCATCGCTCTACGCAATGGAACACTCGTGTTCGACGGGCCCGCGCAGGACGAGTCGGCGAAGGCATGGCTACACTCGCCGTCGTGAAAGAGTTCATCTCTCTCAAGGTGTCATCCTTCGATCACGAAGCTCTCGCGACGTCACTCACGTCCAAGTCGGCCGACGGATGGGAAGTCGTCAGCATCGTCTCCGCCGGTGCCGACGTGATCGCCTACCTCTCGCGACCCACGACCAAGAAGAATCCCTCACCGACCTCGGTCGCAGCACAACCGACTCCTTCACCGGCCAATGAGCCATCCGGTTGGGCGCCTTCGACTTCCACCCAGAACGTCGATCCGAGTCCCGCGCAAACGTCACTCGCCGCGACTGTTGCCGTTCCCACCACCACATCGACCGCTCCGAAGGTTCCAGCCGACTGGTACAAGGATCCGGCCGGTCGTTACGAGTACCGGTACTGGGACGGAACGAAGTGGACCGAACACGTGTCACGCGGTGGCAAGGTGTTCAGCGATCCGCCGACGCCATGACGCCACCGTCGAATCGGTAGTTTGCTGTCGTGCGCGCGACGTCGATCGGCCATGCCGGTCTCTTGATCGAGACGCGACAAGGTTCGATCGTTTGCGATCCGTGGTTCAATCCGGCCTTCTTCGGTTCGTGGTTTCCCTTCCCCCGAAACGACCAACTTCCAGCCCAGGTCGCCGATGCGATCAGACATCCGTCGTACCTGTACATCTCGCATCTGCACGGAGACCACCTCGACGAACAATGGCTCGCCGAGAACATGCCCCGACTCACGCCGGTCCTCCTCCCCGATTTTCCGACCCAGGAATTGGAGCGACGTCTGCGCGCGCTCGGCTTCACCGAATTCATACGCACCCGTGCGGGTGAAGAAACCGATCTCGGAGACGGACTCGTGGTGGCCATCCACCCCGAAACCGCGATCGCGGATGGGCCCGGAGGCGACTCCGCGCTCGTCGTGTTCGACGGAACCCACCGTTTGGTCGACCAGAACGATTGCCGAACGGGCGACATCAACGCGTTGAAGAGCCATGGTCCGGTGGATCTCCATTTTCTGCAGTACTCCGGTGCCATTTGGTATCCGATGGTCTACGAAGAGCCGGTCGAACGGATGCGCGAGCTCGTGCAGGCCAAGGTGGAGAGTCAGTTCGCCCGTGCGATGCGATACGTCGAAGCCGTCGGTGCCCGCGCGGTCGTGCCTTCGGCGGGTCCGCCTTGTTTCCTCGACCCATCGCTCTACGGGCTCAATGTCGTGACCGGTGACGAGTTGTCGATCTTCCCCGACCAGACTGCTTTCCTCGATCGACTCGCGGCCGACGGACATCACGGCGTGCTGAACGTTCCCGGCACGACCATCGAACTCGATGGACACCGTTTGGAAGTACGTCATCCGATGTCCGACGACGAGGTCCGGAAGATCTTCGACGACAAGGCCGAGTACCTCGGTCGGTATCAGGCCGACTATCTGCCCTGGATCGAGGAGCACCGACGTTCTTGGTCACAAGAATCCACCGATCTCGTCGCGACCTTGCGGGCCTGGTGGGAGCCGCTCATGACTCTGGCCCCCACGTTGTGCGACGGTGTCGGTGCGGCCTGCCTTCTGCGTCTCGATGACCTCGACGTACTGGTCGACTTCCCGAAACGTCGGGTCAAGGTGTTCGAACACGAGGACTTCGGTTTCAAGTTCGAGATCGACCGTCGATTGGTGGAGAACGTCGTCGCCAATCGACACGTCGACTGGAGCGACAAGCTCTTCTTGTCGTGTCGCTTCAAGGCTTGGCGGCGCGGGGACTACAACGAGTTCCTCTACAACTTCTTCAAATCACTGTCGGTCGAACGCATGAGCCGCGCCGAAGCCGAGGCCAAACTTCGACGCCAACCGGACCTTCCGTCACCCGACATCGAACTCGCCGGCTACACGGTCGAGCGTTACTGCCCGCACCGCAAGGCCGACCTCTCCGTCTTCGGAGAGGTCGACGGGTCGACTCTCACGTGCACTCTTCACGGTTGGAAGTTCGACCTCGAGACCGGTCGGTGTCTCAACGCCGAGGACCACCGGCTCCACGTACGTCGCGCCGGTTCGTGACCCGCATCCGATAGGCGAATCGGTAGGTACCGGCGCCGATCCGGAAGCGATCATCGACATCGGGACCGCAACTCGCGGTTCCGACTCCTCGGTGAGCGACGTCCAGGTGAACGACCGAGTGGGGGCAGGGTTCTAGCTCGGTCACATCGACTGCCTCGAACAAATCGGCATCGCGGTAGTGGATGGCCGACATGTGCAAAGCGATCGGCTCGACCGTTTCGATGCGCAACGTTCGCGGACCCAGATCGAGTTCCATCCAACGACAGTCGGTACGCAATCCGAACTCCTGGGGTAGGACGTACGGCAGATCGTCGGGTGCGGATTCCCACACGTCGACCAAGGCACCGCTGTTTCGATCGGGCATGTTCTCGAGTGGTCCCCGACCGAACCAACGAACCGTGCGCACCCGCGGCACTTCGAACACGACTCCGATCCGGGGTAGGTCCTTCAGTGCTTCGGGAACCGTGACCTCGTGCACGAAGTACGTCCAGCCTTCGGCATCGCCGAACACCTCGGCACGATGGTCGACCAAACTCTCGGCCGGACGATCGTGGACACCCTGGGCCAACCACCGGGCAAGGGCCGGTCCACCGATCGACATTCGCTTCAAGAGATCGGGCATCAGCTTGAAACCATCGTTGTCGACGGCCGCCCGCCAGAGATTCAAGCGCGGATCGGTGAGCAACACGTTTCGAAGTCCGGTCTCGACGATGCCGGTCGACGTCCGTTCCGGGATCACGCGCAGGACGTCTTCGCTGCGAAGCACGACTTGGTCCCAGGCGACCAGATGACCCTTGGGCACACACGCAGTCGCCCGCGCGGTTCGCCAGCGGAAAGTGAGAAGAGCTTCACCGGAAACCGACTCGAGATCGTGCAAGGTGACGGGCGAATCGACGATGAGTGATTGACCAGCGTCGACGGCCGGATTCCATCGTCCATGAGCCCTGATCTCACCACCGATTCGCAGTTGCCACTCGCCCACGAAGCACGAAAGATCACCGAACGTCTGACGATTCGTGACGCGCATCTTCCAGCCGACACCCTCCACCGCCACCGGTCGGTGGACCCACGCCACTTCCTGCATCGCCGGATGCGGTGTCCCCTCCGGTGACACCAATCCGTCGGCCACGAAATTGCCATCATTCGGTCGATCGCCGAACTGACCGCCGTAAGCGAACCGCTGGCGTCCATCGGGCAACGTCTGGCGGATGCCGTGATCCTTCCACTCCCAGATGAATCCACCTTGCAGTTGCCGGTGCGCATCGATCACCCGCCAGTAGTCGGCCAGGCCACCATTCGAATTGCCCATCGCGTGCGAGTACTCGCACAACACCAGCGGGCGCTCACCGAGTCCCGACTCGGCGTACATCTGGATCGCCGCTGCTGGCGCGTACATCGGACAGACCACATCGGTGACACCACGTCCACCGTTGGCCCAGCCGGCGTGAAAGACCGCTCCTTCGTAGTGCAGGAGACGAGTCGGATCGAGGCGCCGAGCCAGGGCTGCCGACGCATCGTGGTGTTCTCCATAACCCGACTCATTGCCCATGCTCCACATCACGATGCACGGATGATTGCGGTCTCGATCGACCATACGACCCACCCGTTCGAGCCACGTGGACCGAAAGCGGACGTCGTGACACAGGCTCGTGTTGTATGCGTGGCTCTCGACGTTGGCTTCGTCGATCACGTAGAGACCGTGCTCGTCACAAAGGTCGTAGAACCGATGGTCGTTCGGGTAATGCGACGTGCGTACGGCATTGATGTTGTGGCGCTTCATGGTCACGATGTCGGCCAACATGTCCTCGACCGTCACCGCCTTACCGCGATCCGGGTGATGATCGTGCCGGTTGACGCCCATGAAAGTGAGTGGCTTTCCGTTCACGCAGACCAAGCCGTCTTTCATCTCGACGCGCCGGAATCCGATGCGCTGCGTGACCACCTCGGTCACGGCACCCTCTGGATCGACCAGTTCACACACGACCCGATAGAGAATCGGCGTCTCGGCCGACCACGGCCGAACGCCACGGATCTCCGCGTTCACTCGGGCGACATGGCCGGTGAAGACGTACGGCGCGCGATGGGACGTGGCGACCTTGGCAGTGAGCACTCGACCCTTGCGCGAACCCTCGAGCGTCTCCACCCACGCCCGCGCGCTCCAGCCCGACTCGAGATCGCGGTCGCCGGTCGTCAGCCGCGTCGTGATATCGATACTCGCAACTTCGGTCTCTGCGTCCCAGTCGGCGACGACATCGAGTCGATGCACACCGACTGCGGCGCGTGACTCGAAGAAGACTTCCCGGTGCAGCCCGGCCATCCACCATTGATCCTGATCCTCGACATACGACTGGGCGCTGTAACGGATGACGACGATGGCGAGATCGTTGGCGCCTGATCGCAGATGCGCGGTGACGTCGTACTCGCTCGGAAGCCGACTGTCGGTTCCATAACCGGCGAATTCGCCGTTCACATAGACCGCATGAACACTCTCCGCCCCACCGACGTGGAGAATCGTTCGGCGCTTCTTCCACTTGGCCGGCACCGAGAACTCACGGTGATACACGCCAGTGGTGAGCACATCCGGGAGCGCCGGCGGACGATGAGGCCATGGCATGTCGACGTTCGTGTAGTGCGGAAGATCATCGAAGCCCTGAACGGTCCAGTTGCTGGGCACGGCGACGCGCGACCATCCACGTGTTCCACCACTCAAGGCCGAAGCGGGAACGTCATCGGGGTGGTCCCACAGCCGAAGATTCCAATCACCGTCGAGTGAGCGGAACCACGGCGACTCGTCCCGCCCGGCGCGCGCCGTGGTGAGATCGGGCGAAGGGGTCAGATTCATCCGCATCGGCAGACGGAGCATGGCCACGGTCGCCGGATCGGCCCAGGGTCGAAGTGGTCCGATGACGGGAAGCATCGAACAAGGTTGTCACACCGTCGACCCGAGCCGACGAGCGATGAGGATCAACCCTGAGAGTGGACCCACACGGTCGTGCCCCGGGGCACGAGATCGGCCGACCAGATGAAGTCCATGGCCGGGGTCGACATGCGGACGCAACCGTGCGACGCGGGATACGCCGGGATCTTGTACGCACCATGAAGGGCGATGCCACCGTTGAAATACTTGGGTCGGTAGATCTCTCCGAGATCTCCCGGACGCCAGCCCTTCGCGTACTCGCGGTCGATCGTGAAGATTCCTTCCGGAGTTCGCGCATCGCCCCAGATCCATTTACCCCACTCGGTCTTGTCGCGCTCGCGGAACGGAACACCACTTCCGGTCGACACATTGATCGCCCACGAGGTGACACCGTCTTCGATCACGAAGAGCAACTGTCGGGTCTTGTCGACTTCGATCAGTGTCCCCTCGTTCGAGATTCCGTGGGCCCGGAACGCGGCCGTCGACAACGCAGCTGCCGTCGCCTCGTCGACCGATTCGGTGGTCGGCAGACCGGCGTACTTCTGGAAAGCCATCACGGCCTGCCGGGTGGTGACGCCGTAATCGCCGTTCGGATTCTGGAGCCAGAAACCGAGTTCGAGAAGTCGCTCCTGGGCGCGCTGCGCCCCGGCACCGGACTCGCGACCGATGGCGACGAGCGGTTCGGTCAGGGGTTCGACCGGAACCTGCACGATTTCGGGGGCCTCGGCGATCGTCGTGAGAGCCACGGTGACCGGCGGCGCTGTCGTGACCGGAGGATCGAACAGCGGAGTCAGTTCCACCGTCGCCGGTGGTCGCGTGGCGGCTACTGCGGCCGAGCCACCGGTACCTCCACACGATGACAACATCGGCAGTCCCGTGAGAGCAACGACGACGAAACCAATCGATGTCGAACGTATACCTACTCGCGTACTCACGGTGAGACCGAAAGTAATCAGCGCACCATTTCCGAGCGTGGATACCCCCGTCCTTCACCATCGGTGAGGGAGTGAAGAGTTCAGGAGTACTGCTCGGGCAACTCGAACCAGATCGTCAATCCGTACTTGACTCCCGACTCGAGCGGACGTGTCCGATGCGCGTGGGTCACGAGCGACGGCCAGACCAACATCGACCCGACCGGTACCGATGAGTTGGTGAAGTCCTGACGTGGAAACTCGAGTTCGGCCCCCTCGTACTGGTCGTTGAGCTTGACCGATGCCGACACCTGAGCGACGTCGTGGTGGATCCGCAACTCGGTTTGCGCATCGAGCGAATACTTGATGACGAAGACGTCCCTTAGGCCGCAATAGTCGATCAGCGGCCAATGCTCCTGAAGTTGAGGCCAGATCCGGCTACCGAGGTCGTTCTGAACGGCTTCGAAGAGCCGAGGGCTGATGGCAGCCAAACTCACTTCGTGACCGGGCACCGGATCTTCCGGCTGCGGGCTGAAACCCCCCACTGCCTCGGCGGCACGAATGACCGCGGCGCACATTTCGCGCGTCCAGAACGGGACGACCAGGAGTTCCGGACCGACTTCGGTGATGCCGGTGGCCGGATCGACCGCACTTTCGTAAGCGAGGACTCGCAAGAGATCGTCGGGGGCGGTCATGAGGTACGAGTCTGCCAGCGCAACGGTATCGTCCACGATGATCGCGGGACCTTCGCCCAGGCGAAACCAGAGACCGCGTCGTCGACATCGGTCGGCAGACCGAGGCTGGCGAGCAACTCGGCGCGTACGTCCGCCGCCTTCTCCCCCACTTGAGCGAGATCGGCGAGAGTGACCGCACCATGACGCTTGGCGAGCCGTTCACCATCACCACCGACGACGAGCGGAACGTGGGCATAGGAAGGTTCGGGGAGGCCCAGCAGTTTCTGCAGGTGGATCTGGCGCGGGGTCGAGAGGAGTAGGTCGTCACCTCGAACGACTTGGTCGACCCGCTGCCACGCGTCGTCGATCACCACCGCGAGGTTGTAAGCCGGCACTCCGTCGTTGCGTCGTAGAACCACGTCGTCGATGCCGCCCTCCACGTCTCCTGCGATCCGATCGGTGAACCGATATCGCTCGCCATCGGTGCGCAACCGGACCGCGGGTGGCCGACCTGAGTCCAGTCGGCGCCGGAGTTCAGCGGATGAGAGATCACGACAGGTCCCGGGATACGCCCCCTCGGGAAGGTCACCGTGCGGGGCACTGGCCGCTTCGCGAATCTCGCGTCGCGTACAGAAGCACGGGTAGGTGAGGCCGCGGGCCGAGAGTCGGTCGATCGCCGCGTCGTAGATTTCGAAGCGTTCACTCTGTCGGACGACATCCACGGGAAACTCGAGACCGATGGCGCGAAGATCGCTCGTCTGCGACTTCTCGTTCTCAAAACTGCTGTTGGCCCGATCGAGATCTTCGATCCGAACCACGAAGTCACCGCCCGCCGACCGGGCCGACACCCAGGCGACCAACGCGGTCCGCAGGTTGCCGACGTGCAGACTGCCGGTCGGGGATGGTGCGAATCGACCTCGGGGCACGACCACATTCTCCCGCTCCCGAGTCGAAAGTGCGATGACTGTCCGGATCTGCTGAGATCTTCGGGTGGGCAGTCGCGAACTCAACCGACGCGAGCGAATGGCGGTCATCCTCGAGCGCGATGGAGCCCATTGCGTGTGGTGTCGAAGGGCCATCGCTGTCGGATTGGTGGAGGCCACGACCGAGCATCTCGTTCCCCGTATCAAGGGCGGGCCGAGTGTGATCGAGAACGAGATCGCCGCCTGTCGCCGCTGCAATGGTCAGCGCGGCCATCTGACGCCAGCCGAGTGGATCGACGAATGCGAGCGACGCGGATGGGAACCCGATCGCGAGGTTGTGATCGCGGCCCTCATTCGACTCGAGACCGCTTTCACCGAACGGGGTGGTATGCGCCGAGCCCGTCCCTACGTGGCTTCTCAACTTCGACGACTCACGAAGAACCGTCCCAAATCGGTATGACTCGCGTTCCAGCACGACGAGCCGACCGCCGTACGGTTGAAGAGTGATGCGACCGCGATCTCTCCTCTTGGTCGCACTCCTCTTCGTCGGTCTGTTGCAGTGGACGAGTCGAGCCGGTGCCGCAGCCACCGAACGTCTGGGTGGTGCCGATCGTTACGAGACGGCGATTGCCGTGGCCCAGAAGGTGAAAACCGACGGACGAGCCGGGTCGACCGTGCTCCTCACGACCGGAGAAAACTTTCCCGATGCGGTGATGGCCGGTGGATGGCCGGGGGATGCGGTGATCGTGCTCACGCGGGCCGCGTCACTCCCTGCGGCAAGTCGCGAACTGATCCAGCAGAGTTGGGTGACTCAGGTATTCGCCATCGGCGGCACATCCGCGATTTCGGATGCACTTCTGAATGAAATCCGATCGTTCGGCAAGTCGGTCGAGCGCATCTCGGGATCGAACCGCTACGTCACTTCGGTCGCAGTGAGTGCTCGCTCCATCACATCCGGTTCGGTTCGTGATCTCTGGATCGCGTCGGGAACCTCGTTCACCGATCAACTCATCGCCGCCGCGGGTGCTCGGCGAACCGGTGGCGCATTCATGATCGCCGCCCCGTCGACGTCGCTCACTAGCGCGCAGACCGCCGAGATCGACCGCATCAAGTCAGCCAGCGGACTCACCGTGCACGTCGTCGACGGACAATCCGTCCTCGGATCGGTCACCGTGAGTGGAGCGACGAAGAAGACCTACGCGGGCGATGCGTACACGATGTCGAACGCGACGCAAGCAGCTTCCACGAGCGTCGTCGTGGCGAGCGGCGAGAACTGGCCCGACGCCCTCGGTGGTACACGACTCGTCACGACCTCACGTCCACTGATCCTGTCGCAGAGAACCTGTGCTCCTTCTGTGGTGGCCACACGGCTCCGCAACGCCTCGACCACGATCATCCTCGGCGGTTCGTCGGCTCTCAGCACGGAATCGGCTCGTGGCAGTGCGTGTTCCACCACCGGAGGTTCGACACCCACGACGACCACGGCTCCAAGTACCACTGCCGTGACCACGGGCGATCCGCTGCGCGGACTCACGATCGCTCCCGAACAATCCAGCGGGTACGACCGCGATCTCTTCCGACACTGGATCGACGCCGATCGCGACGGTTGCGATACGCGAAGAGAAGTGCTCATTGCGGAGTCGCTCACGCCGGTCAGGGTCGGATCGGGTTGTTCGCTCACCGGTGGTCGGTGGTTCTCCGCTTACGACGGCGTCGAGACCACCGATGCCTCCACATTCGACATCGATCACGTGGTCGCCCTGAAGGAGGCCTGGGACTCGGGGGCCAACTCGTGGACCGCCGAACGCCGAGAGGCCTTCGCCAACGATCTCGGTAACTCGTTCGCTCTGATCGCCGTCTCGGCCTCCAGCAATCGCTCGAAGAGCGACAAAGATCCGGCCGACTGGCTGCCGACACGCTCGTCGTACAAGTGCACCTATGTGAACGACTGGATCCGAGTCAAGAAGGCTTGGAGTCTTTCGGTCGATCAGGCCGAGTACGACGCGCTCGCTCGAGTACTGGCGACTTGTTGATCGGTCGCGTCGTCAGTGATGGCGAGCGATGAACGCATTGATCGCTGCCGCGAGCTCGGGGCCCTTGTCTTCCTGAATGAAGTGCCCACCACCGACGATCGTGGTGTGCGGCATACCCGCACAGCCCGGCACGTTCTTGCGAAACGCCCATTCGCCGTTCTTGGTGACCGGATCGGAATCACCGAACATGGTGACGAACGGTTTGGTCCACTCGCCGAGAACCTCCCAGGCCTTCCGATTCGGGAGACTCGACGGGTCGTCCAGGCTCGCCGGGACGAGCGTGGGGAAGATCCGAGCGCCGGCCTTGTGCTCTTCGGTCGGGTACGGCGCGTCGTAGGCGGCGAGCACTTCGGGAGCCAAGGGCTTACTCGCACAACCACCTTCGATGATCCGCGCCGTGGTGAACACCGGCACGGTCTGACTGAACTCACGCCACTTCAGGAACGCCTCGTTCGGGGGCGGGTCACCGGTAGGGAGTCCCCCGTTGGCCAGAACGATGCGCGCGAATCGCTGCGGAAAGGCGGTGGCCAGACGAAGACCGATGAGGGAGCCCCAGTCCTGGCACACGAGTGTCAGATTGCGCAGGTTGTTCTTGACGAGCCACTGGCTCATCCAGTCGACATGACGCTCGTAGGTGTAGTCGGTGAGTGCGGTCGGCTTGTCGCTTCGGCCGAATCCGATCAGATCGGGTGCAACAACTCGGTGACCAGCTCCGGCGAGAACCGGGATCATCTTGCGGTAGAGAAACGACCACGTGGGTTCACCATGCATGCAGAGAACGGTCTCGCGCGCGTCGTCGGGACCGGTGTCGACGTGATGAACCCGCAACGTCGTGCCGTCATGCGCCGTCACATCGGTGTAGGTGGGCTCGTACGGCCAGTCAGGAAGACCGACGAAGCAATCGTCCGGTGTGCGCAGAACCTTC
Organism: Actinomycetota bacterium; assembly: GCA_005787035.1. Taxonomy (GTDB): domain Bacteria; phylum Actinomycetota; class Acidimicrobiia; order Acidimicrobiales; family Ilumatobacteraceae; genus Casp-actino8. Next base: position 10,682 of record SYCI01000139.1, on the reverse strand, counting down.
ATGTTCGCCACCTTACCGAGAGGGTGTGGTCACGAAGGCAGACGGTAAGTCCCCGACAACCTCGCCGGTCCACCGCCGTCGATCAGTAGTCGGCCGTCCTCGACGAGCTGAGTGAGGTGGGCGAGAACGCTGCGGGCCGCCGGAATGTGTAGTTCGGGGACGACGGCTGCGTACATGTGTCGGACCATGGGTGCGACGGTGTCGAGTCCGCTGCCAACGGCATCGAGCACCTGACGTTCACGCGACAGGCGATGTTCGAAGTACGCGTCGAGGAACGGCTTGGGATCGGTCACGGGCGACCCGTGAGTGGGCCACAGAATCGCGTCATCGCGTCGACGAACCTTGTCGAGTGACGCGAGATAATCGCGCATGTCTCCGTCAGGTGGCGACACGACCGTCGTGCTCCAACCCATCACGTGGTCTCCGGTGAAGAGAGCCCGTTCTTCCACGAGTTCGACGCACATGTGATTCGACGTGTGGCCGGGTGTGTGAACGGCGCGCAAGGTCCAGCCGTCGCCGCCGACCACGACGGCACCGTCGTCGATCCGATGATCGGGATCGAACTCGGTGTCGACCGTTTCGCGCATCTCTCGATCGTCGGGGTCGAGACCGGCCGCACGGGCGATTTCGCGCTCCTTCTCGATCTCCTCGGCCGACTTGGGCGGCGGCGCGAGCGACTCCATCACTTTGATGTCGTCCTCGTTGTCGAGCACGCCGACACTCCCGTGCGGACGCCAAGCCGCCGTGGGCGCTCCGGTCTCAGATTTGAGCCACGGCACGAGGCCGACGTGATCACTGTGACAGTGCGTGACGACGATGGCCGCGACCCGGCGACCTTCGAGAGCCTTGATGAGGGCGGTGCGATGCTCGGGCAGATCCGGGCCAGGATCGATCACGGCAACATCGCGCCCGGAACCCACGATGTAGGTACCGGTTCCGGTGAAGGTGAACTTCGAAGGATTGCGGGCGATCACCCGCTGAACGAGCGGGCTCACCTGGCTGACCGACGCGTACTCGAGTGGTTCGATTGGTCCGACGAAAGGGATTCCCGCCATGTACGTGTTCCTCTCAGCGACCGATATCCGACAGTTCACCGACGATACGCACGTCACCCACCGCTCGACCGTGTCCGAGGATCGGTGCCGCGAACGCACGAGCGTCGACACCTGATGTGTCGACACCGAGTGCGCGTAGGGCGGCGCGCATGATCGGCGGGCGCGCACGATTGGCTCCGTCGGCCACTTTGATGGCCACGGCCCGCCCATCGGGAAGGGCGGCTGCGAACACACCTTCGGCGCCGTCCTTGGCCATCAATCCGGGAATTCCGGCCATGAGGAGGGTCACGTCGCGCGTCGGGCCGCCGACCATCTCGGGGTGCTCCGACATCGCGCGTTGGATTCGCTGTCCGTCCGAACCGATCTCGCCGGTGGCGATTCGGCGAAACGATGTCGCCAGCTGCAGCAGTGAGATGAGGTGGGCCGGGGCGCCACATCCGTCCACACCGAACTCGGGAACCTCGCCACCCGAAGCGAGCGGGATGTCGGCGGTGATCGCCTGCTGGAGCGGATGATCGGGGGACAGATACGAGGAATCACTGGGCCATCCGGCGATCACGCACGTCGCGAGCATGCCGGCGTGTTTGCCCGAACAATTGTGACGAAGAGACGTCGGGGTGCCGCCGAGGCGGACGACCTCCCGCGCCACGTCGTCGTCGAGTGGAAGGTCGGTCGTGTTGGCCAGCGCCGATTCGTCGAGTCCGACGAGTTCGAGGATCCGCCGAACACCATCGAGGTGCTCGCCACGACCGTCGTGGCTCGCGCACACCAGTGCCAGGAGATCGTCGGGGAGATCGAGTCCGTGCCGCACCATCGACAACGCCTGAATCGGCTTCATCGACGATCGGGGGAAGATCGGCAGATCGACATCACCGAACGCGAAAGCTGGACGACCGTCGCGCTCCAGTGCGACCAGCGCGCCGTGGTGCACGGATTCCGGGTGACCACTGCGTTCGGTGACCGCCAGCGGAACGTACGAACCGATCGCTCGTGAAGAGTCAGTACTCATCGGCCCCGCCCGCGGCGGAGTCGAAGTCGCTTGCCGCGGCTGTGATCGGAGTTGCGGTCGGGACGCGTCTTCTTCTCGGCCACCACGACGAGATGGTTGTCGATGAGTTCGTGTCGCTCACCCGATGCCGCGGCCAATGCAACGGCCATCGCGGCCACGGGTAAGGCGAGAACCGCACCCACCGGGCCGAGCAATGCGGCACCGGCAATGGCCGAGCCGAACGAGACCGCAGGGTGTATTTCCATCGTGCGCGCCGTGATGCGCGGAGCCACGAGGAAGTTCTCGAATTGTTGGTACAGAACGATCACGAGGATCACGACCAAGGCCTTGATGGGCGAGTCGATGAAAGTGAGCACGACCGGAAGCACTCCGGCCACGTAGGTACCGATCACCGGGATGAACTGGGAGATGAGGCCGACCCAGATGGCCAGCGCCACCGGGGCCGCAGTTCCGAGCGACTGGAAAGCGATCCAGTGCACGAGCGCCGATGCACCTGCCAACAAAGCTCGGCTGTACAAGTAGCCGCCCGTCTTGTCGATGGCGAGATCCCACGTATCGAGTACCCGACGTTGACGGGTCGGAGCGAGACGGCGACAGATCGAGCGACGCAGGCGTGGACCGTCGGCCACCAAGTAGAACGTGAAGAGCATCACCGAGAAGCCCTGCAGCAGAAGGCCGAGTGCGGTGACCGACAGTTGTAACGCCTCGTCCTGTTGATTTCGGATGAACTCCTGCACCGGCCCGTCGGGATCCTGGATGCTCGCGTTCACCTTGTCGGGATTGATCTGGGCGCCGAACGTGTCGTTCAGGAAGTTGACAGTGCGATTGACGTAGCGCTCGGAGTTCTGCAACAGATCGGCGACCTGGGTGGCCACCAGAGTCCCGATGGCAACGATGAACACGATGACCGCCACGACCAAGGCGAGCAGAATCACCAGAGTTGCGCGGCCGCGTCGCCAACCACGTCGCTCGAGTCGAGCCACTCCGGGTTCGATGGCGAGCGACAGGAACAACGAGACGAGAACGAGGATCAACAACGAGAACAGACGGTCGTAGGCGTACCGGATCAGGATCGTGCCGAGGAATCCGAGCCAGAAGACGATGACCGCTTTCCAGATCCAGGGGGGCATGCGCCGCGAGTCGACATCGAAACGGTCGTTCCCCGATGTGGGTTGCACATCCGACATGTGACGAGCGTACCCACCCCGACAACGCGGCCGGTCTCGAGGCGTGGGACCATGGAGACGTGGTGCCCAAGCCCGATCGAATGCCCGAACTTCTCGAGCCGGTACGACGTGCCGTGGCCGGTGCCGTTCGCTCACGTGTGGTGGGCGACGACGCCGAGCGTCGGGCATCGGAACTGTTCACGGCCACCGGCGAACGCTGGTTCGCTGAAGATTCGGCGATTCGTCTCGTGCACTCCGACGTATCGATGTTCATCGGTGGAATGCGGGCCCTTCTCTTCCAATCGTTGCATCCACTCGCGATGGCCGGCGTGGCCCAGCACAGCGACTACCGCGCCGATCCTTGGGGTCGCTTGCAACGCACCGCCGATTTTCTCGCCGCGACCACGTTCGGACCGGCTGAAGAGGCGCAGCGCGCGATCGACATGGTGAAAAAGGTGCACACACGCGTGCACGGAACGGCCCGCGACGGTCGGACGTATCGGGCCAACGATCCGCATCTTCTGCGTTGGGTTCACATCGCCGAGGTCGATTCGTTCATCAGTGCCCACCGCGCATTCGGCGAGACTCCACTCGAGCCGCACGAGTACGACGAGTACGTGGCCGACATGGCGGTCATCGCCGAGAAGCTCGGTGTCGAGGAACCCCCGCGCAACACCCGCGAGTTGAAGCAGCAGATCGCGTACTACCGTCGCGAGTTGTCATCGTCTCCCGAGGCGCGCGACGCAGCCCGCTTTCTGTTGATCACGCCCCCACTTCCTCTCGTCGCCCGTGCGCCGTACGGTCTCATCGGAGCCGCCGCCGTGAGCTTGCTCCCACTGTGGGCCCGCCGACCACTACGACTTCCGTGGTTGCCTGTGTCGGAGCGGGCCTTCGTTCGTCCGGCCGGAACCGTGCTCAGTCGCACGTTGCGTTGGGCTCTCGCCCCGGAATCACCCGAGGCGCTCGCCCGAACGACCGACTGATCAGCGCGTCGACCGCTCGACGAGTCGGTCGTACAGAGCTTGCTGATGCGGATCGCTAGCTGCGGTGTCCTCCGGATGCCACTGCACTCCGATGAGCCATTGGCCAGCTCCCGTGTGTTCGAGACCTTCGACGAGCCCGTCCGACGACGTCGCCGTGACCTTCAAACCACGCCCGATCACGTCGAGGCCCTGATGATGGAACGATGCGACGCGGGCCGTCGTCGTACCCATGGCCGCTGACAACTTGGTTCCCTTCCTGATCCGAACGTCGTGGAGCGCGTACTCCTGGCCGGCCGGGAACTTGCTGGGAGCATGATCGAGAACGCCGGGAATGTCGGCGATGTGTTGAATGAGAGTGCCTCCGAGCGCGACGTTGACCAACTGGATTCCACGACAGACCGCGAGCGTGGGCATCTTGGCCTCGATGGCCGCGTGGACCAACGCCATTTCGAAATGGTCCTGCTCGGTGTTCACGCCGTACACGTGTGATTGACGAGTCTGTCCGTAGAGATGCGGATCGACGTCGGCGCCGCCCATCAAGACGAGTCCGTCGAAACGCGACAGCAGGTTGGTGGCGTCCTCGGGTCGGAGCTCGCGCGGGCTCAGGGTCACGGGTTCGCCGCCCGCCCGGAGAACAGCATCCAAATAGACCCGACCGGCGAAGGCGATAGCACTCCGCGACACGCGACCGGCGGCGGCGATCCGACCGGCGACGGCGATCAGCGGGCGTGACATGGGGTCAGGCTAACGACGAGCCAGCGCGCGACGAACGGGTTCGGCGAGATCACCTCGTCGCCCGATCTTGACGGTGTCGAGACCCAGCCACTCCGCCATGAGCCGCAATTCCCCCGCGAGTGCCCGAGCAACCTCGGGACGATTCACGTCGGGTTCGGCGAAGACTCCCGATGCCAACAACGCTCCGGTGGCACGATCGGCCTTCAGGTCGACACGGGCCGCGATGCGTTCGTCGAAGAGGAACGGCAACACGTAGTAGCCGAACTTGCGATTCGGTGCCGGCGTGTAGATCTCGATTCGATAGTGGAAGTCGAAGAGACGTTCGTCGCGACGACGATTCCACACCACCGGATCGAACATCGACAACAACGCCGAAGCGCGCACACGACGTGGTTCGCGAGCGTCCACGTGGAGGTAGGCCGAATCCTTCCAACCCTCCACCCGTACCCGGCGCAGACGATCGTTCTCGACCAGATCCTCGATGTACGGCTTGCACTCGCTCAATTGCAATCGGTAGTAATCGGCGAGGTCATAGGCCGTCGCGATGCCGAGTGACCGACCGGCCAGATCGAGGAGTTGACGGTGAGCGTCGGCGCGCGAAGCCGTGGGGGCCCGCAGGTGTACCTCGGGTACGACTCGCTCGGGGAGGTCGTACACGCGCGCGAAGTCGCTCGACCGGCGAGTGGCGGTGAGTTGACCACTCATGAAGAGGTACTCCAACGCTTCCTTGGCGTCGTCCCAGTCCCACCAGGGTCCCTTGCGTTCGGTGCGCTCCGACAACTCACCAGCGGTCACGGCTCCCTGCGAGCGAACTCGGTCGAGTAGGGACTCGATGTATCCGGGGCGACGACGCCGTAGGTCGTGGATCGAACGCCACGGCCCACCAACGCTCGCGTCCATCTTCCAACGCCACAGTCGGTGGTGGGACGTAGGAAGGTGCGCTGCTGCGTGACCCCAATACTCGAAAAGATCGCCTTGTGCCGTGGCTCGCGGGATGAGGTCGCGTGAGTGGGATCCGAGACGGGCGAACACCGGTAACTCTTGGCTTCGTACGAGCACGTTGACCGAGTCGATCTGAATGACGCCCATCGCGTCGAGCGACTTCGCGAGATGTCGCCGATCCACCCGACCAGTCGGTCGTGGTGTGGTGAATCCTTGCGCTGCAAGGGCGATCCGACGAGCCGACTCGATCGAGACGGACTCGCTACGGGGCATCGCGATCAGTCAGCGACGGTGATGGTGACCGACTCGATCACCACATCGGTGTTCGGGCGATCTCCGGGACCACACGGCACGCTCTGCATCGCCTCGACGACTTCGAGTCCCTTCACCACTTTGCCGAACAAAGAGTACTGCGGTGGCAGACGAACTCCGTCGGATCCACTGATGATGAAGAACTGCGATCCATTCGTGTTGGGTCCTGCATTGGCCATGGCCAGCGAGCCGATCTCGTACTGCCCGGCCTTGGGCAGTTCGTCTTCGAATCGGTAACCCGGACCACCACGGCCGGTGCCCGTCGGGTCTCCGCCCTGACACACGAAGCCACGGATGATGCGATGGAAGATGACGCCGTCGTAATAGTGATTCAGCGCGAGGAACACGAAGTTGTTGACGGTCTTGGGTGCCTTGATCGGATCGAGGGCGATCACGAGAGTGCCCATCGACGTCTGCATCGTCGCGGTGTAACGCTTCGCGGCATCGATTCCCATCTCGGGCGGCGCGGGGAATTGCTGTGACTTGGGTGCAGAGCCGTCGAAGGGAGGGAATGAAGTTGCCATGGGTCGTCACGCTATCCCCCGACCACTACTGTGGACTCATGTCGATGGGCACGTCTCCCGATGAAGCGAACGAACACTCGAGCACGATCGATGCAATCGAGAAGGACCTCGCCGACGTCGAAACCGCACTCACCCGACTCGAGGCCGGCACGTACTGGACCGACGAGATCTCCGGTGAACCGATTCCCGACGAAGTTCTGGCCCGAAACCCGCTCGCCCGCCGAAGGAACTAACCATGGCCGAGGTACGTGAACGCTCCATCCACGTCAACGGGGTCGACCTCCGGGTCGTGGAAGCCGGCGACCCGGCCGCTCCCTGTGTGATCCTCAGCCACGGCTTTCCCGAATCCGCGCACTCGTGGCGTCACCAGATTCCGGTGCTCGCCGACGCCGGGTATCACGTGCTCGCACCCGATCAGCGGGGCTACGGATTCTCGTCGGCACCGAAGAACGTCGCGGACTACGGAATCCGGAATCTCACGGGTGATCTCATCGGACTGCTCGACGCAACGGGTCACGAAACGGCGTCGTTCGTCGGTCACGACTGGGGGGCCTTCGTGGTGTGGGAGACCGGTCGACTCTTCCCCGCACGATGCACCTCGGTCGTCGGGGTGAGTGTGCCCTTCACCCCGTGGCCCATGAAGCCGACCGAACTCTTCAAGATGACCTTCGGCGATCGGTTCTTCTACATCCTCTATTTCCAGGAGGTCGGTCCGGCCGAACGTGAATTCGAAGCCGACGTACGCCGGACGATGCACAGCATTCTGTGGGGGGCATCGGGTGCCAAGTACCGACCCGGGCCGACCGACCTCTCGGAATTGCCACCCATGGAAGGCACCGGCTTCCTCGACATGTTCTCGGACATCCCAACCGAACGGCCGTCGTGGCTCACGGCAGCCGATCTCGATCGCTATGTGGAGCAGTTCACCCACAGCGGATTCTTCGGTCCCGTCTCGTGGTACCGGAACTTCGATGCCAACTACGAAATCACCAAGGACATCAGTCCAGCCGTCATGACGATGCCGACGTTCTTCATCGGTGGCGACAAGGACGGAGTGATCGCGCCGCGCCTCGACACCATCGACGCCATCAATTCGATGATGCCGAACTACAAGGGCAGCGTGATCATCCCCGGAGCCGGACACTGGACCCAGCAGGAAGCCCCGACCGAGTTCAACGCCGCGTTGCTCGGATTCCTGCGGTCCATCTGAACGGTCGACGCCACACTCGCTCCGGATCCACCCACGATGGAGGCCACTCGCCGGCGCGCGAGTAAGCGTGCCACTCGAAAGGATTTCGGTAGTACGCCAGATGGTCGATGTCGTTCGCGAGTGACGTTTCCTCCGACCGACCGCGTCGTCCGACCGCCAACACGACCCCGCCGATGAACCAACCGGTGTAGAGAACGGGATACAGCGGTCCGAATGCGCGCTCCTGCCACACATGAACTTCCTCGTGTTCGTCCACCAAATGGCGACGACTCTCGGTGAGATCACCTCGACGATCGGCGGCGCCGTTGATCACGTTGCCCATCGTCACCGCGAAGCCGCGACGCAACACGAGGCCACCACGGTGCACGAATCGGTTGCGCCGTGAAGACAGATCCGACTCGTAACCCATCGGACGACCGGTGAACACTTCACTCGCTTTCGATGCGGCCATCAACACCAGCCCGGCTCCCGTCGCGACCAGCGACCACGTGGAGTCGAGGACGAAGGCGGATCGCCCACGTGTGGATCTCCAGTCGTAGATACCTCGGAATCCGGCGACCGCTCCGTTCAAACCTCCGATGACCGCGCCGAGCGATGTCGCACCGACCGCACGGCCGGCCAAGCCTCCCAACAGAGCTCCGCCGATCGCGGTGGCGACCGCCTCCTCGCCCGACGTCACCAGATGAAACCTTTGTGCCCGAGCGCCAAGATGTCCATGAGAGCGGCCACTGATACGTGCAGGCCGACACCCCACCAGACGCTGCGGGTCCGCAGGGCGAGTGTGCCCATCACGATTCCCCCGACGATCGAGGCCAACGCCTCCGCAGGAGGCTTCACGAAGTGAATCATCAAGTACGGCACGGTGGCGATGAGAATCGCTGCCGTGCCGAAACGCGGGGCGAGCCCGAGAACGAGGAATCCACGAAAGAACGATTCCACGGCCACGAACTGGGCGAAATAGAAGGGCCACCAGACGGCCAGATCTCCCCACACACCGCTTTGCCCGATCGCGATGTCGTAGAGCGGATACCGAAACTGAAAGTCCGAACTGAAACTGGCCAACACCACGAACGGCGCGGCCACCGCAAAGAGACCGACGTACACCTTCCAATGCGAACTGGTTGCACGGAACTTCCATCCGATGTCAGCGAGTGTTCCACGCGTCAGCACTACGCAGACGAGAGGAACGATCAGGTAGCAGACGATCTGGGTACCCGACCAAAAGCACACATCGGCGAGTGAGCCGGGACGGGCCGGCGACAGCTCCCTGCCGAATCGGGCGCCGAACAGACACAGCAAGGCCGTGCCGAGGACGAGTGCCACCCGCCGATCGACACCGGCGATGGTGTCGGACGAAGTCACCGGTCGCGGAGTTTGGCCAGCAACCGCAGGATCTCGAGATAGAGCCAGACCACCGTCACGAGAACACCGAAGGCGGCGAACCACTCCACGGACCGGGGCAGGCGCTGCTCCACACCGCGCTCGATGAAGTCGAAATCGAGCGACAGATTGAAAGCCGCCAATCCCGCAACCAGGAACGAGAAGAGAATGCCGAAGGGTGAGGCCGACGAGATGAACGACGGTGAGGCGCCGAAGAGCGACATCAACAAGGAGATGCCGTAGAACACCGCGATGCCCAGGGTCGCACTCACGACGATCCGACGCATGCGATCGGTGACTTTCAGAATTCGGAACACGTGGAGTCCGAGCATCACGGCGAAAACGGCGATCGTCGCACCAGCCGCCTGAACGACGATCCCGTCGTAGTAGGTCTCGTAAGCGCGGCTCACCGCACCGATGAACAAGCCTTCGGCGATCGCATACACGGGTCCGAGAACCCGAGCCCACTGCGGGCGGAAACTCATGGCGATGGCGCACACCAGACCAACGAGCACACCGGCGATGGCGAATCCGGGGAACGAATAGACCTCACCTTCCGGTGCCTTCACTCCGAACCAACCGACGACCGAAGCCGCAAGAAGAAGAACGAAAAGAACGGCGGTGGCCGAAATCGTTCCACCGATGGTCATGACTCCCGTTGTCGGAGTCCATGGGCTCACCGGACCGTCGTCGATCGGACGACGTGTCTCCGACGAAGGTGCCGCCCAACCCGAATCTGATTCCGCGGCCCGTCGTAGACCCTTTTCGTTCAGCACTGGATTCGCCATTTGGGAACTCCTTTGTTCGCTTGTGCGCACCTTACCGACCCATTTCCGTCCGATGGTTGCGGCGAGCCGACTCGTCGGTATCGTTCCGCCCAATTACTTGCGAACGGATTGGCAAACCATTCAGCAGTAAGTGTCCGATTCACCGAATCGGGCGATAGCAAGTGAGCAATTACCTGTGGTGAAGTGAGGGTGACAGGTGGCCAAAGACCGAGTCGATCGTGACGAAGAAGATCTCGTCCGCCTGTATCTGTCCGACATCGGTCAGTACACACTGCTGACGAAGGACGACGAGGTTCGTCTCGCCAAGCAGATCGAGGCTGGCAAGACCGCGCAGACAGAAATGGCCGCCAATGACGGCAAGGGTCTCACCCCCGCCAAGAAGCGCGAGCTTCGCAATCTCGTTCGCGACGGAGAAACCGCCGAGCGTCAGTTCGTCCAGTCGAACCTTCGTCTGGTCGTCTCGATCGCCAAGAAGTATCAGGCTTCGGGGCTTCCGCTCCTCGACCTGATCCAAGAAGGCAATCTCGGCCTCATGCACGCCGTCGAGAAGATCGACTGGCTCAAGGGCTTCAAGTTCT
>SYCI01000138.1 GCA_005787035.1 Actinomycetota bacterium | reverse complement strand
GGCGATCGGTCTATCTGCGCGGCCGATTCGACACCGAAGGCGGACTCAACCTCTCGGGCTATCTCGACCCCGAGCGCGGTGCCGCTCTGTGGTCGCGTATCGAACAGATCCGCGAGCAGATGTTCCACCAAGGCGACGACGCTCAATTAGAGGTCATGCCGTGGGTCGAACCGAACGAACACCGAGCCGCCCTCGCCCTCGTCCATGCCTTCGACTCCGGAGTGAGTTCCGACGACGACCACGACTCTCCAACGCCAGCCCGCGCCGAAGTTGTCGTGCATGTGGACCTGGCGTCACTCACCGCTGGACCCCACGCGCACTCCACGGCGCGCACGGTCTACGGCGGCGATCTTCCCGTCGCAACGATTCGTCGCTTGGCCTGTGAGGCCGAGATCATCCCCGTCGTCCTCGGTGGACACGGAGTTCCCATCGACGTCGGTCGATCTCGACGGCTCGCCACTGCGAACCAGCGGCGAGCTCTCGAGGCGTTCCACTCCACCTGTGCAGTTCCCGACTGTGCAGCGCCCTTCCACCATAGCCAGATTCATCACATCGAGTACTGGGAATCAGGTGGTTCGACCGACCTCGACAACATGGTTCCTCTCTGCTCGCGACATCACCACGCCGTTCACGAAGGTGGCTGGAAACTCACCCTCGAACCGCTCACCCGTCACGTCACCGTCGATCGCTGACCCGAGACCTGACCCGGGCACTCGAGATTTCACTCCCTGGGCGCCAACGCGAGCTGACGACTCTGCGCCACGAGCACACCCGAGGTGTCCCAGATCTCACCGTCGGCTTCGAGCAATCCGTTCTGCACGAAGCGCGTCCGAAAGAAACACGCCACCGGACCGGGAGCAGGTACGGCCCGCACGTGCACGGTGAGTTCGAGGGTCGGCACCCAATTGGTCGGCAAGTCGAGATTGAAAGCCGGCGGAGGAAACGCATCAGCGGCCAACAGCAGCGCGGTGCTGTCGATCGGACGATCATCCTTGAAGGCGAACCACCCGCGCATCGTCCCGGTGCCGGAGGGCTTTCCCTCCCGGAACCCGGAATCCCGCGGATCGATACGGGTCGCCAAGCGGTCGTGGATGAACGCGAAGCTGTTGATGGAGGTGTCGGACACCACCGGACATTCGTCCCACGGAGTGATCTCGGGCCGGGTGCCACTCATCGACGTCGGCCCACCCGGATCGGTGGAGAGATCACCGAGTGTGGCCAGAACACGCAGCGCTTCTCGACCGGGTTCACGACCGGGTTCACGCTCACGAACAGCGGGGACCTCGGCGTGATCGACGAGGAACATGCTCGCGGTCGCGGTGCCGAACCGACGGCCGGAACGAACCGGTCGGACGTCGATGCGTACCGGACTCGGTGGACACGGCGCGAGGTAATGCGCGGTGATCGTGAAGCAATCGGGTCGGCCCGTGGCCTCGGTGATCGCCCGAGCGGCCAGTGCCATGAGATAGCCGCCGTTCGCGTTGCCGAGGATGTCCCACCCCGGAGCGATCGCCGCGTCGTAGGAGACGGCCGAACGCGGTGAGATGTCACTGACCGACGGTTCACGAGATGACTCAGTGATCTCCGTGACGGCGATAGCGCGATCGAATTCAGAAGTCATCGGCCACCGTCCAGAGTCACGTCCATGTTCGATCCGGAATACACGGCCAGATGATCATCACTCCCGAAATCTCGCACGGGTTCGACGGTAGTCAAGCCGTATCCTGAAACCGTGACCGACGGTTCTCCGGCTCGACCCGGCTTCTATGCGACGACGCCCATCTATTACGTCAACGCCAAACCACACCTCGGCCACGCGTACACCACGATCGTCGGCGATGCCCTCGCCCGGTGGCACCGCCTACTCGGCGACGACGTCCACTTCCTGACCGGCACCGACGAACACGGACTCAAGATCCAGCAGGCCGCCGACGCCGCCGGGCTCGCCCCCCAACAGTTCGCCGACTCCATCGCTCCCCTCTTCGCTGATGCCTGGCAGCGACTCGACATCACGAACGACGACTTCATCCGCACCACCGAACAACGCCATCGCATCGGTGTGCAGAAACTCCTGCAGGCTTGCTACGACAACGGCGACATCGAACTCGATACCTATCGCGGTCTCTACTGCGTCGCCTGCGAGGCCTATTACGTCGAGGACGACCTCACCGACGGCAATTGTCCGATCCACAAGCGCCCGGTCGAGCAGGTGGAAGAAGAGAACTACTTCTTCCGTCTGTCGCGATACGGAGACCGACTCCTGAAGTGGTACGCCGACCATCCGGGAGCCATCGTCCCCGATTACCGGATGAACGAGGTCATCGGTTTCATCAAGCAGGGACTGCTCGACTTCAGCATCAGTCGGACGAGTTTCTCATGGGGTATTCCACTGCCGTGGGACGACAAGCACATCACCTATGTGTGGTTCGACGCTTTGGCCAACTACATCACCGCCGTCGGCTACGGCACAAACGGCGATCAGTTCGCCCGCCGCTGGCCGGTCGATTACCACCTGATCGGCAAGGACATCATCCGCTTCCACTGCGTCTATTGGCCTGCCATGCTCATGTCGGCCGGCATCGAACCACCCAAGGGTTGGGCGGTCGGCGGCTGGTTGCTCGTGGGTGGTGAGAAGATGTCCAAGACCACCGGAAACGTGGTGAACCCACTCGATCTCGTCGACGAATCGAATCCCGAAGGCGTGGGCGTCGACGGCTTCCGTTACTACGTACTGGCCGAAACCCCGTACGGCGCCGACGGCGACTTCACCTACGAAGGACTCATCGGTCGTTACAACACCGATCTCGCCAACAACTTCGGCAACCTTCTGAGCCGCGTGGCCACCGTGGTGGGCAAGAAGTGCAACGGCGTCGGACCGGCACCGTCGATCACCACCGATTCGGCGCGCGAGCTCGCCAACGCTGCCTCCACCGCCGTGACCGAGACGATCGAGCGATGGCGCGACGTTCAACCGAGCCGTGCGCTCGAAGCCACGTGGCAACTCATCCGCGCGACGAACGCGTATCTCGAGACGAACGAACCCTGGAAGTCCGAGCCCGGGCCGGCGGTGGACGAAGTCATGGGCAATGCCCTCGAAGTGCTGCGCCTCGTCGCCATTCTCGCCTCACCAGCCGTTCCGCGAACCGCCCAAGCCGTGTGGGAACGCATCGGCCTGCCGGGCCGGGTGGCCGATCAACGTGTTCCGCGCGACACCGTGTGGGGCAACTACCCCGGTGGGCTGACCGTGGTGAAGGGCGATCCGCTCTTCCCGCGACGTCAGGCTTGAGTCTCGGGACCCGAGTTTCCAGGAATGAATCATCGAGCATGAGCAAGACCACCGTGACCTGGACCGACACGCACTGCCACCTCGAAGACGATCGGTACCGAAATCTCGACGGCACTCTCGGTGTTCTCACCCGCGCGCGCGAAGCCGGTATCGGAACCTTCATCACCGTCGGTTGTGATCGGGCGACGTCGCTGAGCGCGATCGATTGCGCGCGCGAACATCCCGACGTGTGGGCAACGGTCGGCCTCCACCCGCACGAGGCCGAACACGGCGTGCAGACGATCGAGGATCTCTTCGATCGTCCAAAAGTGGTGGCGGTCGGTGAAGCCGGCCTCGACTACTACTACGACCATTCGGCGCGCGACGCGCAACGCGAAGCCTTCGCCGCCCAGATCCGCATCGCCCACGAACGTCGACTCCCACTCGTGATCCACACTCGCGATGCCTGGGACGACACCTTCGACATCTTGCGCGCCGAGGGAACCCCGACGCAGACGATCTTCCACTGCTTCACCGGCGGCCCCGATGAAGCACGACGCTGTCTCGAGGTGGGTGCGTTCCTCAGTTTTTCGGGCATCGTCACCTTCAAGAACGCGACTGACGTGGCCGAAGCGGCGCGGATCTGCCCTGACGATCGGATCCTCGTGGAAACCGACAGTCCGTTCCTCGCGCCGGTTCCGCATCGTGGTCGGACCAATCAGCCCGCCCACGTGGCCGATGTCGGACGTTTCGTCGCCGATCTGCGCCATACCGCGGTCGCCGACTTCGCCGCGCTCACCACGGCCAATTCCCGCCGTGCGTTCCCCGCGCTGACGCTTGGGCCCACGAACTCATAGCCTCGAGACAACGATGCTGTCCTTTGCCGAACGCCGACGACTCGTTATTGCGATCGTCATCACCCTCATCGCGGTGCTGGCCTCGATGGCGTCGGGCAATGGCGGACCGAAAGCCAGTACGGGCGATATCTCCGGTGGTCTCGTGAGCTCCACCACCCTCACACCCGATGGTCCGGCGTCACCGGCCTTCCTGCCGGCCACCGAATCCACGACGGCACCCCAGATCATCACGGTCAACGTGCCCGCTCCGCCGACGGGAACCGTGCTCACCGGAACCGCGAGTTACATCCGCTGGCCCCAGACCATGGGTCTCGAGCCCTGCGCGACTCCACACGCACTCATCGGTGCCGTGATCACGGTGACCAATCTCAACAATGGTCGGCAGATCGAGTGCAACAACGTCTCGATCGAGGCCCTGCGCGACGGCAGCGTGATCCTCATCCACACCGATGTCTTCCTGGAACTCGCCGACCTCGTGGATGCACCGATCCCCGTCGAGATCAACTTCTGAGCCGTGACCCACTCACGTCGCGACATCACGACCCTCCTCGAGGAGCACTCCCTCTCCCCGCGCCGTGCCTTCGGACAGAACTTCGTCGCCGACCCCAACACGGTGCGTCGCATCGCCCGTTTGGCCGGTGTCGGTCCGGGCGATCACGTGGTCGAGATTGGAGGCGGACTCGGATCTCTCACTCTGGCCCTGGCCGAAACCGGCGCTCGAGTCACGGCGATCGAAATCGATCACGGCATCGCGCCCGTGTTGCGCGCAGTCACGGCCGATCTCGAGAACGTGACCGTGGTCGAAGGTGACGCGCTCACCCTCGACTGGGCGCCACTCGTGGCTGGCTCGTCAGTCAATAGCTCGCCACCCAATGGCCTGTCACTCGATAGCTCGTCACTCGATGGCTCGTCACGGGTCACCGTGGTGGCCAACCTTCCCTACAACGTGGCCACTCCCCTCGTGGCCGATCTCCTCGACACCGTTCCGCAGATCGATCGTTTCGTGGTGATGGTCCAGCGCGAGGTCGCGCTGCGTCTCGCCGCTTCCGCCGGGTCGTCCGACTACGGCGCCATCAGCGTGAAAGTCGCGTACTGGGGAACGGCCCGCATCCTCGGTGACGTTCCGCCGACCGTGTTCGTGCCGCGGCCCAAGGTCACGTCATCGATCATCGAGATCACCCGACGCGCCGAACCGGCGGTCGGCGACGTCAGCCCCACCGAATTGTTCACCCTTGTTCGCCGGGCCTTTGGCCAACGACGCAAAATGCTGCGTCGTTCGCTCGCCGACTTCGTGACCCCTGAACAGTTCGCCGCCGCCCAGGTGTCACCCGAAGCGCGTCCCGAACAACTCGATGTCGTCGCCTGGGGACGTTTGGCCAAGGTCGTCGCGACGAAACAAGTTCACACGAAACAACTTCACGACGGGACGACGACATGACCCACCCCGTCTCGACGATCGCCCCGGCCAAACTCACGTTGTGGTTGCGCGTCACGGGGGTGCGGCCCGATGGCTACCACCTCATCGACGCCGAGATGACCACTCTCGATCTGCACGACCGATTGGAGATAAGCGATCTCGCGCATTCGGATCCTGCGCGCGACGGTCGGGTGACCTTCACCGGCCGTTACGCCGCCGGGCTCGTGGATGACGATCGCAATCTCGTCCGACGCGCGTTGCACTACGCCGGTCGGCGCGCCGACGTGATGCTCGAGAAGAACATCCCGCACGGTGGCGGACTCGGTGGCGGTTCAGCCGATGCGGCGGCCGCTTTGCGGTGGGCCGGGATCTCGGCTGATCGAGCACCCGACCCGACCGTGTCGACCAATCTGTCGACCGATCTCGCCACCGATCTGGCCATGAAACTGGGGGCCGACGTGCCGTTCTGTCTGGCCGGGGGTCGCGCTCGGGTGAGTCGTGGCTCGACCGACAACGCAGCCGGCTCGAGGTCGTTGGGACCATCCGACCTGGGACCGCCGAGTTCGTCCCATGCCCGGTACACCGCTGGAGTGCTCACCGAGAACGGTGGAACCACGAGGGT
>SYCI01000137.1 GCA_005787035.1 Actinomycetota bacterium | reverse complement strand
TCGCCGATGAGACCGGAGCCGGTGTGCTCCTCGTGGAACAGCACGTGCACATGGCGCTCCAGGTGGCCGATCGGGCCTACGTGCTCAGCCATGGTGAGTTGGCCATGGAGGGCAACGCAGCCGAACTCGCCAAGGACCGTAGCCTCATCGAGGCGTCCTACCTCGGCGAATCACACTGACCCGCCAAAGCCTCAGGAAGCAGGCATCTGCTTGAGGTAGGTCTGCATGTCGAAGTAATCGCGCCAGAGCGTGATCTTGCCGTTGACGACTTCCCACACGCCGGTCACGGGTAATTCGAGCCAACCATGGGCCATCTTGAACCGGTCGGTCCGCTCGTTGAACACGTAGTTGCCCGAAGCCGCTTCACGATGGATCGGCCACGAGATCTCGGTGCACCCGGCGAACATCGGGCCGAGGATTCCGTTCATGGCCTCCGGACCGAAGACCTTCATCATCGGCACGTTGTCGTATTCGCAGTTCTCCGAGACCATGGCCAGAGCGGCCGGTAGATCGTTGCGCTCGATGGCGGCGATGAACGCGTGGACGGTCTCGAGAGGGGTCATGGGTTCTCCTCGTGCTTGTGTTCGTGGGCGGGTTCTCTGCTCCAGAGGACGTCGAAGTCGCGGGCGACATCGAGCACCTGGAACGCGCGACCGAGCCCCACGCAGAAGCCGATCGTGACGGTCAGCTCCAGCAACTCGGGGTCGGAGTAGTTCTGGCGTAGTCGGTTCCAGAGATCGTCATCGACCGCCGTGTGATCCACGGCGAATCGCTCGGCGTACTCGGCGGCGAGCCGCTCACGCGCCGACAACCGCGGGTGGTCGTAGTAGTTCTGCACCGAGTTGTACAACTCGTCGTCCATTCCTTGCCGCATCGCCGATGCAGCGCGTGTATTCATTCAAACGACGCATTGGTTGAGCTGGGCCACCCGCATACGGGCGACCTCCCGCTCGCGGATGCTCAGTGACGACTGTACGTACACGGCCTCGCTCATGGCATGGACGCCCTTGCCCATGTGTGGAGCGAGTTGCCACATGCGCTGAGCCTCGAGGCCCTCTCCGTCCGGAACGTCGATTCGTGCCATGTCGTCCTCCGATCAGCGGCGGGCCGCTTCGAACATCCTGATCTTCACCGGGATGGCGCTCTGCACGACCATACCCGTCACCCGGTCGTAGCCCTGGTCCACCGACACGAGCCGACTCGTCGGCGCTCCGATGTCACGTACCTTCTCGTCGGTCAGAGACGAGCCACCCCACGAGTGCGCCATGGAGATGACACCCCGCCGCACATCGGGGGCCGCCTCCACCACGCCGTGCAACGAGGCGCGGGGCGACGTGATCTCGATGATGTCACCGTCGGCCAGACCATGTTCGGCCATGTCGTCGGGATTCATGTAAGCCGGGTTGGTGGTTCCCTTGGCGGCCAGGCCGGGAAGTTCGGTACCGAGTGAGTTGAGCACGTGCTTGAGGCGCCGACTCACGAGCCGGAACGGATACTCCGAGCCATCCACTCCCAGGAACGAGGCACTGTCGGACTCGCGAAGGATGTCGGCCAACTCACTGACGATGTCGTCGGAGGCCAACGTGAATCGTGCGCTGCAATCGGCGTCGGCGGGTTGCACCCGAAGGGCCTTCTCGGGATGCACCTTCATCCGGTTCTGACGGATCTCGTTCATCGGCATGCGCGAGCCGGCATACGCGAGTTCGATGATCTCGTCGTCGGTGGGGTGGTGATCGGTCGGGGCCGGGCCACCCGGGAACGGCAGGGGCACCTCCAATCGCCGGGTGATCTCCCAGAAGAACTCCCATTCGTTCAACACGTCGCCGATGCGCGGCACGACGGCCTCGGTGTAGTTGGTGTACGGCTCGCGGAACCAGCGATCCATGAGGTGCGGCACGTCGGCGCGTTCGAGCGAGAGCGTGGGGGCGATCACGTAATGGGCGAACTCGGCCGTGGCCGACATGCGGTGGTCGAGCACCACGAGGAGTTCGAGATCCTTCATGGCCGAGATCGTGAGTTCCTGATCGGGCCAGGCCACCACCGGGTTCCCACCGCTCACGATGAGGGCCCGGATGCGGCCTTCGCCCGGATTGATGATTTCCTCGGCGAGGGTCGTGGTGGGCATTTCGCCCCGCATGCCGTGCAGTGAGCGCACTCGTGCTTCGGGACCCGGCGTGGGATTGCGTGGCGCGATGACCTGCGCGCGCCGCGGCATGTCGGGATACAGGAAGTACCCGCTCTCCACGCGATCGCCGGCGCGATTCACTCGTCCGCAGATCGTGTTCAGCACGATCACGAAGTGTTCGGCCAGGCTCGAGTGCGGCGCCATGTTGGGTCCGGTTCCGGCACCGACGGTGCCCCGGCGTCCGGCGGCGAACATGCGAGCAGCGGCCACGATGTCGTCAGCGGGCACGTCGCATCGCCGCGCGACGTAGTCGAGTGTGTACGGACGCACCGACTCGCTCAGTGCATCCATGTCGGACACCCAGGCGTCGCAGAACTCGTGGTCGAAGAGGTCTTCCTCGAGGATGATGCGCGTGATGCCGGCCAGCAGCGTGGGGTCCTCGCCCGGTTTCACGGCCAGATGGATGTCGGCCTGTGTGGCGAGCTCGGTGCGTCGCGGATCGATCACGATCAGCTTGAGTCCGCGCTTCTTGGCTTCGCGCATCACCACGAAGGGGTTCGTGCCCTGCAGGCCACCGACCGGTCCGAAACTCGAGACCATCGGGTTGTAACCGACGGCCATCAGCACGTCGGCATCGGTGAAGTTGTGATAGCCGGCTTCCCAGATTCCGGTTCGGAATGGGGCCGTGCCCTTGGCCGGTTGGTCGATGGTGACCGAGGTGTAGAACGACGACGAACCGATTCCTTGGTGGAACGCGCGCGCCGCCGGGACGGCGAGGCTGTTCTGATAGCCGCCGGTTCCGGTGTAACTCGCGACCGCACGCGGACCGTAGGTGTCGATGATGCGGCGGAGTTCGGCCGCGATGCCGTCGAGCGCGTCTCCGGACGTGACCGTCTCGAACGATCCATCGGGGCGCCGACGCAACGACTCACGAAGTCGCGACGCGTGGGTCATCTGGTCGGGGAGTTGTCGACCCTTGATGCACGTGTAACCGGCGAAGATCGGATCCTCCGGAACGCCGCGGATCTCGACGGCCCGTCCCATCTGGACATCGACCTCGATCGGGCAACTGGCATGGCACACGCGGCAGAACGTCTGGTGCGTGGTGACGCGATTGGCGCTTGCGGACATCACCGAAACCTCCCCGGCGGGCCCCCGTCCGCCACGGCAATCAAACTAATCCGCCGGTTAGTTTGAAGGGTGACCGAGCGCCCGATCGGTCACCGAGAGGGGAAGTCGAGGCCATGTCCGCAGCCACCGAGAATCCGCAACTCGACGCCCTGATCCATCGCGAACAATCGGCGATCGCCTGCCCGTACCCGATCTTCGCCGGGCTGCGCGACGACGACGGTCTGACCTTCCACCCCGATCTGGGCGCCTGGATCGTGACCCGCTACGACGACGTCCGGGGGATTCTGCGCGACACCGAGCGTTTCTCGAGCCTGAACCCGACCGGTCCGCAGGCCGCCGGTGAGGCGCTCATGAAGGGGATCATGGAACTCATGCAGGACCCGAGCATGGGTGAGTCGCTCGCTCGCATGTCACGAGGCCGGGTGGCCGTGCTCCTGAACGCCGATCCGCCCGATCATCGACGTCAGCGTCGTCTCGTCAACCCTGCGTTCCGCCCCGACCGCATCCGCGGTTTCGAGCCCGCCATCATCGAGATCACCGATCGGCTCCTCGCCGACATTCGGGCCGATCTCGCCGCCGGCCGGGCGGTCGACATCGTGCAGCGCTTCGCCGTGGGTGTGCCGATGGCCATCATCGCCATGGCGCTGGGTGTCGCCGACGACGATCTCGCGCGTTTCAAGCGGTGGTCGGACGACATCGTGATGCCGGTCGGCAATCACTCGCCGTCCCTCGAGCAGATCCGGGGCTTCGTCACGTCGACCCGGGAGTTCACGGACTACTTCCTCGCCGAGATCGCCGAGCGCAAGCGCGCGCCACGCGAAGACCTCTTGTCCGACATCGCGAACGCCGAGATCGAGGGCGAGGCGCTCACCGACGACGAGCAACTCGGCATGCTCCAACAGTTCCTGGTGGCCGGCAACGAGACGACGACCACGCTCATCGCCAACATGATCCGTCATCTCGCCGAGGACCCCGACCTCCAGGTGCGTGTCCGCAACGATCCGAGTCAGGTCGAGGTTCTGGTGGAGGAGATGCTCCGGCTCGAGGCCCCCGTGGGCGGACTCTTCCGACAGGCCAAAGTCGACGTCGAGATCGCCGGTACCACCGTGCACGCCGGCGACCATCTCTGGCTCGTGTTCGCCTCGGCCAATCGTGACGGGTGCAAGTTCGCCGATCCCGACCGGGTCGATCTCGACCGCGAGAACGTGAAGGAGCATCTGGCCTTCGGCAACGGTGAGCACTTCTGTCCGGGAGCCGGTCTTTCCCGAACCGAGGCCCGCATCGCCATCGGTCGCCTTCTGGCCCAGTTCGACGACCTGCGCCTCGACCCGGCCAACGAGTTCCCGTTCGGCGACTCGTTCGTCCTACGTGGTCTGACGAGCCTGCTGATCACCGCCTCACCCCGTTCGTAGCCGAGGCCGCCGGCATGGCGGCCGAAGTGATCGGTGGATTAGTTTGTGGCTTCGGGTCGTGGGGGCCCGTCTCAGGGGGAATCACATGGCCGATCGCTGGATCACCGACCGCACGCCCAGCCCGCGGTGGCCGCATTACACCCGGGCCAATGCGGGTGAAGTTCTACCGTCGGCGGCAAGTCCGCTCAGTCAGCAACTGTGCTGGGAGAACGGAATTCTGCTCGGCTGGCGCGACGGTTACATCCGGGGCGGCAACTACACCGCGGACGAATTCACCGACGGGTTCCCGGAAGTCGCCGGTTTCTTCGCCGGGTACTTCTACATCAACCTCTCCAACGTCCGTATGCAGGGTGTGCGTAGTCCGTTGCTCTCGGTCGAACAGCTCGACCTCGCATTCTTCGGCGATCACCCCGAGGTGCCGCCCTACGAGGCGCATCCACTCGACGAGCGCCCCGACCTCGTGGACGGCATCATGGCCCACCTCGGTTGGGTGATGACCACCACCTCGGTGCCCGAAATCGACGCTGAGAAGCAGATGACCATCGACCTTCGTCGGAATCGTCCCGATCTCTCGTCGGCCACCGATGCCGAACTCGCCGCGCGTATCCGCAGTCTGCAGCCAGTCCTGCGCAAGCTCTTCGACAGCCACACTCCGCCGAGTTCCGATTCGGCCATCGCTCCGGGCGTTCTCGGTGCGGTGTGCGCGGCTCTCGGTGAACCCGAGACGGCCATGAAGCTCCTCGCCGGAATCGGTGACGTCGACTCGGCCGAACCGAGTTATCGGATGTGGGACATCTCGCGGACCGTGCGCACATCGGCCGAATTGTCGAAGTCCTTCGACGCCGGGGTGAACGGCCTACTCGATCGTCTGCGCGGTTCGGGCAGCTCCGACGCCAAGGCTTTCCTCGCTGACTTCGATCGCTTCCTCGCCGACTTCGGATCGCGTGGCCCGAACGAATGGGAGATCAGCGCCGACACGTGGGAGACCCGCCCCGAGATCGCGCTGGCCGCCATCGATCGAGTGCGACTGCAGTCCGACGACGAGTCGCCACGTATACGCCAGCAGAGGCGCGCCGCCGAGCGCGAGCGCCTGACCGCCGACATCCGGGCCAAGGTCGCACCCCTCGGTGCCGAGTTGGCCGGACAGTTCGAGGGCGCCATCGTCGCCTCGTCGCAGATGGCCATCCGCGAACGCACCAAGACCAACATCATCCGGGCTGTGAACGAAGTGCGGGTTGCCGTACGCGAACTCGGTCGTCGGCACGCAGCGGCCGGCAATCTGCGCGATGCCCAGCACGTGTTCATGCTCCTCGACGAAGAACTCGAGAAGTTCGTGGCGGCGCCGGCGTCGTTCACCTCGACCCTCGCCGATCGTCATGCACAGTGGTTGCACATCCAGACCCTCGAGCCGCCGTTCTTCATCAAGAACGGCGTGGTGCCCCCGCTCGGCTCGTATCCGAAGAAGGGCACGTCCACGGCCGCGGCCGCCCGCGTGGGCGACATCGTGCAGGGCGTCCCCGGTTGCACCGGAAGATACGTCGGCCGGGCACGCGTCGTACTCGACCCCACCGAGCCGGGCGATCTCGAACCGGGCGACGTCCTCGTGGCTCCCAACACCGATCCGGCCTGGACGCCGCTCTTCATGACGTGTGGGGCCGTCGTCGTGAATGTCGGAGCGGCGATCAGCCACGCGATCATCGTCAGCCGTGAACTCGGCTTGCCGTGTGTGGTGTCGGCCACCGATGCCACGGTTCGTATCCCCGATGGTGCGACCATCGAAGTCGACGGCGACACTGGCGCCGTGACCGTTCTGGAGGTTCCTGCATGACCCACCCCTTCCGCTTCGGAGTGCAGAGTTATGCACCGGCTTCGGCGGCCGAATGGCGTGAACAGGCGCGCAAGGCCGAGGCCCTTGGCTTCTCGTCGTTCCATCTCGCCGACCACGTGATCGGACCCGGCCCGGCATTGAACGCCACCGGACACCCGGTGCAGACGGTCGCCGCCGTGCCGGCCATGGCGGTGGCGGCCGAGGCCACGACGACCATCAAGGTCGGTTGTCGTGTTCTCTGCGTCGACTACCGCAATCCGGTGATGCTCGCCAAGGAGATGGCGACCCTCGACTTCTTCTCCGAAGGACGACTCGAACTCGGTATCGGTGCGGGTTGGTTGAAGAACGAATACGAAGCCATGGGCATTCCGTTCGACTCGGCCGGCACACGGCTCGATCGCATGGAGGAAGTCATCGGTTTGTTGCGGGCTTCTTTCGCCGACGGCGAACTGAACATCGACTCCAAGCACGTGCACGCGGTCGGGTTCGAGGCCGTTCCCAAGCCCGTACGGCGACCGTGCCCGCCGATCATGATCGGTGGTGGAGCCAAGCGAGTTCTCACCATCGCCGGCCGTGAAGCCGACATCGTGAGCCTCAACTTCAACAACTCGACCGGTCGACTCGGCCCGGAAGGTATCGGTTCGTCCACCGCCGAACTCACCGAGCAGAAGATCCAATGGATCAAGGACGGCGCCGGATCGCGATTCTCCGACATCGAGCTCGAGATCGCCGCGTACTTCACGGTGGTGACCCCCGACGGTGCGGCCACGCTGGGCAAGATGGCACCCATGTTCGGCATGACACCCGAGGTCATGGGCGAGCATCCCAACGTGCTGATCGGATCGGTCGACGAGATCTGCGATCGGATCGTGGAGCGCCGTGAGCGTTTCGGTATTTCCTACATCAGTTTCGGATCGTCGGTCATGGACGCAGTCGCCCCCGTGGTGGCACGTCTGGCCGGCAAGTGACGGGAGACAGGACCATGAGCGTCGACATCAGCAAGTTCAATCCCTTCGATCCGGCCACGCTGCAGTGCCCGTTTCCGCATTACGCCAAGATGCGCGAAGAGGCTCCGATCATGGAGATCCCCGGCATGGGCATCAAGATGGTGACCCGTCACGATCTGGTGATGCAGACCCTGCGCGATCCGCAGACGTATTCATCGCAGTTCGGTTCGTCCGGAATGCCGCTCCCGGCCGAGATCCGCAAGCGCTTCGAAGAGGTCTATGCGCAGGGCTACCCGCGGGTCAGCACCATGCTGACCGCCGACCAGCCCGAGCACACCCGCTATCGCCGCTTGGTTTCGCGTGCCTTCCACCCCAAGGTCATCTCCGAACTCGAGCCCACGGTTCGCAAGATCACCATCGACCTCATCGAATCGTGGATCTCCAAAGGTCGCATCGAATTCGTGTCCGAATTCGGTGTTCCGCTGCCCGTGCGCGTGATCGCCAAAGCCCTCAACGTTCCCGACGATCGCTTGGCGGATTTCAAGCGGTGGTCCGACGACTCGATCGCCGGAATCGGAACCAACATCTCGATCGACGATCGAATCAAGGCCGAGTACGGAGTGAACGAGTTCCAGCACTATTTCGCCGAACAGCTCGAGATCCGTCGCACTCACCCGCAGGACGACATCCTGACCAATCTGCTGAACGCGAGCGTCGAGGGTGACGACGCCGAAGTGGACGACAAGCGTCCCCTCGACGTGCCCGAGATGTTGAGCATCATCCAGCAGTTGCTCGTGGCCGGCAACGAAACCACCACCAAGATGCTGACCGAGATGATCCGACTTCTCGCCGAGAACCCGGATCAGTGGGAGATGGCCAAGAAGGACCCGTCGCGGGTGGAAAAGATCGTCGAAGAAACCCTCCGACTCTCCACTCCGACGCAGGGGATGTGGCGCATCGTCACCGCCGACACCGAGCTCGGTGGTCATCCGCTGAAGAAGGGTGATCGACTGATCATCGTCTTCTCGTCGGCCAATCGCGACGAGTGCCTCTACTCCGATCCCGACGCCTTCGATCCCGACCGCGAGAACCTGCGCGACCACCTTGCGTTCGGTAAGGGCATCCACTTCTGCCTCGGCGCGAATCTGTCGCGACTCGAGGGCAAGGTCGCGCTCGAGGAACTATCGAAGCGCCTCGGCTCGATCTCGTTGCCCGACTCGAACGAGTACGAGTACTTCCCGAGCTTCATGTTGCGGGGTCTGACCAGTCTCGACCTCGACTTCACACCGGCCGGGGTGTCGGCATGAGCGCTCGTCTCGACGGCAAGATCGCGGTGGTCACCGGTTCGAGTCGCGGTATCGGACGCGGTACGGCGATCGCCCTGGCCGAACTCGGGGCAACCGTCTACGTGACGGGGCGTTCCACGGGTTCGAGTGAACTCACGATCGACACCACGGTGAAGATGGTCGAAGCGGCCGGCGGGAAGGGAATCGCCGTTCAGGTCGATCATGGGGACGATGCCCAGATCGCCGCGCTGTTCGCCAAGGTGAAGAACGACTTCGGTCGTCTCGACATCCTCGTGAACAACGTCTACAAGATCCCCGATCCGCCGGCCTGGGGTGGCGGGTTCTGGGACCATCCGGTCAGCATCTGGGACGATCAGGTCGGCATCGGGTTGCGGGCGCACTACGTGGCGTCGTGGCACGCCGCTCCGCTGCTGTTCGCGGCGGGTCCCGGAGGTTCGATCCTCAACGTGTCGTCACCGGGGGGAATGTCGTATCACTTCTCGTCCTCGTACGGTGCCGGCAAGGCCGGGCTCGATCGGTTGAGCGCCGACATGGCTCTCGAACTCAAGCCCAAGGGCATCGCCTGTTGTTCGATCTATCCGGGTTCGGTGGCTACCGAGTTCATCCAGCAGTGGGCCGGTGAGCGCGGCAGCGACCTCACCAAGGCGCAGACGACCCTCGGTGTGGGACGCGCGATTGCCGCCTTGGCGGTGGCACCCGACCTCATGGATCGCACCGGAACCATCCAATGGGTCGAGGACATCTCGGCCGAATTCGATGTGCGCGACGAGAACGGAAATCTCGCCGTGCGTTACCACAGCCGCCCGGCCTGAGTGTCAGAACTCGAGTGAGAGGCGATCGACGCCGCGGATCGTGAGGCGATCGCGCCACGTGATCGATCCGACTGAGCGCATGCTCGGGAAGCGCGCAACGAGGCTTCCGACCGCGATTTCGGCTTCGAGTTTGGCCAGGCTCGCGCCGAGGCAATAGTGGATTCCGCCGGCGAAGGCCTGATGACGGTTCGCGTTCGGTCGATCGAGTCGCAACGTGTGTGGATCGTCGAAGATCGTCGGGTCGTGGTTGGCGGCTCCGAGCACGGTGGTGACCACCGTTCCCGGCTCGACCACGATCGGACCGTCGATTCCCTGATACGTCACGGGCACCATCGGTACGCGGACGGTCTGTTGCACCGGTCCGTCGAATCGCAGACATTCGTCCACGGCGCGCGTACCGATCGTCGGATCGGCGTGCCACCGAGCGAGTTGATCCGGGTGGGCGAGGAGTGCGTTCGCCGAGTTGCCGATCAGGTTGACGGTGGTCTCGTGGCCGGCGATGTAGAGCAGTACCACGAACGACATGAGTTCGGGCAGAGACAGCGTGTCGCCGTCATCCTCGACCGCGAGGAGCGCCGAAAGTAGATCGTCGCCCGGGTGCTGGCGTCGGTGCTCGACGATCTCGAAGAGATAGGGGATAAGTTGGGCGAAAGCTTCGTCGGTGCGGGCGAGATCCTCCAGTGAGGACGTCGGCTCGAGGGCGAGCGTGATCACCTGGCTCCACTCGCGTAACTCATCGGAACGATCGGTCGGCATGTCGAGCAGATCGGAGATCACCTGGAAGGGAATCGGAAAGGCGAGTTCGTCCACGAGTTCGAAACCGCCGGCCGCCGCGGCGCGGTCGAGCACATCGTCGACGAGCGATTGGATGCGTGGACGGAGTCGTTCGATGGCCGACGGTGTGAACGCCTTGCTCACGAGCCGACGCAGGCGCGTGTGGTCCGGGGGATCGAGGTTCAGGATCGACTTAGCGCCTTCACGCCCGCGTCGGCGGTCGCGCTTGGCCTTGCCCAACGGGTCGACTGGTTCGTTCGCGTTGGCTTCGATGTCGCGGCTGAAGTCGTTGCTGCGCAGGGTCGTTGCGATGTCTTCGTAACGAGTGAGCACGACGGTGTCGAACGGGGTCCGGTGCACCGGATCGAGTCGGCGGAGTTCGTCGTAGAACGGATACGGGTTGGCCCGGAACGCCGGATCGAACGGGTTGAAAGACGGGCTACTCATGACGGGCGGGAGGCCGTGGCCAGAGCGTCGATGATGCGGTCGACCTGAGCGTCGGCAATCACGAGGGGCGGGCAGAAGGTGTTGGTGTCGGTTCCGACGGCGCGGGTGATCACGCCCATGTCGAGCATTCGGTCGCGCACACCCGTGGGGTCGACGTGCGAGTGCTGGGCGACGGCCCAGACGGCTCCGTCACCACGAACGGCGTCCACGACGCCGTCGTCGGCCAACGCCCGCAGTCCGGCCGACAAGCGGGCGCCCACGTGACGGGCCCGCTCGACCAGACCTTCGCGTTCGATGATGTCGAGGTTCACGATGGCGGCTCGGCACGCGGTCGGATGACCCGAGTAGGTGAATCCGGTGCGGAGGAAGAAATTCGGGTCGGCTTCGAGAGGTCCGCGAACCGCCGGACCCACGAAGACGCCACCGAGTGGTTGGTATCCAGAGGTGACCGCTTTGGCGAACGTCACGAGGTCGGGGCGAACACCGAAACGATGTGCGGCGAACCAGTGTCCGAGGCGTCCGAATCCGGAGATCACTTCGTCGTAGATCAAGAAGGCTCCGTGCTGATCGCACAAGCGGCGAACACTTTCGAGATAACCCTCGGTCGGTGGGAACACACCGCCGGCGCCTTGCACCGGCTCGACCAGAACCGCGGCGATGGTCTGACCATGGTGCGACATGGCGGTGGCCAAGGCCTCGATGTCATCGGCCGGAACCTGAACGACGTCTCCGACGAGGGGCCCGTATCCCTCGCGGTTGGGCGGAATTCCCTGTGCGCTCGTGCCGCCGTAAGCAGTGCCGTGATAGCCGCGCTGACGCGAGATGATCAGAGTCTTTTCGGGGTGGCCGGCCTGGACGTGAGCGAGCCGCGCGAGTTTCATCGCCGTGTCGACGGCTTCTGAACCCGACGACGTGAAAAAGACGCGCGAATCGGCCATGGGAGCGATCGACACCAGGCGGGCGGCGAGTTCCTCCACGACCTCGTTGGTGAACGGGTCGAACGTGGAGTAGCCGGCGAGAGTCGCGGCCTGTCGACCGATGGCGTCGGCGATCTCGGTGCGACCGTGGCCGACGGCGCAGTACCAAAGAGCGGCCATTCCGTCGATGTACTCACGACCTTCCGAGTCGGTCACGGTGGCGCCCGAACCCCGAACGATCGAACGGAAGTCCTCACGGGTCGGTTTGGCGAAGGGATGCAGGAACGCCGAGGGCATGCTTCGACGGTAGTGGGTGACCTGCGATGACGAGTGGGGTTGTGTTTCTAAATGAGAATGATTATCATAAAATCATGCGTTGGCTCCGGACTCCTCTGTTGCTCTTGACCTCGATGTTCGCCGTGGCGGCGTGTGGCGGCCGGGATGAGACCGAAGCCGGAACCCGGATCGTGGTCACCCACGCGATCCTCGGTTCGGTGGTGACCGAACTGGTGGGCGACCTGGCCGAGGTCACCGTGCTCGTACCCAACGGGACCGATCCCCACGATTGGGAACCGTCGGCCAAGGACATCGAACGATTGAACGACGCCGATCTCGTAGTGGCCAACGGTCTCGGCCTCGAATCCAACCTCGACGAAGCGTTACAGGTTGCCCAAGAAGCAGGCGTCCCGGTGTTTCGTGCCACCGACCACGTCGAGGTTCTGGCCGGTGAACCGCACGATGAAGACGGCCATGAGGAAGACGCTCACGATCACGACGCGGGGGATCCGCACTTCTGGACCGACCCGCAAGCCATGTTGGACGTCGTCGACGCGCTCGCGACCGAGCTCGACTCGATCGGTATCGGCGGGGTCGAAGTTGCGGCCTTCGAAGCCGAACTCACCGCACTCGACGCCGAGGTTCGATCACTGCTCGCGCCGGTGACCGACCGTCGACTGGTGACCGGCCACGAATCACTCGGCTACTTCGCACATCACTACGACTTCGATCTGGTTGGCGCAGTCGTTCCGAGTCTTTCCACCGATGCCGACGCCACGGCGGCCGATCTGGCCGATCTCAAGCGGGCGATCGTGGATGCCGGGGTGACGACGATCTTCACCGAACTCGGCACTCCGGCCGACGTGGCGCGGGCCATCGCCGAGGAGACCGGCGCGCGCGTGGTGGAGATCTCGACCCACCTCGTACCGCAGGACGGGACGTACCGAAGCTTCATGCTTCGACTGGCGTCCACCATCGCCGCTGCGCTCGCTCCGTAAGGTGGCGTTGTGGGCTCGTTGATCGACCCGTTCCTCGACAACGAGTTCATGGTCCGGGCCCTCATCGCCGGAGTGCTCGTGTCATTGGCGTGTGCGGTCATCGGAACGTACGTCGTGCTCCGGGGGATGGCCTTCATCGGCGACGCGCTCGCGCACGGGGTCCTTCCCGGGGTGGCTCTGGCCCTCCTCGTCGGCTTGCCGACCCTTCTCGGTGCAGCGCTCGGAGCGGGCGTCATGATCGGTGGCGTCGGCCTCGTCACCAAACGATCCCGATTGTCGAGTGATTCGGCGATCGGGCTCCTCTTCATCGGTCTCCTCGCCCTCGGAGTCGTGATGGTGTCGAGTTCCGATTCGTTGGGCACGAGCCTCGAGGCGATTCTCTTCGGGGAGTTCCTCGGGGTCGACGACGCCGATCTCGTGATCCAGGCGATCGCGGCCGCCGTCGTCGGCCTCGTGGCTCTCTGGTCGGCGCGGCCGTTTCTCCTCCTGTGTTTCGACCGCGATCAAGCCAAGGTCATGGGATTCCGAGCCGATGCGTACCACCGGCTCATGCTCGTACTCGTGGCCGGCACCATCGTCGTGTCTTTCCAGACCGTCGGATCGCTCTTGGTGTTTGGCATGTTGCTCGCGCCCGCCGGTGTGGGGGCGCTCGTCGCTCGTCGCGTCGGTGTGATGATGCTCTGGGCTGCGCTCACCGGTTCGCTCGCCACCTACGTGGGGCTCCTTCTCTCGTATCACTACGCGTGGGCGGCTGGAGCGTCGGTGGTACTCGTGGCCGTCGCGATGTTCTTCGTGGTGTTGCTGGTCACCTCCTTTCGCTCGCGGGTCGGAGCGCACGCATGAAGCCGGTGTTGGTCGCCCGTCGACTCTCGGTCGGTTACGACGGTCGGGCGGTCGTGAGTGGTGTCGACGTTTTGATCGCAGCGGGCGGTTCGGTGGCTCTGGTGGGCTCGAATGGTTCGGGTAAGTCGACCCTGCTCAAGACGTTCGCAGGTCTCCTCGCGCCGGTGGTTGGCGCGTTCGAAGTCCTCGGTCGACCGATCGTGGCCGCCTCGACCGAGGTGGCGTATCTGAGTCAGTCGCATCCGAACGGATTGGCCTTGCCGATTCGTTCGATCGACATCGTTCGCATGGCGCGCTTCGACCAGCGAGGACGTCTCCGCCGTCGTAGCCCGAGCGACGACGCGATCGTGAACGAGTCACTCGAGCGAATGGGAGTCGCACATCTCGGGAACGCGCCCCTTCGTGATCTGTCGGGCGGACAACAGCAGCGTGTCTTCCTCGCCCAGGCGCTGGCCCGTCGGGCGAGTCTGCTTCTGCTCGACGAACCCACCGCCGGACTCGATGCCACCGGCCGGGCCGCCTATCTGGAGGCGATGGCGGCCGAAAGAGAGCGGGGTGCCGCCGTGGTGACCGCGACCCACGACGTGGGTGAAGCGTCATCGTGTGATCGCGTGTTGCTACTGGCCGGACGCCTCATCGCCGATGGTCCGCCCAATACGGTCCTCACGCCCGAGAACCTGCTCGCGACCTTCGGGGTCGGACTCACTCGGATTCACGACCAACTCGTCGTCACTGAACACCAGCACCACGAACACTGACCGCGAGCTTCAGTGCTCGTCCCAGTGTCCTTCGTGCGCGGCGTGCAGATGCCCGTCGTGCAGATAGTCGATGTGGTCGCCGTGGGGGACCGGAGTGTGTCCGCAACCCGGACCGTGCTGATGGGGATGCTCGGAGTGTTCCACGCAGGTCTCGGCGACGCATTCGTCCCAGTGGTCACCATGTTCGTGGTGGCGATGGCCGTCGTGCACGTAATCGACGTGGTCGCCGTGCCGAACGGCCACGTGACCGCAGTCGGGTCCGTGCACGTGCGGGTGATCGTGCTCAGTCGGGTGATCTTGGTCGGAATGCCGATGCGGGTCGGAAACGGCCACGACCCAGTGTCGCACACGAAGCGGTCGCGCTGACGGAACGAACTCGTGATCCGTCGCCGAGATGTCCGGTCGGATGACGTGTTCTCGACCGAAGCGGTGTGGAATGTCGGCATGGGATTCGTGGAACGCCTGATCGATCGCTCTCTCGACGCGTCGGTGATCGGCGGATATTCGCGACTCGGCTATGCGATCCGGTCGCGGAGTTGGGAGCCATTGGCGGCCGGCGCCCTACGGGGCAAGACCGTGGCGGTGACCGGTCCCACGTCGGGGCTCGGGTTGGCCACCGCGAGAGCGTTGCGTTCACTGGGCGCCGATCTCGTCCTGATCGGTCGTGATGCCGGTCGGCTCCACCGGGTGGAGGACGATTTGTCGGCGCATGGTGGCGGTTCCATCGTGGTGACGGTGGCCGATCTCGGCGATCTCGACGCCGTACGCCGAGCGGCTGACGAGATCGGTGGTCGTGGACGGCTCGACGTGCTCGTGCACAACGCCGGCGCGCTCACCAAGGATCGACTCGAGTCGCCGCAGGGATTCGAATCGACGATCGCCACCCACGTCCTCGGCCCTCATCTCCTCACGTCGCTGCTGCTCGAATCGCTGGCCGGTGGTCGGGTGATCACGGTGGCGTCCGGCGGTATGTACGCGGCGCCTCTGCCCAAGTTCACCACCGGCGCATCACCTGAGATGGCCGAGAATCGCTACGACGGCACGCGGCAGTACGCGATCGCCAAGCGGATGCAGGTCACGGCGAACGAGACATGGGCCGAGCGGGAGCGATCGGTCGCCTTTCATGCGATGCACCCCGGCTGGGCCGACACCCCCGGCGTGCGGAACTCGCTACCCGGATTCGCCCGGCTCACCTCGCCGGTGCTGCGAACATCCGATGAGGGTGCCGACACGATCGTGTGGCTGGCGGCGACGACCGTTGATGCGTTGGGTTCGAGCGGTGGCTTCTGGTGCGATCGCGAGCGTCGTCCGATTCATCGTCTGCCCAACACCCGTAGCTCCGACACGCCAGCCGAACGAGCCGCGATGTGGGAATGGATCCGTCGGGCGAGTGGCGCTACTGCGCCATGATCTCGTCGGCGTAACGTCCGGCGCGAAGCAAGCGAGCCATCTCGGTGAACGACGATCGTGAGTGGCGGAAGAACTCCAGGTATCCCGCGCACAGATGATTGAGCCCCGGCTCGCCATCGGACGTGGTGGTGAAGCGATCCTTCGGGCAACCGCCGTGGCAAGCGAAGAGCACGTCACATTCCCGGCATTGTCGGGGCAACGACGTCGACTTGTGGCGACCGAACTCCACTTGTTGGGGGAGAGCCACGAGTTCGGCCAGTGGTCGTTCCATCACGTTGCCGAGTAGATGATCGGGTTCCACGAAGTGATCACACGAATAGACGTCGCCGTTGTGCTCGATGGCCAGAGCGGCGCCGCATTCGGGTGAGTGAACGCACAAGCTGTGGAGTCCGAGGTGATTGCCGAGGGTCACGTCGAAGAGCTGAACGTACACACGACCGACGTCGTGTCGGACCCACTCGTCGAAGACATCGATGAGGAAGCGCCCGTAGTCGGCGCCCGTGACCGACCGCGAAGTGGTGAGCGAACCCGACTGCGTGTAGAGGATGCGTCGCCGACCGGGTTTGTCGCTCCAGCCTTGTTCGGCCAGGCCGAGCGTCGCTTCGGTGGCGCGTTCGACGATGGGGATGAATTGGATGTGCTCGGCCCGGAGGTCGTCGCGGAAGTATCGGTACACCTCAGGTCCGTGGGCGGAATTGGCCGCGCTCACCGAACACAAGATGTTGGTCTCGACGCCGGCGGCGCGCAGAAGATTCCAGGCTCGGACGACTTCGGCGTGAGTGCCCCGGCCGTTCTTGGTGACTCGGTAGCGATCGTGGATGTCGGCCGGACCGTCGATACTGAGACCGACGAGGAATTGGTGGCGCCCGAAGAACGAGACCCATTCGTCATCGAGCAGGGTGCCGTTCGTCTGGATGGTGTGGAGAAGTTGTTGCGTCGGTCGTTTGGCGTCTTGTGCCAGTGTGACGGCTCGTTCGAAGAAGTCGATTCCCATGAGGGTCGGCTCGCCGCCCTGCCAGGCGACGTTGACTTCACCGTCGGGTTGGGCTGCGAGAAGTTGGGTGATGTAGGCGCGGAGAACGTCGTCGCCCATGCGCGTCGAGCGGTTCGGATAGAGCTCGTCCTTCGACAAGAAGAAGCAATAGGTGCAGTCGAGATTGCAGGTGGCGCCGGTGGGCTTGGCGAGCAGATGGAACGAGCGGGGAGGATGACTCATCGATCGGTCGCCGCCCACGATTCGTGCCAGAGCAGGGGATTGGAGTCGGCAAGACTTCCCGGAGCAGCGTTGCCGAGCCACAGAGCGAGGTCGAGTTGGCGGGCCGGATGATCGGCCGGGCCCACCCGGGCGCCGTCGGCGTAGTAGATGACGGTCAGCACACTGCGCATCGTCGACGTCGGGTTGGCCGGCGCCGAATGGAGAGTCCAGCCGCGGTGGAAGGTCGCATCGCCGGCGGCGAAGGGGCCGTGGCTCGACAACGCGAAGCCGCGATCTCGCACCAGAGCCTCGAAGTATTCGTGGGACGCATCCCCGATCACGTGCTCGCCGAGGTTGCGGTGTCGCCAACTTGAATCGGCGAACACCATGCCGCCGATGTCGTGGGGCACGTCCACGAGGGGCATCCACATGGTGATCGTGTCGTCGGTGTCGAGAGGCCAGTACACCTGATCCTGATGCCACGGAGTGAAGCCTCCGCCGGGCTCCTTGTAGAGCGCTTGATCGTGATAGAGGCGAACGCCGGCGACGCCCAGCAATTCGGCGGCCACGCGCGCGAATCGACGGGCGAGGGCGAATCGCTCCACGACCGGGGAGTGTCGATGCACATTGGCGGCCTGAACGAAAGCGCGACCGTAGGTGTCGCGATCTTCGAGTGAGCGTCGGTCCCACCGTAGAGACTGCGTCGCGTCGTCCACGTGCGGACGAACCTCATCGACGGTCTCCCGTGTTGCGAGGGCCCGCGTGACGACGTGTCCGTTCTCGCGGAAGTACGTGACGTCAGCGGGGTCGAGCGGGTAGTGGGTGTCCAGCTCGTCGAGGTGCCTCATGTGACCATTCTCCCATTCCCGAAGCAGGGAGTGGCCCGTCGGGTTCACGGTGGTCACCCGGGTGCGGGCAGACTGACGGCGTGGAGTTCACGTGGTCCGATCAGCAACAGGCTTTACGTGAGGAGGCCCGGACCGTCGCCGCGGAAGCCGTTCGTCGGTACGGTCGGGCGAACGATTCCTGGATCAACGGTTGGTCGCGCGAGTTCGCGACCGAGTTGGGGGCTCGCGGCTGGATCGGTCTCACTTGGCCGACCGAATTCGGCGGTGGCGGTCGGCCGGCCATCGACCGACTCATCATCGGCGAGGAACTCATCAAGGCCGGAGCACCGATCGGCGCGATGTGGTTCGCCGATCGGCAGATGGGGCCGACTCTCATCACCTACGGTCGTCCCGATCAGCAGGCCGAGTTCCTGCCGGCGATCCTCGAAGGCAAGTCGGTGTGGTGCATCGGTATGTCGGAGCCGAATGCCGGATCCGATCTCGCATCGTTGAAGACGAGCGCAGTCCGTGATGGTGACCATTGGGTGATCAACGGTCAGAAG
>SYCI01000136.1 GCA_005787035.1 Actinomycetota bacterium | reverse complement strand
GGCACCGCCGACGCCGTCACTGCACTTCAGCTCGACACCAAGATCGACGGCATCCCGGCCGACGTTCTGGCTGCCGCGCTCGAGCAGGCCAAGGAAGCCCGTCTGAAGATTCTCGATGTCATGAACGCCGCCATCGCGGCACCGCGCACCGAGGTTGCCGAGTCGGCTCCGAAGATCACCTCGATCACCATCCCGCTCGACAAGGTCGGCGAAGTGAGCGGACCCAAGGGCAAGGTCATCAACACCATCCAGCAGGAGACCGGCGCCGACATCAGCGTCGACGACTACGGCGTGGTGGGCATCGTGACCATCGGCGCGGTCGAGGGTTGGCGCATGGAGGACGCGAAGGCTCGCATCCTCGCCATCGTCGATCCGCCCAAGGCCGAACTCGGCGCCGTCTACAACGGTCGCGTCGTGTCGATCACCAAGTTCGGTGCCTTCGTCAACATCCTTCCGGGTCGCGATGGCCTCGTGCACATCTCGAAGTTGGGTCGCGGTAAGCGCATCAACAACGTCGAGGACGTGCTCACGCTCGGACAGGAACTCGAAGTCCGCGTCGACGACATCGACGACAAGGGCAAGGTGTCGCTCACCCCGGTGGGCGACGGCCCCGAGCCGACGGGAGATTCGTCTGGTGGTTCATCATCGAGCGGATCGTCGTCGAACGGCGGCGGTCGTTCGGGTGGCCCGGTCTCGGTGAGCTTCGAAGACGCCTTCGACAGCGAGATCGCGAGCGAACTCGGCGACCTCGGTCCCGGTGGATCTGCAGGTAGCGATGAGCGTGGTGATCGCCGTGGCGGTGACCGTCGTGGTGGCGGTGGCCGTGATCGCGGCCCGCGTCGTCATCGCTGACGCAAACATCTCCCTCGTCGTCTCCTGAGAACCCTTAGGATCGGCGCATGAGTTCGTCACCCATCAAGGTCGGTGTCTTCGGCGCCGGCGGTCGGATGGGCGCAACCGTCTGCGACGCCGTCGTTGCCGATTCCGCTCTCCAATTGGTTGCCGCCGTCGACCCGGCTGCGGTGGGTCGCACGGTGCACGGAGTCACCATTGCCGGCGACCCGCGCGCCATGGCCGACGCCGGCGTTCAGGTGGCGGTCGACTTCACGGTGGCTGCCGCATCGCGCACCAATCTGTCGTGGTGCGCGCTCCACGGTGTGCACGCGGTGGTCGGCACCACTGGTTTCTCCGACGACGATCTCGCCAACTTCCGTTCGTCATTCACGTCGTCGAACTGCCTGATCGCCGCCAACTTCGCGATCAGCGCCGTGCTCATGATGAAGTTCGCCGAATTGGCCGCGCCGTGGTTCGACACGGCCGAGATCGTCGAACTCCACCACGACAACAAGGCTGACGCGCCGAGTGGCACCGCCATGGCCACCGCTCGCCGTATGGCGGCGGCGTCGGGCGAGTGGGCTCCCGATCCCACGACGCACGAAGTCGTCGAAGGTGCACGCGGTGGCAAGGGTCCGGCCGATATTCGTCTGCACGCCATCCGCATGCGCGGCATGGTCGCCCATCAAGAGGTGATCCTCGGCGCCGCCGGTCAGACGCTCACCATCCGTCAGGACAGCTACGACCGGGTGAGTTTCATGCCCGGCGTCGTGCTCGCATGCAAGAAGATCGCCGGTCTGCCCGGACTCACCATCGGACTCGACGCCGCGCTCGGCATCTGAACCTCTTCGTGGTCGGGTCGCGACGGCCGAACGGTCAGAGGAAGAGAGCGGCGAGCACCATGATCCCCGCGCCGAAGAACAGCACGAAGAAGATCGGGATGGCCATGATGGCGACCGCAACCAAGGCGAGGGCCACGAAGAAGTACGTGAGTCGGTACACGCCTTCGTTCTACAACGGGGGTGGGACGGGGTTGAGTCCCGGGGAGACGTTGCCCGTCAGAGGTGACCGAGGACGACTTCGCAGGCGCTGACCGTCACGCCGGGGCCATCCTCGACGTTGATCTCCTGCACGACGCCGTCCTTCAACACCGCCGAGTAACGCTGCGAGCGCGTGCCGAGGCCGAAGCCCGAACCGTCCATTTCGAGTCCGATGGCCTTGGTGAAGTCGCCACTGTCGGCGAGCATCACGATGCCGTCGGCGCCCTGAGCCTTGCCCCAGGCGTCCATGACCCACGGGTCGTTCACGCTGATGCAGGCGATGGTCTCGACACCCTTGGCCTTGAGTGCCTCACGATTCTTCACGTATCCGGGAAGGTGGATCATCGAACATCCGGGAGTGAAGGCGCCGGGAACGGCGAACAACACGACCGTTCCCTTGGCGAGCACATCGTGTGAGTTGACGGGCTCGGGCATGCCCGATGCCGCGAGGACGCGAAGTTGGACGTTGGGAATCTTGTCGCCGACGGAAATGGCCATGGTGCTCTCCTTGGGTGGTCCCGGAACGGGAGTGCCTGAAATCTAGAACGCACCGCTGCCCATCGCTCAGCCGAGGCGATGGAAAGTCGGGTCAGTCCTCGGTCGGGTGCTCGATCTCGTGGATGACGTCGGGAATCCGCTTGCGACCTTGGCGGGCCGACTGCACGAACGACAGCGCGAAGAGACCACCCACCACGTACCACTGGTAGTCCTCGATCCAGTTCAGGAACGATCGAATCTGATCCTCGAACACCTGCCCGCCGGCCCAGAGAACCCCAAGCTTGAGAGCGATGCCCGCGGCCAGCAGAAGTACGAACAATCGGGGCGACATGCGTCGATGTCCGGCCATGAGGCAGACGAGATTGCTCGCCGGCATCAGGATCACGAGCAGCCAACCGGCACGGTCGACGCCGGTCTGGAACCACCGATAGATCGCCGGAAGTTCACCCATCTGGTTCTCGGTCCAGCGGATCGCGCGCTCGCCGTACCAACGACCGAGGAGGAACAGGCACACACCGGCCAACATGAGTCGGCCGAATCCGAGGAGCGCGTACGGAAGCGGATCGATGAACGGCACCGAGCCGAAGAGGTTCCGGTTGCGCGACGAGAGTGCGAGGACCACCGCAGGGCGTTCGTCGACCCACGCCGGCCCGATGTTGGAGCCGAAAGTGCCGATGGCGAAGAGAAGACCCGAGGCGATCAGGATCGCGCGCCGCGCGGGTGTCGAGACATGGATCGGCTCGACGGAAGGTCGGGGGAGGGGCGCATCCGACATCCCCGGCAATCTAGGTGACCGAGTCCGCGAAGTACGATCAGGGCCGAACAAGGGGGATCACATGGCTTCCAACGCGTCCATCGGCTTCGCCGGACTCATGCAGGACGTTCCGCTGTCGATCAATCACATTTTCGACCGCGCCGAGCGCTATTACGGTCGCAAGACCATCGTGACCGCGACCGCGAATGGTCGCGAGCGCACCACCTACGCGGCGTGGGCCGATCGCACGCGACGTGTCGGAACGGTGCTCGATCAATTGGGGATCTCGGCGAGCGGTCGTGTGGCCACGTTCGCCTGGAACACGGCCCGCCACCTCGAGCTCTATTTCGCGGCTCCCTGCTCCGGGCGAGTTCTGCACACCCTCAACATCCGCCTCTTCCCCGAACAGCTCACGTACATCGTCAACCACGCCGAGGACGAAGTGATCTTCGTCGATCGCTCGCTCATCGGACTCCTCGCACCGCTGCTCCCCACGTTCACCACCGTGAAGCATCTTGTGATCATGGACGACGGTAAGGGCGATGTGCCGGCCGACCTCGCCGGTATCCCGCGTCACGACTACGAAGAACTCTTGGCCCAGGCGTCACCGG
Source organism: Actinomycetota bacterium (assembly GCA_005787035.1). Taxonomy (GTDB): domain Bacteria; phylum Actinomycetota; class Acidimicrobiia; order Acidimicrobiales; family Ilumatobacteraceae; genus Casp-actino8. The sequence goes on along the minus strand of SYCI01000136.1, from coordinate 2,692 downwards.
CGACCTTCGTCGAAGTTCCCGAAAATTCGGCGGCGAGCATGTGTTACACGAGTGGCACCACTGGCAACCCCAAGGGCGTCGTGTATTCACATCGCAGCACGTTCCTGCACACGATGGCGACCATGATGGTCGACGGTCTCGGTGTTTCCGAGCGCGATTCGATCCTTCCGGTGGTGCCGATGGTCCACGCCAAAGCGTGGGGTCTCGCCCACGCGGCGGTGGCGGCGGGAGCCGACCTCATCATGCCCGGCCCCGACCTGTCGGGCAAGGCCATCGCCGATCTCATCGTGGAAGAGAAGGCGACGATCGCCGCCGGTGTGCCCACCATCTGGATGGGCGTTCTGCCTGAGCTCAAGGGTCGTGATACCTCCAGCCTGAGCGCGATTCCCTGCGGTGGTTCGGCGGTACCGCGTGCGCTGTCGGAGGCCTACCGCGAACAGACGGGCCTGCCCATTCTCCAGGCCTGGGGAATGACCGAGACGAGTCCGCTCGCCGCGGTATGCCATCTCGACAGTGATCAATTGCTGCTCGACGTCGACCAGCAGGCGGACCTGCGCACCCAGGTCGGCCGGATCATGTTCGGCGTGGAGTGCCGTGTGGTGGAACCCGGTACCACCACGAGCGTTCCGTGGGATGGTGAGTCGAGTGGCGAACTCCAGTGCCGCGGCAACTGGATCGCCGCCACCTACTACAACGACGAACGCGCCGGTGAGAGTTTCACGGCCGACGGCTGGCTGCGTACCGGCGACGTCGCGGCGGTCGACGAGCGGGGACGTATCCGATTGCTCGATCGCACCAAGGACCTCATCAAGTCCGGTGGTGAATGGATCAGCTCGGTCGAGATCGAGAACGAATTGATGGCCCACCCGAAGATTCGAGAAGCGGCAGTCATCGGAGTTCCGCACCCGAAGTGGTCGGAACGTCCGCTCGCCTGCGTCGTGCTCGAGAAAGACGCCACCATGACGCCGGCCGAAGTGATCGAGCACTTGGCTCCGACACTCGCGAAGTGGCAATTGCCCGACGATGTCGTGTTCATCGACGAAGTTCCCAAGACGAGCGTCGGCAAGTTCTCCAAGAAGACTTTGCGCGACCGCTTCGCGGATTACCAGTTGCCCACGGTCTGACGGCTCTCGACCTCAGGCGGTAGCAGTGGCCTCCGTCTTGCGAGGTGCGACGATCCGGAGGACCGTGGCCGCCACGGCAGCGACGGTCGCCAGAAGCGCGACCGCTTGATAGGCCCGATGGGTGGCATCGGTGCCGGCGAGTCCGGCGTGCAGCGCGGTGAGCCACCACGAGGCGTACGACGCAATGTGGACGTACTTCCAGAAGCGTCGGTTGATGTGTTTGCGGATCAACGACGTGCCCTGGACGGCGACGAGGATCCAGAAGGTAGCCACTCCGAAGTTGACCGGACCGGTCTTCCAAGTGCTCCCGTTGGGAACGAACAATTCCTTCCATCCGAAGTGCACGTAGTTGTCAGCCACGAGTGCCACGAGGTGGAGGGCGATCGTGATCACGGCGAGCCCCGAGAGCCAGGAGTGCATCTCGAGGAGCCACGAAGCCCGGTCGATCTTCTTCAGCGCTCGGGTGAAGAGCAGAACTCCCCACACGAGACTCGCGGTCAGGAGCACGAAGGCGACGATTCCCGAAGCCCTCGAGAGATACCACCAGAACTGCGGGCTGACTTCCATCATTTCTCCTTGTATTCGTTCCAGGTCGTATTGAACGCGATTCCCTCGACGTCGACGATCGAAGCGCCGATGCCGAGTGCATCGAGTTCGGCGAGTCGTGCTCGGCCGCCGATCATCAACGACTTGGTGAGGATCTCGGCCCACGCAGCCGATCCGGCGATCACCGTTGCTCCGAAGATTCCGTTGGCGATCGGGGTCAATGATGAAGGGTCGAGAAGGTGATGGTTCTGAGTGTGACGCCCGGGCTCGGTGAACCGACGGAGTCGAACACTCGAAGTCGCGACCCCTCCTCGGGCGAGTCGGACCTCGTCGATCGCGGCCTTCTTGTCCGGGTCGAGAACGACAATCCGCCAACCTTCTTTCTCGGGACCAGCACCTCCAACACTCACATCGCCCCCGATCGAGACGAGCGCACCGCGTCCGAATATCTCGTGGATCTCGCTCATGACGATGTCGGCGGCGAATCCCTTGCCGATTCCGCCGGGGTCGAGGGCGGTCCCGATGGGGAGACGGACCCATGATCCCGAAGTGTCGACCCAACTCTGGATGGACAGGATGTCGCCGCGCTGGTGGAGGTCGGTCTCGAGGAGTGTCGACCGCCCGGACCCATCGAGTGATTTTTCGTAGCCGAGTCGGACGAGGGGCACGATCATCGTCGGATCGAACGCGCCGCCGGTCGCCTGGACCCCGTCCCGCATGTGTTCGACGAGCCGGCGGGTTTCATCGGCTACCCGCAACGGCTGCCCGTTGTTCCGATTGAGACGCGACACCTCGCTGTGGTCGATGAACCGACTCCATAGAAGTTCGAGTTCGGCGATCCGGTCGCGGGCGTGACGGACCGCCGAACTCGAGATTTCATCGGTCCCCGACACGATGACCTGGACGCCACTACCCATGGCATGCCACGAGCCGATGGTGTCCGTCGAGCGGCGCTCGACGTTGAAGTCGATGGTCGGGGAACGCACGGTCAGCTGCCGCTCGAACTTCCGCCGCCGCCACCG